>NZ_JABWRV010000034.1:0-47091 GCF_014269105.1 Pseudomonas sp. SWRI77 | reverse complement strand
GAAGCCATTTCGGTGGCACAAGAAGGCCGAGGACATCCTTGCCTCAGTCGCTCGCGCGGCGCGAGCGCTGGGCAAATGATTTTCAGTGGTATTTCTGAAACACCACACTAGCCTGGGCATGGTAATGGACAAGCGTACTTTCGTAGGAATGGTTGAGGCCGGCGAGCCGCTGATCCAGCAGGCAGTGGACGCATTCCGTGCCTACCACAAGGCTCAGGATTCTAGCGCTCCACCAGAGGAGGTTGAGCGGCTCCGCCTGCTGGCTGAATCTCTGTTCCAGGCGGTGTCCGACTACCAGCTTCGGGTCATAGCCAAGGCTCGTGGAAAGGATCTACCACCATTGCACTGACCCGCTGATCGGCAATTCCCCGTACCAGGTTTCGCCTATAGGATACTGTGTTTTTGTACAGTATCGGTGCCCTATGTATTTCCTCCTCGTTCGCCGCCGCGTGAATGGCGTGGCTATCCCCACCAGTCAGCTCGGGAAGATCACGCCGCTCCGGGCAGACATCCACATCGGCGACAATCACAGTGAGCCACTGGGCCGGGTCGCGACCCAGGCCTGGGTGTTCAATCCGACCCCTGGGCCTGACGTGATACCCCGGCTGCACGATGCCAAGGTCAACGGCATGGCCCAACTCGGCATGAACATCAATGGCATCGAGGAGATCGGCGGCGTGATGTACGCGCAGTCGTGGTGGTGCAAGGCAGAATGATGAGCCGACTACCGCGGGCCTGGCTGGACGAGCTCAACGACCAGTTCGCCCTAGCCACCGATCCAGATAACCGAGCTGCCGTCCTGGCTGAGATGGCCATGGCCGCCCACCGGCGCGGGGAAGTGGGCGAAGACCAGCTGTGCGAGATGCTGGAGTTTGCCGAGGCGGCGCGGCTCTACGGCCTAAACGAGCACGAGGACATGTACGCCTGCGGCCTGTTCGGCTACCACGAGCCACTGCCCGAATGGGGCATCAAGGTGATCAAAGGGGTAGGGAATGTTGCGCCCACGCTGGATTAGGCGGGCTACTCGGCAGGACGCCGGAGGAGGGGCATGGTGTCTAAAACCGCTCGAAAGCCTCTCGGTTTTACTGGTCGAAAGTCGCCGAAACTAGCCGATCTGTACTAGACAGAAGCGATGCACAGGCCGCTTGTGATGCGGCCTGAGGATCGATTCTCACACTACTGCAGCATCACTGGAATGTGCTGGATGGACGTACAGCTGGATCGTACCAATTTTTGTACCAATGGCTGTGTTTTGGAGGGGGATGGAGTGTCGCGGGGAGGGCTGGAGGGCCCGTAAATACGGGCTTTCTCCGCTTTGCGAAACTCTTCAAAACGTGAAAAACATGTCTGGAGTATGGCTGAATTGCTGTCGAATGCCTTATGACTAAAGGGCGCTACGTGAACGAAATTTAATCCTGTACCCATCCTGTACCCATTACCCTCGTTTCAAGCGTGGCCAACTCGGAGCCATCACCGGTCGCATTCCGTCACTTCGCAGAGGTGGGATGGAGATGATCCGCGCGTCAACGCAGAGGGTAGGGTCCAGTCAGCCCTGTCCCGTTGCTGCAACAGCCGGAAGTTGGCCGAAATGCTTTCGACCAGGTCCGCATCACTGACCGGGTCCAGTCCCAGGTAAGGCTTGCCGTGATAATCCCCGTCATGGGTCAACACCGCTTCGACACGTTCGTCACTGGCCTTGTACAGTGCCTTCATCAACTGGGCTTCCCGGTCCTTGCTGGCGTTGCCGTGCAGCGCATAGTGAATGGCCAGCGCCGCCCCGAACGCCAGCGCAGGCGTCTGAATGCCATGCTTGCGCGCCAGGTCGATGCTGCTGAGGATGCGCTCGTTACGCTGCAATTTACGCATCGGATCGCGCCCGACCCGCACGCAAGGGTCCTTGAACGACGTTTTGCACCGTTCGAGGAACGCATTGGCAAAGCTGCTGACAACCTCTGACATCTGCGGGTACTCGGCCATCAATGCCGGCGCCACTTCCTGGTGAATGAGGCGCTCTGCCAGCGCACTGACACGGGCGTCCCCCATCCCCTGGCCAACCCAGGTATGCCCCAGCAGGCTGGCATACCAGGCGATGATTGCATGCGGCCCATTCCACAAACGGTTCTTGATGATCTGGATCTGGGTAATGTCCGCGACCGTTTTCACCTGGCGCAGCCGCTCCAGCAAATCACTGCCACGCTCCACGTACAGCGGCATGTCGGGCTCGCTGTTGAACAGGATCAGGTGCAACTGGCTCATGGCGCTGCTGGACTGCGCAAAAGGCCTGAAGTGCCCGATCAGCCGTTCGTACTCAGGGGCCGGCGTGGCGGGTTTGCGGGTGACCGTCGGCTCGTCCTCCAGGCTGTTCCTGAAGATCTGCGACTTGATGCGCAACTGCCGAACCAGCGCGTCATTGCTGATCTTGGAAACGATGCGGCTGACTACCGTTTCGGCGAAGTGGGTCTTTTCCAGCACCTGCTTGCACACCTGTGGCGTGCACAGCAATGCCAACTGCGCTTGCACCTGGCGCCGGACGAACGCTGCACCGCCGATCTTGTTCAACACGATCAGGAGCGTCAGCTCGCGCCCCCTACGTTCGAAGCGTCGCAGCAAGCCCTTGGCAATGGCCCTGGCCTGATGATGGATTGCCTGTTCGGGCAGACTCATGCCGACCACTTCGGCGGCGTTGTACATCTCGATCACCGCCTCCTCGTCGTCCATGTCGATCATGCGCACATTGTCGATGGTCTGGTCGAACGCGCTGGCGCCGTAGCGCACGCTGTAGCGGCCGAACGCAGCGACTGATTCCCGGAGCATGCGTGAACGGGTCGCAGCAATGATTTCACAGGGACGCGTGTAGCCGTCCCAATGGGACAACACCTGGGTCAGGTAGCCTCCACCGATAGCGCCGAAGCCGTGGATGCCGACACGGAACTGGTTCAGTGAAGCAGGGAACGAATCGTCGAGCGCCGGCATGCCCAGGTCGGGCACGCACTCGCTCAAGTCGGCGAGGAAAGCGTGCATGCCAGGGTAGGCTTTAAGCGCGCCGGCCTTGACCTCGGGCGCGGGCGGCTTGATGTCTTCGATCAGGATTGCCTGGCCCTCGGCGCGGATCGCCGAGAGCAAGCCGTTTTCCGAGTCCTCGACCATGAAGCACTGGCTGGGTTGGCAATTGAGCGCGCGGGCGGCGCGCAGAAAGATTTCCGGGTGGGGTTTGCCTTGACTGACTTCGTCGCCGCAGACGGTGATGTCGAAGTACTTGAGCACGTTGGCATTGATCAGGTACTCCTCGGCGATGGCACGTCGGCTGGAAGTGGCGACCGCCAGGGTCAGGCCGGACTTGCGCAGGCGCTCCAGCACCTCGAGCAGGCCGGCCTTGATCGGCACGCCATGGTTGCGCACGTGCTCCAGTTCGAGCTCGTCGGCGCGCTGGCGGATCTGCGCATAAGGGAAGTCATCGCCGTTGTGGGCCTTGGCGAGGGCCTCGGCCCTTTTCGCGCTCAGGCCCAGCGAGCCGATCAGTGTCTGCTCGCTCAAGGCTTTGCCGAAGATTTCCAGCGAAGCCTGTTTCAGCGTTCTGAAACGTAGGCGCTCGGTGTCGAACATCGTGCCATCCATGTCGAAGATGGCGCTGTGAATTTTCTTGCCCTGAAACATGATCATTGGGTGTTGCCCCTTTTCTTGCGTGAAACATCCCACCTTCAGTCACTGAATGGCGAGTGCGGTATGACGGCGCATGGGCGGTCAGGTAGGGGGCAGGCGATCAACAGGGGCGCGCTCGGGGTCGACCCAGAGGTAGGGCGGGACGGCGCGGGGTGTGCAGAGGAGGGCGGTAAGCTTTGCGGCCAGGCGGGCGCCTGGTTTGCCGTTGACGTCACGCCCACTGGCTGCAGCTTGGCTTGCAGGCAATGGGCGCACGTAGCGATGGATACGTGTGATTCCAAGCATAAGGTGCTTATCTTCCTTTTTGGTGGCTGACGTTCCTTTTTTACCCTTGCACGTATGCGCTGGCACATGCAAGGCGTCAGCAACAATCGTTCGGTTACCGCACACGGTGATGGCAGCTAGCCGCCATCACCCTTTCTCCCGACAAGCACATAGCAGCCCCACTTCCCCAGCATTCCGTGAAGAAAAAAAAGGCCCGCCAAAAGGCGGGCCGCAAAAGGGAGAGGGAGCAACGCACAACACGTTCAGGTCAAGCGGCCAGGGTACCTGGCTGCAACTGCTCAGCCAGGGCTTGGGCCGAGGCGCGGGTCAGCAGGGGGCCGCTCACGGGCTCGCCGTTGCGCACCAGGTACCAGCACGCCAGCTGGCCCTGCTGACGCAGTGAAGGGGGGACGGCGCTGCCAACAACGGACATGATCTGGATAGTGGCCATGGGGACCTCCTGTGGAACATGGCCCTACCTTACGCAGCAGCCTCGGTGGTTTGAAATCAACTTGCTCGATAGTGGTCATTAGTTTTATCAACGATCACCAGCGTGGCGAGCGCGATCGCGCCCGCCATAAACGTTGTGTAAGGGACGACAAGCGGCTGCGTCTGATACGCTGAAGAAACGATTCAGTTCTGAAAAAGGAGCAGGTTATGTCGACGACTCCCAGCAGAGACACGCAGCTGTGCATCTCCCTGGCCGGCCGGCCCGGTACCTTCGGCGTGCGTTTCCATAACCACCTGTATCAGCAGTTGGGCCTGGACTTCTACTACAAGGCCATGAGCACCGACGACCTGCCGGCGGCGGTGGCGGGCATTCGTGCTCTAGGGATTCGCGGGTGTGGGGTGTCGATGCCCTACAAGGAGGCCTGCATGGCCCTGGTCGATGAGGTTGACCCCTCCGCCGCTGCCATCGAGTCGGTCAACACGCTGGTCAATACCGGCGGCCATCTGAAGGCGTACAACACCGATTACCTGGCGGTGCGTCAATTGCTGGAGCAGCATCAGGTCGACCCGGCCACCGCCTTTGCCCTGCGCGGCAGTGGCGGCATGGCTAAGGCGGTGGCCAGCGCCCTGCGTGATGCGGGCTTCAACGAGGGCATGATCGTGGCGCGCAACGAGCAGGCTGGGCGGCAACTGGCGGATGTCTGTGGTTATCGGTGGGTTGCCGAACTCGGTGACCTGTGCCCGCCGATGCTGGTGAACGTGACACCCATTGGCATGGCCGGTGGCCCGGAGGCCGACGTGCTGGCGTTTTCCGAGAACGCCATTGCAGCGGCAGAGCGGGTATTCGATGTGGTGGCGATGCCGGCGCAGACGCCCTTGATCAAGCGGGCGCAGGCGTTGGGCAAGCCGGTGATCACAGGCCTGGAGGTGATTGCATTGCAGGCACTGGAGCAGTTCGTGCTGTATACCGGCGTGCGGCCGACACGTGAGCAGGTTGAAGCTGCTGTGGTATATGCCAGGGATATCTAGGTCGTCTTGACCGGCCTCTTCGCGGGTAGCCGCGAAGGGGCCAGCACCGGTTAGCAATCAGAACGCCTTGTGGCCCTTGTCCAACTGCTGATCCACCAAGGCACGCCCATGCGCCAGTGACACATGCTGGGCGTTCTCAAGGTCCGAGAAGAACTTCATCGGCATGGGGATGCGCTTGCTGGTATGCCCTTCAGGGTCGGTGATCAGGCACCCGGCGGCGTAGGGTAGGGGGGAGTCGGGGTGGGGCATCACGCTGGCGGTGATGGTGTACTTGCGGTGTTCACAGTGAAGAGATTGCATCGTCCTTACCTCGCTGTGCTTATGAAACCGTTACTTTCATATACCACAGCAAGGGGCCGAGAGTTCCCGGCCCGACGAGCGAATAGCGTTGAGGCTCAGCCCTTGAGTTCAGTCGGCTGAATCACTTCGATCCAGTAGCCATCCGGGTCCTTGACGAAGGCCAGGTGGTTCATGCGCCCATCTGCCAGGCGTTTCTGGAAGGGGACTTCGAGTGCTTCGAAGCGCGCGCAGGCTTCGCGCACGTCTGGCACCGAAATGCAGATGTGGCCGAAACCGCGTGGGTCGGTGTTGCCGTTGTGGTAGGCAAAATCGGCGTCGTGTTCGGTGCCGTGGTTGTGGGTCAGCTCCAGAACACCTGGGATCGACTTCATCCACTGGTGGCGCGCGGCGTCATCGGCAGGGATCTGCGCCGGGTCGACCAGGGCCAGGAAGTACAGGCTGAAGGCGGCTTCGGGGAAGTCGCGCTTGTCCACCAGGCGGAAGCCCAGGACGCGGGTGTAGAAGTCCAGCGACTTCTCGATGTCCTTGACCCGCAGCATGGTGTGGTTGAAGACGAATTTGGCAGTGGCGGTATCCGGCTGCGCGGTGACGCCAGGCAGGGTTTGCAGATCGTGCAGGCTCATGGGAACTCCTGAGACGGGGCCGGGCGCGAGGCACCGGCAAAACAGACAGGCTGGCCATGATACGGCAGTGAAGCGATTGCGCAAATGAAAGCGCCCTGCACGAGGCAGGGCGCTGGAAGAGAGGCCCGCATGTGCGGGCGCGTGGGGTCGCTAGTCCTTTAGCTGTCTCGATAGTGAGCCAGCCCTTGTGAAAAAAGTGTGAAGTACATGTGGACGTTTCATCAGCGTACCCAACTTTCTACCGTGGCGGCGCCGTACTCTTCTTTCCAGGCCTTCAGCCCACGATGGTTGCCCCCTTTGGTTTCAATCAGCTCGCCGGTGTGGGGGTTCTCGTACACCTTGACCACGCGCGGTCGGCGCTGTTGTTTGGGGGCAGTACTGGTGGCCCGAGTTGCCGCCTTGGGGTCGAGGATGGCGATGATATCGCGCAGACCCTTGTCATAGCTTTTCATCAGGCCGACTAGTTTCTGCTCGAATTCGATTTCGCGTTTGAGGCCGGCATCCTTTTTCAGCGCTTCCAGTTGAGCCATTTGTTCCTGAAGCGCTTTTTCGGCAGCACGAAACTCTGCAAGTCTGGACACTGTAATCACTCCTGTACGTCTTTCGTGGCAGGGCGTGACGAACATTGAAGTAGTACAAAACGCCGGCCACGGGGTGGGTTCCGCTGTTCGCTGACATCGAGTGTAGTCATTCATTGCTACTGGGTAAACTGCAAACTTTTTATAAGTAAGCACGGAACTTTACAGGTTTTCCGGGCGCTATTTCGTGAGGAGTTCGAGGGCCATCGAGAACGGTTCTAGACCAAGGTCCAATGGCCTGAGCCAGAGCCTTTGCGCGATCATTTCAGATGATGCCCGGCGACTGTTCGGGCGTGTCGCAGTACCGCAGCAGGTGTTTGCTGCAGGTTGTTTTTTGCCTTTCTTTCTGGATGTTTCCACGCATGTTTGCCCCCCTCCCTCACGCCCCTGGGCGCCGTGTTGCCGGCTTGTTCCTTTTGTGTGCCGGCGTCAATGCCCAGGCCGCCGGTTTTCTTGAAGACAGCAGCGCCAAGGTCGAAGCGCGGAATGTCTACTTCAACCGCGACTTCCGTGATGGCCACAGCAGTTCCAGCCAGGGCGCCTCCAAGCGCGAAGAGTGGGCGCAAGGTTTTATCCTCAATGTGCAGTCCGGCTTTACCCAGGGGCCGGTAGGCGTTGGCGTTGATGCAATCGGCCTGTTCGGGGTAAAGCTCGATTCCAGCCCGGCGGACAGTAACAGCGGCCTGCTGCCGTCTTCTGGCCACGACCCGCGGCATTCGGCGGATCAATACGCGAAGATGGGCTTGGCGGCCAAGGTCAAAGTGTCCAACACGGTCTTCAAGTACGGCTCGATGATGCCGGACATGCCGCTGATCAAATACAACGATGGCCGGCTGCTGCCCACCCTGTTCCACGGCGCGCTGTTGACCTCCGAAGAAATACACGATCTGAAGTTCACCCTGGCGCGCCTGAACAAGTACACCGCACGGGACTCCACTGACCGCCAGGACATTCGCGTGCACTGCAAGAACAAGCGCTATGCCTGCGATATCGAAGCCGACCACTTCGACCTGGCGGGCCTCGACTACCGTTTCAGTGACCGTGTCAGCGCCCAGTACCAGGTGGCCAAGCTGGAGAACATCTATCGCCAGCACTTTCTCGGCCTGGTGGCGAGCCAGCCGCTGGCGGTGGGCAGCCTGTCGGCCGACCTGCGCCTGATCAAGAGCGACGACATCGGCAATGCCCGCGCAGGCGCCATCGACCACCGTGCCTTCAGCGGTATGCTCGGCTACAGCCTGGGGGGCCACAAGGTCAGTGCCGGCTGGCAGCGCATGTACGGTGACAGCGCCATGCCGTACCTGGATGGCAGCAACCCTTATCTGGTCAACTACGCCCAGGTCAACGACTTCGCCGCCGCCCAGGAACGTTCCTGGCAACTGCGTTATGACTATGACTTCAAAGCGCTGGGTGTCCCCGGCCTGACCTTCTTCACCCGTTACATCAATGGCGACCATATCAAGGTCCCGGGCAGCACGGGCGAAGGCAAGGAATGGGAACGCGACACCGAGTTCAAGTACCAGGTGCAAAGTGGCACATTCAAGGATGTCAGCGTACGTCTGCGCAACTCCACTTACCGCAGCAACTATGAGAAGTGGGCACGTGACATGGACGAGACTCGCGTCATCGTCAGTTACAACTTCTCCATCTTCTAGCCGGTGGCTTTGCCAAAGACCCATGACTGGCCGAGAATGGCCACGGGTAGTGGCAAAGGGCAGGGCAATGAAAGACCTGTTGTTGATTGGCATCGGCCCGGGTGATCCGCGTCAGATCACCTATGAAGCGGTCGAGGCGCTACGTCGCGCCAGCGTTTTCTTCGTGCTCGACAAGGGCACGCAGAAGGACGAACTGGTGCGCTTGCGCAAGGCGATTCTCGAACGCTATCGACCCGAGGGTGGCTACCGGCTGGTGCAGGTGGCCGACCCTTCGCGCGACGGCCAGGCGGCGGATTATGTGGGCGCGGTGCAGGACTGGCACCGCCAGCGCGCCGCGCTGTATGCCCGCATGATCGAAGACGAGGTGGCTGTCGGCGAAGCCGGTGCCTTTCTGTTGTGGGGCGAACCTGGCCTGTACGACAGCACCCTGCGCATTCTCGACCTTGTCCGCGAAGGCGGGTTGGCAGTGCGCCTGCAGGTGGTCCCCGGCATCAGTAGCGTCCAGGCCCTGGCCGCTCGGCATCAGGTGCCGCTCAACCGTATCGGTGAACCGCTGACCGTGCTGCCGGGGCGTCGCCTGGCCGAGCAGGCGCGCATCGACAATGTGGTGGTGATGCTCGACGGGCAGGGCGCGTTTGCTGCGCTCGATGACCCTGACCTGATAATTTACTGGGGGGCCTACCTGGGGACCGCGGACGAGGTGTTGATTGCCGGGCCGTTGCAGGCGGTGAAGGCGAGGATTTTGCAGGTGCGGGCGCAGGAGAGATTGCGCAAGGGGTGGATCATGGACACCTACCTGTTGCGCCGAACGCTGTAATCGATTGCAGGGGAGCGGGCCTCTTCGCGGGTGGCCGCGAAGAGTGCGCGCAGGGTTCAGGAGGGGGGCAGTATCTGCATGACCTTGTCGCGCAACTGGTCAATGCCGAACGGCTTGCTGATCATGTGCATGCCCTCTGGCACGTTGACATTCTCGGCATAGCCACTGGCAAACAGTACCGGCAGTAACGGGCGCAGTGCGCGTGCACGGTGCGCCAACTCTTCGCCGCGCATGTCCGGCAGGCCCACGTCTGTCATCATCAGCGCCAAGGCCTGCGAAGCATCTTCGAGCACTCGCAAGGCGGTGGTGGCGTCTTGCGCTTCGATGACTTCGTAGCCCAATTCGGCGAGCACTTCGACCATCAGCATGCGTACGATGTCGTCGTCTTCGACTACCAGAAGGTGCATGGTTGGGTTCCTGTGCAAATGAATGTCTTTAATCTGTACGCTGCACGCCAGCAGAAGTTCCCGAGGATACCGATCCTTGCAATCAGATGGAACGATTGGCAAACCCAGCCTTCAAATACTGGCTAAATGCCCTGCCAGGCTCGGCAAAGCTGGTTAGACTCGCTGTTATCAGTGAGCACAGTGGCTGGCAATAATAACGGTCTTTCGCCGCACTTCTTAATGGACTTTTTCGCTCGGGCGTCATCACATGATTCAAGCAGCCTCGATAGACCAGCAAAGCTTCCGCAAGCTGTTGAGCCGCAACATCGGCCTGCCCCTTGGGGTGGGGCTTTTGGGGGCCGTGGCGTTTGTCGCGGTGATCAACTACCTGCTCTCGGCCATGCAATGGGTCGAGCATACCGATCGGGTGATCGGCAATGCCAACGAGACGGTCAAGCTGTCGATCGACATGGAAACCGGCATGCGCGGCTTCCTGATCACCGGGGACGAACGCTTTCTCGACCCCTACGAGGTGGCCAAGCCGAAAATTCTTGGCAGCCTTCAGAGCCTGCGCGCAATGGTCGAGGACAACCCGCAGCAGGTTGACCGTATCGACCGGCTGATGGCCTTGCAGCAGGCCTGGAACGACTTCGGCAACCAGATGATTACCCTGCGCCGTAACCAGGGCGACTACCAGGCATCGATCGGCAACGGGCGGGGCAAGCGCATCACCGACGAGATCCGCAAGGAATTCGACGGCCTGATCAGCACCGAGCAGCAACTGCGCATGGCCCGTAACGAGAAAGTCAGCTCGGTCACCGTGACCGCGATCTCGGTTTTCGTGCTGCTCATCGTCGGCCTCAGTGCCTTGCTGGCCTACCTCGGGCGCCGCGACCTGCTGGCGCTGTCGAGCAGCTACGCGGAAAACCTCGAGGCCCAGCGGCGCGCTGCTGAGCGTCTGGAGCACCAGGCCTGGCTGCGCAACGGCCAGACCCAACTGGCCCAGCAGGTACTGGGGCAACTGACCCTGCCGATGCTCGGCGACAACATCCTGCGCTTCTTCGCGGCGGCGCTGGGCAGCGTGGTCGGCGCGGTGTATGTGCGCGATGAGCATGGCAGCCTGGTGCGCGTGGCCAGCTATGGCCTGAGCGCCGAAGAGCAGGCCCGCGAGCAGATCAAGGGCGACCACGATGGCTTGCTGGCCCAAGCTGTGCGTGAAGGTCGGCTGTTGCGCCTGGAGGACCTGCCCGACGACTATTACCGCTTGAGTTCCGGCCTTGGCAATGGCCTGCCGCGCAGCGCACTGCTGATGCCCGCCACCGATGATGGGCAGATCAACGGCGTGATCGAACTGGGGTTCCTGCGCCCGTTGCAGGCGCGCGATGAAGAGCTGATGGAGCGGGTTGGCGGCAACCTTGGCATGTCCATCGAAAGTGCGCGTTATCGCCAGCGTCTGCAGGAAGTGCTGGCCGAGACCCAGCAGTTGAACGAAGAGCTGCAAGTGCAGCAAGAAGAGCTGAAAACCGCCAACGAAGAACTCGAAGAACAGTCCCGCGTGCTCAAGGAGTCCCAGGCCCACCTGGAGACCCAGCAGGCCGAACTGGAGCAGACCAACGAGCAGTTGTCCGAACGCACCGATGCCCTGGACCGCAAGAACGACGAGCTCAGCCAGGCCCAGCAAGAGCTGCAGGCCCGTGCTGATGACCTGCAGCGTTCAAGCAAGTACAAGTCCGAATTCCTTGCCAACATGTCCCACGAGTTGCGCACGCCCCTCAATAGCTCGCTGATCCTGGCCAAGCTGCTGGCGGAAAACGGCGAGGGCAACCTCACCGGGGAGCAGATCAAGTTCGCCGAATCCATCTATTCGGCTGGCAACGACCTGCTCAACCTGATCAACGATATCCTCGACATCGCCAAGGTCGAGGCCGGCAAGCTTGAAGTGCGGCCAGAAACCACCCAGCTGGCGCGCCTGGTCGAAGGCCTGCGCGGCATGTTCCTGCCACTGGCCGAGCACAAGGGGCTGGCCTTCGAGGTCAAGCTCGAGCCCCAGGTGCCGGTGACACTGTTCACCGATCGGCAACGGCTGGAGCAGATCCTCAAGAACCTGTTGTCCAACGCCATCAAGTTCACCGACCAGGGCCAGGTCGACATGACCATCAGCTACCAGGCCGGCACCGGCATCGTGTTCGCCGTCCGCGACTCTGGCATCGGCATCGCCGCCGACCAGCAGCAGGCGATCTTCGGCGCTTTCCACCAGGTCGACGGCAGCAGCAACCGCCGCTATGGCGGCACTGGGCTGGGCCTGTCGATTTCCCGCGACCTGGCGCATTTGCTGGGTGGGCAGATCAGCGTCGACAGCAGCCCGGGCCAAGGCAGCGTGTTCAGCCTGATCGTACCGGAGCGCTACGAGGTTGAAAGCGAGGAGGTCGAGGCGCTCAGCCTGCGGCCTGCGGTCGACACACTGCCGCCGGCGCCCAAGGTTTCCACCGCCACGGCACCGAAACTGCCGGCGCTTACCTTCGCCGATGACCGCGACCGGGCGCCGTTCGACAGCCGCTGCATCCTGGTGATCGAAGACGAGCCGAACTTCGCCCGGATCCTCTTCGACCTGGCCCACGAACTGGGTTACAGCTGCCTGGTGGCCCAGGGCGCCGACGAAGGCTTCGAGCTGGCCGCGCGCTACATTCCCGATGCCGTGCTGCTGGACATGCGCCTGCCCGACCACTCCGGCCTTACCGTGCTACAGCGCCTCAAGGAGCTGGCCGGCACCCGGCACATTCCGGTGCACATCATTTCGGTCGAAGACCGCGTCGAGGCGGCCATGCACATGGGCGCGGTGGGTTACGCGGTCAAGCCGACCAGCCGCGAAGAGCTCAAGGAAGTGTTCGCCCGCCTGGAAGCCAAACTGACCCAGAAGCTCAAGCACATCCTGCTGGTGGAAGATGACGACCTGCAGCGTGAAAGCATCGCCCGCCTGATCGGCGACGACGATGTCGAGATCACCGCCGTAGCCATGGCCCAGGACGCCCTGGCGCTGCTGCGCGAGAACATCTACGACTGCATGATCATCGACCTCAAACTGCCCGACATGCTTGGCAACGAGCTGCTCAAGCGCATGACCGCAGAGGACATCCGTTCATTCCCACCCGTGATCGTCTACACCGGGCGCAACCTCACCCGTGAAGAAGAGGCCGACCTGCTCAAGTATTCGCTCTCGATCATCATCAAGGGCGCTCGCTCGCCTGAGCGCCTGCTCGACGAAGTGACGTTGTTCCTGCACAAAGTCGAATCGCAGCTGTCCCATGAGCGCCAGCGCATGCTCAAGACCGCTCGCAGCCGCGACAAGGTGTTCGAGGGCCGCAAAGTGCTGCTGGTGGACGACGATGTGCGTAATATCTTCGCCCTCACCAGTGCCCTGGAGCACAAGGGCGCCATCGTCGAGATCGGCCGAAACGGGCGCGAGGCCATCGAGCGCCTGGAGCAGCACGACGACATCGACCTGGTGTTGATGGATGTGATGATGCCGGAGATGGACGGCTTCGAGGCGACCCGGCTGATCCGCCAGCAAGCGCGCTGGCGCAAGCTGCCGATCATCGCCGTGACCGCCAAGGCGATGAAGGATGACCAGCAGCGTTGCCTGCAGGCTGGCGCCAATGATTACCTGGCCAAACCGATCGACCTGGACCGCCTGTTCTCGTTGATCCGGGTGTGGCTGCCGCAACTGGAGCGAATTTGACTAGCGAGCGCAACACCGACATCGAGATCCGGCTGCTGATCGAGGCGATCTACCTCAAGTACAGCTACGATTTTCGCAACTACTCCGGCGCTTCGATCAAACGCCGGATCCTTCATGCCCTGCGCCAGTTCGACTGCCTGACAGTCTCGGCGCTGCAGGAGCGGGTGCTGCACGACCCGGGCATGTTCATGCAGTTGCTGCAGTTCCTGACGATCCCGGTCAGCGAGATGTTCCGTGACCCAAGCCACTTCCTGGCGCTGCGCAATGAAGTGGTGCCGCTGCTGCGCACATGGCCGTCGATCAAGATCTGGGTCGCCGGCTGCAGCACCGGTGAAGAGGTGTACTCGATGGCCATCCTGCTGCGAGAGGAAGGCCTGCTCGAGCGCACCATCCTCTATGCCACCGACATCAACCCGCATTCGCTGGACAAGGCCAAGCAAGGTATCTACTCGATGCAGAGCATGCGCGAGTATGAAGAAAACTACCGCCTGGCCGGTGGCCGTCGCGACTTCGCCGAGTACTACACCGCGGCCTATGGCAACGCCATCATGGACAGCAGCCTGCGCGACAACGTGACCTTCGCTGACCACAGCCTGGCCACCGACAGCGTGTTCTCCGAAACCCAGCTGGTGTCGTGCCGCAACGTGCTGATCTACTTCAACAAGGAGCTGCAGGATAGGGCCTTGGGGCTGTTCCATGAGTCGCTCTGCCATCGGGGGTTCCTGGTGCTGGGCAGCAAGGAGTCGGTAGATTTTTCGGCCTACAGCGAGCGCTTCGAGCCACTGGTCAAGCCCGAACGGATCTACCGCAAATCATGAACGGCGTACGTGCAGTGGTGATTGGCGCCTCGGCGGGCGGGGTGGCGGCACTGTTCGAGGTGCTCGGCGCGCTGCCACCGGCGTTCAGCCTTCCGGTGCTGTGCGTGCTGCACCTGCCGGACGACCGCCACAGCCAACTGGCCGAAGTGCTGCAGCGGCGCTTGCACCGGCCGGTGCGCGAGGCGTGCGACAAGGAACGGATCAGTGCCGGGCAGGTCTACGTGGCGGGGCCGAGCTATCACTTGTCGGTGGAGCACGACCTGACGCTGTCGCTGAGCCAGGAGGCACCTGTGCATTTCTCCCGCCCGGCGATCGATTTTCTGTTCATTTCGGCGGCCGATGCCTATGGCGACGGCCTGCTTGGCGTGCTGCTCACCGGTGCCAACGAAGACGGCGCCAAGGGCCTTGCCTACATCAAGAACAATGGGGGCCGCACAATTGTCCAGGACCCTCGCGACGCACAGGTCGCCCTGATGCCAGAGGCCGCCCTGGCCCTGCATCAGCCCGACCATATCCTTACTCTGAGCGGTATCGGGCAACTGCTCGCGACCTTGGAAACCCGCGCATGCTAAGCCACACCATCGCCAAACTGCTGATCGTCGACGATCTGCCGGAAAACCTGCTGGCGCTCGATGCCCTGATCCAGGGCGAAGACCGCGAGGTGCACCAGGCCCAGTCTGCCGAAGCTGCGTTGTCGCTGCTGCTGGAGCACGAATTCGCGCTGGCCATTCTCGATGTGCAGATGCCGGGCATGAACGGCTTCGAGCTGGCCGAGTTGATGCGCGGCACCGACAAGACCAAGAACATCCCGATCGTGTTCGTCAGTGCGGCGGGGCGCGAGATGAATTACGCCTTCAAGGGCTACGAGAGCGGGGCGGTGGACTTTCTGCACAAGCCGCTCGACACCCTGGCGGTAAAAAGCAAGGTCTCGGTGTTCGTCGACCTGTTTCGCCAGCGCAAGGTGCTAGGTCGGCAGCTCGAAGCCCTGGAGCGCAGCCGTCAGGAGCAGGAGGTATTGCTGAACCAACTGCAACTGGCGCGGGGCGAGCTGGAGCATGCCGTGCGCATGCGCGACGACTTCATGTCGATCGTCTCGCACGAGGTGCGTACGCCGCTCAATGGCCTGATCCTGGAAACCCAGCTGCGCAAGATGCACCTGGCACGGGGCAACCTGGAGGCTTTCAGCGCCGACAAGCTGCAGGCCATGGTCGAACGTGACGAACGGCAGATCAACAGCCTGATCCGCTTGATCGAGGACATGCTCGACGTCTCGCGCATCCGCACCGGCAAGTTGTCGTTGCGGCCCAAGGTGTTTGACATCGGCCAGCTGGTGCGTGGCCTGGTGGAAAACTTCACGGCCCAGGCCACGGCGCTGGAAACGCACATTGCGCTGCAGTGCTGCGAAACGTTGCAGGGCGAGTGGGACGAGTTTCGGATTGAACAAGTGGTGGCCAACCTGTTGTCCAATGCCATGCGTTACGGCGAACGCAAGCCGGTGGAGGTTCGCGTGTTCGAGCAGGATGGCATGGCCTGGGTACAGGTGCAGGACCAGGGCATCGGTATCAGCGCCGCCAACCAGCAGCGGATCTTCCAGCAGTTCGAGCGGGTCGCTGCGCAGCAGGCCAGTGGTGGGCTGGGGTTGGGGCTGTTTATCTCCGAGCAGATCGTCCAGGCCCACGGTGGGCGGATTCTGGTTGACAGCGAGGAAGGCCAGGGCGCCACATTCACCCTGCAATTGCCGCTGGCAACGCTCCAACAACAAAACGACCAGGCGCGGGCAACCTCTGCGTAAGCCTGGGGTCAGATGGCCAACTGTAAGAATTTCAAGGCGTTATCATGAGTGAAGATGCACAAGATGTGGTGCTGGTGGTCGAGGATGAACCGGCCATTCGCATGATTTTGCGTGATTACCTGGCAGGCGAGGGTTATCACGTACTGGTGGCCGAAGACGGTGAACAGGCCTTCAAGATCCTGGCGAGCAAGCCGCACCTGGATTTGATGGTCACTGATTTTCGATTGCCAGGGGGCATTTCGGGGGTGGAGATCGCCGAGCCTGCGGTAAAACTGCGACCGGAGCTTAAGGTGATTTTCATCAGTGGCTACCCGGCGGAGATTCTCGAATCGGGCAGCCCGATCACGCGCAAGGCGCCGATCCTGGCCAAGCCGTTCGACCTGGATACCCTGCACGAACAGATTCAGGCGCTGTTGCGCTGAGGCAGCTGGCCTTCGCGGCGGTGCGGCGATCCGCTGTGCTCCGCGAAGAGGCCCTGGCAGGCTATCGCAGCGTCCGCTCGATCCCACCGACCAGCAAGTTCTCCATCAGCTCCAAGCCTTGTTCTTGAGGCAATGCCTTGAGCAACCCCGGCAGTTGGTTGAGCAACGTCGCCAGCACATGCGCAGTAGCCTCCAGCGCTTGCCCTGGCAGTTTCGCCTGCGGTGCAATCAAACGCAGCAACCCTGCCTCATAGCGCTTGCGCAACGACGCCAGGTGCACCTGTTGCGCCTCGCTCAAACAACATAAATCCCGCTCTGCCAGGCGAAACTGCAAGGGCCGCTCGGCATGCAACTGCCAATGCGCCGCGATCAGGCACGACAACGCCGATGCCCCCCGGGCCATGGCGCGGCGGCCTTGGTCCAGGGTGGCCTGCAGCTCCTCGTACAACTCTTCGATCAAATCGTACAGCAGGTCCTGCTTGCTCGGGAAATGGTGATACAGCGAACCGGCGGTCAACCCCACGTGGGCTGCCAGTTCACGCATGCTGACCTGGCCAAAACCCTTCTCGGCAAACAGCGCCATGGCCTGGTCACGTCGCTCTTCAAAGCTGGCACAGCGCATCGCAGCGTTAACCGGGGGCATGGCACTCGCTCCTCAATAGGTGAAGAAACCGCGGCCGCTTTTGCGCCCCAGCCAACCGGCCGCGACCATTTCCTTGAGCAACGGGGCAGGGCGGTACTTGCTGTCATTGAAGCCCTCATGGAAGGCCTCCATGATCGCCAGCAGGGTATCCAGGCCAATCAGGTCGGCCAGTGCCAAGGGGCCGATCGGCTGGTTGCAGCCTAGGCGCATGCCGGTGTCGATGTCCTCGGCACTGGCCAGGCCCTCCTGGCGCACGAAGATCGCTTCGTTGATCATCGGCACCAGGATGCGGTTGACCACGAAGCCTGGGCGGTTGCCGGCGGTGATCGGGGTCTTGCCGACCTTTTCGGTCACCAGCAAGGCCTGGGCATAGGTGCTGTCACTGGTCTGCAGGCCACGGATGATCTCGACCAGGGCCATCATTGGCACCGGGTTGAAGAAGTGCACGCCGATGAAACGCTCCGGGTGCTCGATGCTCGCGGCCAGTTGCGTCACCGACAGCGACGAGGTGTTGGTGGCAATCAGGCAGTCGGCGGCAACGTTGCCGGCCACTTGCTGCAAAATGCGCTGCTTTAGCTGCAGGTTTTCGGTGGCCGCCTCGATCACCAGCTGCGCGCCACTGAGCTGGGCATAGTCGGTGCTGGTGCGGATGCGGGTTTTCGCTGCCTCGGCCTTGTCGGCGTCGAGCGTGCCTTTGCTGACCTGGCGCTCCAGGTTTTTGCTCAAGGTTGCCACGCCACGCTCCAGCGCGGCATCGGACACGTCCACCAGCAGCACCTGGTAGCCCGCCACCGCGCACACTTGAGCGATACCGTTGCCCATGGTGCCCGCGCCGATCACGGCAATTTGTTCAATGTTCATGGGTCAGTTTCCCTCAGACGCGCTCGAAGACCACGGCGATGCCTTGGCCACCGCCTATGCACATGGTGGCCAGGGCGTAGCGGCCCTGAATGCGGTGTAGCTCATGGATGGCCTTGGTGGCGATGATCGCACCGGTGGCGCCGACCGGGTGGCCGAGGGAGATACCCGAACCGTTCGGGTTGACCTTTTCCGGGTCGAAGTCCAGCGCACGGGCTACGGCGCAGGCCTGGGCGGCGAAGGCCTCGTTGGACTCGATCACGTCCAGGTCCTGCACACGCAGGCCGGTTTTTTCCAGCACCTTGCGGGTCGCCGGGATCGGGCCCAGGCCCATCAGCTCGGGCTCGACGCCGGCATGGGCGTAAGCCACCAGGCGTGCCAGCGGCTTCAGGCCCAGACGGCGCACGGCGTCACCGCTGGCCAGCACCAGGCCGGCAGCGCCGTCGTTGATGCCACTGGCATTGCCGGCGGTGACGGTGCCGTCTTTCTTGAACACGGTCTTCATGGCGGCCAGTTGTTCTGCGGTGACATCGCCACGCACGTGCTCATCGACGCTGAACTGCACGCTGCCTTTGCGGGTTTTCAGTTCCAGCGGGACGATCTGGCTGGTGAAGCGGCCTTCGGCGATGGCGCGTGCGGCGCGGCGTTGGCTGGTCAGGGCCAGCTCGTCCTGCATTTCACGGGTGATGCCGTGCTTGGCCGAAACGTTCTCGGCGGTGATGCCCATGTGGAAGTGTTCGAAGGGGTCCTGCAGCACGCCGACGGTGTAGTCGATGCCTTGCAAGTCGCCCATGCGCGCGCCCCAACGTGCCTGTGGCAGCAAGTACGGGCCGCGGCTCATGGACTCGGCGCCCGCCGCCAGGGCCACGTCGGTGTCGCCCAGCAGCAGGCACTGCGCTGCCGAAACAATGGCTTGCAAGCCCGAGCCGCACAGGCGGTTGACGTTGAAGGCCGGGGTTTCCTTGGGGATGCCGGCGTTCATCGCCGCCACCCGGGCCAGGTAGGCATCACGCGGCTCGGTGGGGATCACGCTGCCCATCACCATGTGGCCGATCTGCCCGGCATCCACGCCGGCACGCTCGATGGCGGCGCGGGTCACGGCGGTGGCGAGGTCTGCCAGCGGCAGGTCCTTGAGAGAGCCGCCAAAGCCACCAATGGCTGAACGGACGGCACTGACGACGTAGATTTCTGCGCTGCTCATAAGGGCTCCGATTGCGAAGGCATGGCGGGACCGGGCCTGGCTCTGCGAGAATGGCCGGCGATCCCTTTGTCCACCCGAGTCTAGGCAAAGGCTCTGCCAGAGCCTATGCCGGATCTGTTCATTCAACCTGGCAGTTTTTGCCACTCAGCATAGACAGCGAAACCCGCCATGCGCGATAGCGATACGGTCGCCGTGTACTTCCTCAAGGCCATGCTGCACGCCCTGCGCGACCGCCCGGACGTGCGCGATGCACACCTGCGTGCGGTCGGCATCGATCCACAGCTGCTCGACCAGCCCCAGGCCCGCGTGCCGGCCAAGGCATTCGCCCAGCTGTGGCTGGCGCTGATTCAACGGTTGGACGATGAGTTCTTCTGCCTCGACAGCCACGGCATGCCGCTGGGCAGCTTTGCCTTGATCTGCCGCGGCCTGATTCTGGAGCCGAACCTGGAAAAAGCCCTGCGTCAGTGCATGGGCGGTTTTGGCTTGTTCTTGCGTGACCTGCGCGGCAGCCTCACGGTGCGCGCGGGCAGGGCAGTGATCAGCGTGCAGTCGAGCATCGCCGACCCGCTGACCCGGGTATACGCCGAGGAAACCTACCTGGTGCTGATGATCGGCCTGCTGTGCTGGCTGGCGGGGCGGCGCATTGGCATCGACCGCACCGAACTGGCGGTGTCGCGCCCTGCCCAGGACGACGACCTGCTGCTGTGGGGGCCTGACCTGCGCCTGGGCAGTGGGCGTACCGAAGTGGAGTTCGACAGCGCTTACTTGCGCCTGCCCGTGGTGCAGAACCTGCAAGCTTTGAAGGGCTTCTTGCGTAGCGCGCCCCAAGGCCTGGTGATTCGCTTTCGCAACCAGAATGGCCTGGTGGCCGAGGTCTATCGCCACCTGCGTGCGCGGCGCTATGGGCAGTGGCCGACCTTGGCGGCGTTGGCGCAGCAGCAGGGTATCAGCGCCAGCACCTTCCGCCGGCAGTTGGAGCGGGAAGGGCGTTCGTACCAGCAAATCAAGGACGAAGTGCGCCGGGCAATGGCGTTTGAACACCTGCGCGAAGGGGTACTGAGCATCGCCGAAGTGGCTGAGCTGGCGGGGTTTCAGGAACCCAGCGCGTTTCACCGGGCGTTCAAGAAATGGACGGGGCAGAGCCCGGGCAGCTATCGCGCCAGGTTGGTTGCGCGGTAGGTGTGCCAGTACCGGCCGCAAACGGGCCGGTACAGGCAATCAGCAATCGATTACGCCGGAACCATGGCAAACCCGACGCCGAAGCGGTTCCAGGCATTGATGGTGGCGATGGCCAGCGTCAGGTTGACCACTTCCTGCGGCTCGAAATGGGCTTGCAGCGCCTCGTACTCAGGCTGTGGCGCACCGCGCTCCGGCAAGCGGGTCAGGTTTTCTACCCAGGCCAGCGCGGCGCGTTCGCGCGGGGTGAAATAGGCGGTTTCTTGCCACACGCTCAGCGTCTGCAGGCGTGCTTCGGTTTCGCCGGCCTGGCGTGCGTCATTGGCATGCATGTTGATGCAGTAGGCGCAGCCGTTGATCTGCGAAGCGCGCAGGCGCACCAGTTCGAGCAACGAATTTTCCAGGCCGCTCTTGGCCAGCGCCTGTTCCAGGCCAACCATGGCTTTGTAGGCTTCCGGTGCGTGCTTGGCCCATTCGATACGCGTGTTCATGGTGTTCTCCAGAAGGTGTGGGGTGGACATGGCGCTACCTTAGCGCTGCCCGTCGATCGGCCCGATAGCCAATCGCAGCGTTTGCCGGGAGGCCAATCGGTGCATTCAGGTGGCCACTGACGTGCATCCAATCTCTTCATTTCTGTCAACGCCAGCAAGCCGGGATAATGGCCAGGTCTTGCAACAGGAGCACCGATTCATGTCCGAAGCACGCTACATGCGCGAAGCGCTCGATCTGGCCCGTGCCAACATCAAGGCCGGTGGTCGGCCTTTTGGCGCCGTGCTGGTGTATCAGGGGCGCGTGGTGGCACGCGCGGTCAACGAGATCCACAGCAGCCAGGACCCGACCGCCCATGCCGAACTGCTGGCCATTCGCAAGGCCGCGCATGCCCTGGGCCAGGCGCGCCTGGACGGCGCCGAAATCTATGCCAGCGGCCACCCGTGCCCGATGTGCCTGGCGGCCATGCACCTGTGCGGCATCGAACGGGCTTGGTTCGCCTATGGCAACGATGAGGGCGAGCCCTATGGGTTGTCCACGGCCGCAGTCTACGCGCAGATGACGCGCCCGCCGCAGCAACAGAGCCTGCCAGTGCGGGCGCTGAAACCGATTGGCGAAGCCGACCTGTACCTTGAGTGGCAGCAGGCCAACGCGCAATGAGAGCGGCTTTGAACGTGTTGCTGGTGATGCTGCTGGCACTGAACCTGCGGCCGATCCTTACCAGCATCGGGCCGCTGCTCGAACCCATGCGCGCCAGCACGGGCCTGGGTTACCAGCAGGCGGCGCTACTGACCGCGCTGCCGGTGCTGTGCATGGGCCTGGTGCCGTTGTTGCAACCCTGGCTGCGGCGCTGGATCAGCGAGCATGGCGGCATGCTCGCGGGCCTTGCGGCGATCGCGCTGGCCTGCCTGTGGCGGCTGCAACTGGGCAGCGCCTGGGCGCTCATTGCCAGCGCAGTGGTCGCCGGCCTCGGCGTCGCGGTGGTTCAGGGCATGATGCCGGGGCTGGTCAACCGCTGGTTCCCGGGTCGCCTGGCGGGCGCCATGGGTATGTATTCCGCAGCGCTGATGAGTGGTGGTGGCCTGGCGGCGGTGCTTGGGCCGCATATCAGTGGGTACTTTGGGCACTGGCAGGCCGGGCTGGGCCTGTGGGCCATCCCGGCATTGCTGGCGATGCTGGCCTGGACGCTGCTGCGGCCGCGCCAGGATGCGCCCAAGCTGGCGGGCGCCGCTGGCGGGCACTGGTTCGGTACGCGGCGTGCCTGGTTGCTGGCGTTGTATTTCGGCCTGATCAATGGCGGCTACACCAGCATGGTCGCCTGGCTGCCGGCCTATCACCTGGAGCATGGCGGTACTGCCCAGGGCGGCGGCGACCTGGTGGGGCTGATGACGATCTTTCAGGTTGCCGGCGCGCTGGGCCTGCCGTTGCTGCTGCGTCGCTGGGTGGATCGTCGGCCTGGGTTGTGGCTGGCGCTATCGATCCAGCTGGCAGGTTTCCTTGGCCTGTTGCTGGCGCCAACGCTGTCGATGGGCCTGTGGGTCGCGATGATCGGTTTCGGCCTGGGGGCCTGTTTCAGCCAGAGCCTGACGCTGACCCTGGAGCACCTGAAAACGCCCGCCGAGGCTGGCAGCCTAGCGGCCTTTGTCCAGGGTATCGGCTTTATCATCACCGGTATCGTGCCGTACATCACCGGTTGGCTGCGCGATGTCAGTGGCGACTTTCAGGCGTCATGGACGCTGTTGACGGTGACGGTGCTGGCAATGCTGCTGGTGACAGTGTGTTTCGCGCCACGCGGCTATGCCGCCGCCATCGCACGGCCGGCGGGCAAGGGCCAGGCGGCGCCGGTCAATTGAGGCGTTGCAGGGTATCGCAAACGCGGTCGAGCGCGGTGTCGATGTCGAGCAGCTCGATGGCGCCAAAGCCTAGCACCAGCCCGGGACGCACCGGCACCTCGCTGAAAAACGGTGCCAGCGAATAGAGGCCGACCTCCACCTTGCGTGCGAGGTTGGCCAGCAGTTCGACATCCACCCCAGGCTTGGCCAGCGCACTCAGGTGGAAACCGGCGCTGGCCGGTATGGCGCTGAACCAAGGCGCCAGGTCGCCCTCCAGGCGCGCGAGGATGCGTTCGCGGCGGGCGCTGTAGACGTCGTGGCAGCGGCGGATGTGCCTGTTCAGGTGGCCTTCGCTGATGAAGCGGGCCAGGGCCCATTGCAGCAGGGTCGGGCTGTGCCAGTCGCTGAGGTGCTTGGCCACGCAGGCGGCCTGCAGCACGGCGGGTGGCAGCACCGCATAGCCCAGGCGCAACTCCTGCAACAGGGTCTTGGAGAAGGTCCCGACGTAGGCGACCAGGCCATGTCGGTCAAGGCGCTGCAGGGCGTCGGCGGCGGGCCCTTGGTAGCGGAATTCGCAGTCGTAGTCGTCCTCGATGATCAATGCGCCAAGCTCGGCGGCGCGTGCCAACAAGGCCCGCCTGCGCGGTTCGCTCATCGGCATACCCAATGGGAACTGGTGCGAAGGAGTCACGTAGATCAGCCGTGTGCCATCGGCGATCTGTTCGACGCACATCCCTTCATCATCCACCGCTACTGACTGCAGGCGTGCGCCCAAGGCCAGAAACAGTTGCCGTGCGGGCGGGTAACCGGGGTCTTCCATGGCCACCGGGCAACCGGGTTCGATCAGCACCCGGGCGATCAGGTCGAGCGCCTGTTGCGCACCATTGCACACCAGCACGTCCGCGGCGCTGCAGTGCACGCCGCGGGCGTAGGCGATGTGGTGGGCGATGGCTTCGCGCAGTTCGGGCAGGCCCTGGGCAGTGAACTGCCGCTCTGGATGGCGCTGGCTGCGGCGCAAGGCGTAGTTGAGGCAGCTGCGCCACTGGTCGAAGGGGAACTGCGCCTTGCTCGAGGCGCCGCCGACGAAGTCATAGCGCGACGGTGCTTGCAGTTGCCGCCTGCCCAGCACGGTAGCCCGTTGTTGCCAGCGCTCGAGGGATGCGGCACCCGCCAGGGGGATGGCGGCCACTTCGTTGGTGCGCACAGGCAGTTGCGGGGTAATGAAGGAGCCACGGCCGACCACGCCACTGAGCAGGTTGTCGTAGGTCAGCCGCGAGTAGGCCTCGGCCACGGTCTTGCGTGACACGCCCAGTTGTTCGGCGAGCAGACGGGTGGGTGGCAGTTGGGTGCCAGCGGCCAGGTGGCCGCTGTCGATGCCCGCGCGCAATTGCCGGTACAGCTGGTCGGCCAGGCCTTTGCGGCCTTCAAGGCGGATGTGCAGTTCCATGAAACGGTCCGGAGCAGGGGAATGCTGAGGATAGCGGATCGCGATTCATCGCACAGTGCGAATGTGGCGCTTTACAAGCGTGCCGCACTCACGGTGATGTAGCCCTTGTCGGACAGTGCTATGCGTATTACCGTCTCATCGGTTGGCGCCTTGTGCTTGTGCTTGATACGCACCCCGTCAACCGCAACAGCCTGCATTCTGTGGGTAATGGCACGCCCACTGGCGTCGAAGAAGACCTCGCTGGCCAGCAGCTCGATGCGTTCGATCAACTCACGGGTGCGCTCGTCGGTGGCGCAGAAAAACAGCACCCCCGACAGGTGCGGGTCATCGTCCGGGTTGCTTATTTCGTGGGCGATCAATTCACGCAGGGCGCTGCGTAGTTCGGCGGTGGTGCGGTTCTGTGGGTGCATGCGCAGCCTCCTCTGGATCGAGAATGCTGATCATGTTTTTACTGGCGGAAAGCCACAAGTAAGCCGATTCCGAATAGCTTGTAAGAAAGGTCTGAGTTGGCCAATGGGCAGGCTCTGCCTGTGCGCTGTAGCCTGCCTTTTGGTGCACCTAGATCCAGGCCTGAATCAGTTGCAGATCGCGCTGAAGGCTTGGTCACTTCTCCTTGCCGCTATCCCCTGCTGTCCAATCAGCAGCGATCACGGGCTTGCTATGCCTGGTTGTTCTCCGGGTTCAAGGCCGCATCGACGACTTCGATCCAGTGCCTTACTGGTGTGCGCCCGGCCCCGTCGAGTTGGGTTTGGCAGCCAATGTTGGCGGTGACGATAATAGACGGCATGCCGCTTTCCAAGGCGTCGAGGCGGTTGTCGCGCAATTGCCGTGACAGCTCAGGTTGGGTCAACGAGTAGGTTCCGGCCGAGCCGCAGCACAAATGACCGTCCGGCACCGGGGTGAGGGTGAAGCCCAGCCGTGTCAGCAGGCTTTCCACTGCTCCGCTGAGCTTGAGGGCGTGTTGCAGGGTGCAGGGGCAATGGAAGGCCAGGCGTTGTTCGGCGCACAGGCCAAGTTGCTCGACCGGCTCTTCACGCAGCACTTCCACCAGGTCACGGGACAGGGCGCTGACCCGTGCAGCCTTGGCGGCGTACTGCGTGTCCTTCTCCAGCAGGTGGGCATAATCGCGCACAAATGCGCCGCAGCCGCTTGCCGTCTGCACGATGGCTTCGGCACCTGCCTCGATGGCCGGCCACCAAGCGTCGATATTGCGCCGGGCGCGCTGCAAACCCTGGGCCTGGGCGTTGAGGTGGTAATCCACCGCGCCACAGCAACCGGCCTCGCGGATCGGTTCGACGCTGATGCCGAGGCGGTCCAGCAGGCGTGCGGCGGCGGCGTTGGTATTGGGCGACAGTGCAGGCTGCACGCACCCTTCGAGCAACAGCACCCGGCGCGCATGGCGCGGCGCCGGTCTTTGTCCGGGTGCGGCGACCTGGGCCGGCAACTTGCTTTTGAGTAGCGCCGGCAACAGCGGGCGCAGCGCCTGGCCGGTGAAGCTCAGGGCCTTGAACAGTGCGGGGCGCGGCACCACGGTCCGTAGGGCCTGGCGCAGCAGGCGCTGGCCAAGCGGGCGCGGTACTTGTTGTTCGACCACGGCGCGGCCAATGTCCAGCAAGTCGTGGTACTTCACGCCGGAAGGGCAGGTGGTTTCGCAGTTGCGGCAGCTCAGGCAGCGGTCCAGGTGCAGTTGCGTGCTGGTGGTGACCGGCGCGCCTTCGAGCACCTGCTTGATCAGGTAGATGCGCCCGCGTGGCCCGTCCAGTTCGTCGCCGAGCAACTGGTAGGTGGGGCAGGTGGCCGTACAGAACCCACAGTGCACGCAGCTGCGCAGAATGCTTTCGGCCTCTTCGGCGCGGGCCAGGCGTTTGGCGGCTTCGCTCAGATTGGTTTGCATGGCAGGGCCTCATAAGTCCGGGTACAGGCGGCCAGGGTTGAAAATGCCCTGGGGGTCGAGCTGTTGCTTGAGTGCCCGGTGGTAGCGCAATAGGGCCGCAGGCAGTGGTGCGCTGCTGTCCTCACCCGGCGCGTAGCCGGTGACATGGCCGCCGACCTGGGCGACGGCGGCACGAAGCGACTGGGCCGATGCGCTCGACTTCAGCCAGCGCTGCGCACCGCCCCAGTCGATGAGCTGGCGCCCAGGCAAGTTCAGCGCCCCGCTGGCGATGGGCACGGACAACCGCCACAACGGCGCCGGGTCGTCGAAAAAGGCCAGGCGTTGTTCGCGCAGGTCGTGCCAGAACCCGCTGTCGAGCTCGTCGCCCCCCAGGCGTTGGCGTGCCGACTGCACCGAGCCTTCACCGCCTTCCAGGCGCAGGTAAAGTGCCTCGCCGTCATGGCAGGCGGCGCTGATCGGCAGCGGCTGCTGGCCCCATTCGGCCAGTGCCGCGAGCGCCTGCTGGCGGCCCATCGGCAGGCACAGGCTCAGGCATTGGCGCGGCCGCGGCAATACCTTCAGCGACACCTCGGTGAGCAGGCCAAGGCACCCGAAACTGCCGGCCATCAGCCGCGAAACGTCGTACCCCGCAACATTCTTCATCACCTCGCCCCCAAAGCGCAGCAGCTTGCCGTGGCCGGTGATGACACGAGTGCCGAGCACGTAATCGCGCACCGCCCCGGCCCATGGCCGCCGTGGCCCGGACAAGCCCGCAGCGACTACGCCGCCGAGGGTGGCTTCGGCGCCCAGGTGTGGGGGTTCGCAGGGCAGCATCTGGCCGGCTTCGTGCAGCGCCGCCTCGATCTCCAGCAGCGGCGTGCCAGCGCGTGCGGTAATCACCAGCTCGGTCGGGTCATAGCTGACGATGCCGCGATGGTTGCGGGTATCGACGAGCTCCCCGGTCACCGGGCGGCCCAGCATGGCCTTGCTGTTGCCGCCCTGGATACGCAGCGCGGTGCCCAGCCTCAGTGCCTGGTTGACCTGGTCCAGCAGGGCCTGGCTCATGTCGCGGTCCTTGCTCATCAGAAGCGCTCCAGCTCGGGGAAGGGCAGCTGCCCGTGGTGCACGTGCAGCGCGCCGAACTCGGCGCAGCGGTGCAGGGTAGGGATGTTCTTGCCCGGGTTGAGCAAACCCTGCGGATCGAAAGCGGCCTTGACCGCGTGGAACAGGGTGATTTCGTCGCGGTTGAACTGCGCGCACATCTGGTTGATCTTCTCTCGCCCGACGCCGTGCTCGCCGGTGATGCTGCCGCCCACGGCCACGCACAGTTCGAGGATCTTGCCGCCGATGGCCTCGGCGCGTTCCAGTTCGCCTGGGCGGTTGGCATCGAACAGGATCAACGGGTGCATGTTGCCGTCGCCGGCATGAAACACGTTGGCCACACGCAGGCCGTACTGCTCGGAGAGTTCGCTGATGCCCTTGAGCACCCGGGGCAGCTCGCGGCGGGGGATGGTGCCGTCCATGCAGTAGTAGTCCGGCGAGATGCGCCCCACCGCCGGGAACGCGTTCTTGCGCCCGGCCCAGAAGCGCGCGCGTTCAGCCTCGTCGCAGGCCAGCCGCACCTCGCGGGCGCCTGCCTGGGTCAGCACCGCTGCGACCCGCTGGCAGTCGTCATGCACGTCTGCCTCGACACCATCAAGCTCGCACAGCAGGATCGCCGCCGCGTCCACCGGGTAGCCGGCGTGGATGAAGTCCTCGGCGGCGCGAATCGCCAGGTTGTCCATCATCTCCAGCCCGCCAGGGATGATCCCGGCGGCGATGATCTCGGCCACGGCCCTGCCTGCATCCTCCACGCAGTCGAAACTGGCCAGCAGCACCCGCGCCACCTGGGGCTTGGGCAGCAGCTTGACGGTCACCTCGGTGATGATGCCGAGCATGCCTTCGGAGCCGGTGAACAGTGCCAGCAGGTCGAAACCGGGGCTGTCGAGGGCGTCGCTGCCGAGCGTCAGGCGTTCGCCCTCGACCGTGAGCATCTCCACTTTGAGCAGGTTGTGCACGGTCAAACCGTACTTCAGGCAATGCACGCCGCCGGCATTTTCCGCCACATTGCCGCCGATGGTGCAGGCAATCTGTGATGAGGGATCGGGGGCGTAGTACAGGCCATGGGGCGCTGCAGCCTGGGAGATGGCCAGGTTGCGTACCCCGGGCTGAACACGGGCGAAGCGGCCCTGGGCGTTGATTTCGAGAATGCGATTGAAGCGCGCCATCACCAGCAGAATGCCTTTGGCAAGTGGCAAGGCGCCGCCAGAGAGACCGGTGCCGGCACCGCGCGCCACCACCGGCACACCGCGCTGGTGGCACAGTTGCAGCAAGGTCTGCACTTGCTCCAGACGCTCGGGCAGCACCACCAGCAGCGGCATTGTGCGGTAGGCCGAGAGGCCGTCGCATTCATAGGGTTTGAGGTCTTCCGCGCGGTGCAGAATCGCCAGGCCCGGCAACGCTTGATGCAGGGCCTGCAGCAGGGCGGGCAGGTCCACGGCAGGCAGCGCCCCATCGACCCGCTCGTCGTAGAGGATGGTCATCAGCTCACTCGGCGGCAATTGTTATTGTTGCTGGAAGCCTATCATCCCTTCAGCCGACTGCGAGCAATGTGAGAACTGTTGCCGCACAAACCCGCACCTACACACGCTGCGAAAGGGGTAGGGGCGGGTTTGCTCAGGGCGGTGTTATCAATGGTCGGCGACAGGGTCGTCCTGCGAGAGTATGGCGCGGGCCAGTTCTTCATCATTGGCCTGCAGGCCGGGATGGTCCTTGCGCGCCTGTTCCAGCGCCGACTCCACATAGGCGCCGCGGATCGCACCACCGCTGGCGACGAACGCAGACAGCTCGTCACGGGCCGGGATGATCCGTTTGTCGTCCTTGAAGGTCGAATACAACGAAGCGGAAACACCGGCCGAGGTGGCCACGTCGCCCGCGTCGACGCGGGCCAAGGCAGCACCGGCAGGCAGCAGGAGCAGCAGCGCGGGGGCGAGGAATAGGTGGCGCATAGCGTATTCTCCAGTAGCGTGAAGCCCAAGGAAATAAACCACTCAGTGTTTAAGAGCGCCTCAACGTGCGAGTAGTTCAATTCCTGGGTTGCCGCCGCATGGCGCCACCAAGCGCCGGTTACGCCAATTGGTAAGTGGTCTTCACCCGGGTAAAAAACTGCCGCGCATGGGTCCCTTGCTCCCGCGAGCCCAGGCTCGAAGCGCCGTTGCCGCCAAACGGCACGTGATAATCCACCCCCGCCGTGGGCAGGTTGACCATCACCATCCCCGCTGAACTGTGCCGTTTGAAATGCTCGGCGTGGCGCAGCGAAGTGGTCACGATCCCGGCTGAAAGGCCAAATGCAGTGTCCTCGGCAGCCGCAAACGCCGCGTCGTAATCACTCACCTTGAGCACACTCAGCACCGGCCCGAAGATCTCCTCGCGGTAGATGCGCATCTGCGGCGTGACCTCGGTGAACAGGGCGGGGGTGAACAGGTAGGCCCCGGCCTGGTTGTCGATACGCTCCCCACCACACACCAGCTTCGCGCCCTGCTCAAGGCCAGAGGCCACGTACGACAGGTTCTGCTCCAACTGCCGGCTATCGACCACGGGGCCGATGTCGGTAGCCGCTTGCAACGCATCGCCCACCTTCAGCGCGCGGGTGCGCTCCGCCAGGCGCGCCACGAAGGCGTCATGAATACCTTCGGTGACGATGACCCGAGAACTGGCCGTGCAGCGCTGGCCGGTGCTGAAGAACGAGCCGTTCAGTGCCACCTCCACCGCCTGTTCAAGGTCCGCATCGTCCAGCACGATCAACGGGTTTTTGCCCCCCATCTCCAGTTGCACTTTCTTCATGCCTTCGGCGGCCAGCCTGGCGATCTGCCGGCCGGTGTGCTCGGAACCTGTGAAGCTGATGCCATCAACCAGCGGCGAGCGGATCAGGGTGTCGCCCACGCTGCGCCCTGGCCCGATCAGCAGGTTGAACACCCCGGCGGGCAAGCCGGCCCGCGAGATGATCTCGGCCAGCGCCCAGGCCGAGGAGGGCACCCGTTCGGCCGGCTTGAACACCACGCAGTTACCGAAACACAGCGCCGGGGCGATCTTCCACGCCGGGATGGCGATCGGGAAGTTCCACGGGGCGATGATGGCGACCACGCCCAGTGGCTGGGTGAACACATCGATGCCCACGTCCTGGCGCACCGATGGGTACTTTTCGCCTTCGGCGCGCAGGGCTTCCTGGGCGTAGAACTTGAACGAACGGCCGGCCCGGTCGACTTCGCCCAGTGCCTCACGCAGCACCTTGCCTTCCTCGCGGGCCAGCAGCGTGGCCAGTTCTTCGCGGCGGGCAAGTATTTCTGTGCCAATGAAGTCCAGTGCGTCGGCGCGTTGCTGCGGGTTGCTGCGGGCCCAGGCGGGCGCCGCGCGGCGGGCAGCCAGCAGGGCCCGCTCGGTCAGCGCCTGGTCGGCCCGCACGAAACGCTCGACCACCTCGCTGGGGTTGGACGGGTTGCGGTTTTCCAGCACATCATTGCTGCTGTCCAGCGCGACGAAGGCGCCATCGACATAGTTGCTCTTGGTGACCAGGGTCATGCGCTTCGGATCCTTTTTGCGTTGGCTTGGCGGGCGACGAAAGCGCTGATGTTGTCCACGGCGCTGTCCATCAACTGCTGCATGGCATCTTCACTGCTCCAGGCGATGTGCGGGTTGAGCAAGAAGTCGTCGCGGTCGATCAGCTGGAACAGCGGGTTGCTCGGGTGCAGCGGCTCCTGCTCGACCACATCCAGTGCCACGCCGCCCAGGCGGCCTGCCTGCAGCGCCTGGATCAGCGCAGCCTCATTGACCACGCCGCCACGGCCGGTATTGACTACCACGGCATCGGGCTTCATCAGCGCCAACTGCGCGGCATCGATCAGGTTGTAGGTGGCCGGCGTCAGTGGGCAGTTGATCGACAGCACGTCGCAGCTGCGCAGCAATTCGGCCAACGGTCGGCAGTCCGGGCCCTGGCGCTTGCCGCCGCGGTCTTCGAACAGCACCTGCATGCCGAAGGCTCGCGCCAGGTGCGCCAGGCGCAGGGCGATCGGGCCGCTGCCGATGATCGCCAACTGCTTGTCGCGCACATCGCGGATGCGGTGGTTGAAGTAGATGTTCTGGTACGGTTTCTCGCCGGCATGCACCTGGCGCATCAGCCGGGTGAACGCGGCCGGGCGGCGGAACAGTTCGAGGATCATCGCCAGGCTGTGCTCGGCCACGGTGTTGGCGGCATAGCCCGGCACGCTGGCGACCTCGATGCCATGGGCGTCGCAGTAATCGACGTCGACGATATCGCGGCCAGTGAGGGCCAGCGAGATCATCTTCAGCTTCGGCAACTGGCGCAGGTGTTCCTCACGCAGTGGCACGCTGCAGGTGAAGGCGATGGTCGCGTCCTGCAGGTGGTCGAGCATCTGCTCGGGGCAGGTGTAGGCAAACTGCTGCCAGGTGTGCGCGCAGTCGGGGCGCTTGAGGCGGGTGGAGGGCGCCAGGCCCTCGTCGTCGAGCAGTACGATATGTTCGCTCACGGTCCGTTCCTTATTTTTTCTGGGCTGGCACGTAGCCGGCCGGGGCCATGGCCACCAGGCGGCGGGTGACGAAACCGGCATCCTGATCATGGTCTTCGAGGGTTTCCTTGCGAACCAGGGCGTCACGCACCAGGTGCGCGCCGAAGAAGCGCAACGGCTCTGGCGGCAACATTTTCATCTTCTGGTTGACCAGGCCACAGTTGGCCCATTCGTCATTGGCGTGCTCGACCAGCGACTTGATGATGCGGCTGGCAAACACGGTGGTCGCCACGCCGTTGCCGGAAAAACCAATGCCGTAGCTGATGTTCTGGTGGTGGTCGAGGTAGCCGAAGTTCGGCAAGCCCTTCATGGCCCGGTCGATGGGGCCGGTCCAGCTGCTGACCACTGGCACATCTTGCAGTTGTGGGTACAGGCGGCGCAGTTCGGCTGCGACCTTGTCGGCCGCCGGCGAGGGTTTTTCATACAGGTTGCCAATGCGCCCGGCGTAGGCGAACTGGCCCAGTGGCTTGCCGAACACCACGCGCCCATCGGGGGTGTTGCGCCAGTAGTTGAGTACGGTGCGCGAGTCGGTCATGCATTCGCCGCCACTGAAGCCGATGGCATCGAGCTTGGCCTTGACCGGTGCCGTCGCCACCATGTCGCTGGACATGATCGCGATCATCCGGCGCAGCTCCGGGAACTGCGCGCCCCAGGCGTTGAGTGCCAGCACCACCTGTTTGGCTTTTACCTGGCCCTTGGCAGTGTGCACCACGGGGTTGGCACCGCGCTGCAGGTGGGTGAACGGTGACTTCTCGAATATCTGCACGCCCAGTTTCAGCGCCACCCGGCGCAGGCCACGGGCGAGCATGGCGGGCTGCACGGTGGCGGCGTTGGGGTCGTAGATGCCGCCCAGCACCAGCGGCGAGCCGACCCGCCCGCGAATGGTCTGGCGGTCCAGTTCCTGGAAGGGGTTGACGTCGAGCTTCTGCAGGCCGTCGGTCAGCACTCGCCACGAATTCATCTGGCGCGGGTTGGTGGCAGTCCACAGCCAGCCGTCCTTGCGGTACTGGGCATCAATCCCGTGTTCCTGGCAGAAGCTGCCGATTTCGTCGATGGCCGACTCGGCGGCCTCGCAGATGCGCCTGGCTTCGGCGTCGCCGCAGATGGTGCGCACCGACAGGTACTTGCCCCACCAGTTGGTGGCAACGCCGCCGTTGCGTCCGCTGGCACCCGAGCCACAGCGGTCACGCTCGACGATGACAATGGTTTGTTCCGGGTGGGCCTGCTTCAGGCGGATAGCCGACCACAAGCCAAGGAAGCCGCCGCCGACGATACACACGTCGGCTTGAATCGAGTCCTGCAGGGCAGGGGCGAGGTCGTTGTCCAGGTCCAGCGCCTGGGCATACCAGAATCCACGGTACATGAGGGGTGCCTCTGAGCATGTTTGTCTTGTGCCTACATGATGCTCAGCGCGGCCAGGGGGCGATATTACAGTCATGACAATTGATAGGAAGTAGGCGTTCGCTCAGCGAGGGACTGGCACCCTTGTCAGAGTAAGGAAGAGCGAGGCCTTGGCGGGGTATCTAGACAGACAACCGTAGCGTCCTGCCTTGTCTGAGATCTTCTATTTATAGTGCTGAATATGATAGGGCGGACGCCGGTGTACGCTTAGAATGGCATTCACTTCGGATGTGATGAGAGCAGCGTCCATGGTCGCCGAACAATACCTACAACAATCGCAGGCCGCCGAAACCGTCTCGCAGATCAAGCCTGAACTGCGGGTCGGTTTCCTCCTTCTCAATCAGTTCACCTTGGTGCCCGTCGCCGGGCTGGTCGATTCGCTGCGCTTCGCCGCCGACAAGTCGTTCCGCAGCCAGCAGGTGTACTGCCAATGGGACTGGATGACCCTCGACGACCAACCGATCACCGCCAGCTGTGGCATGCCCATTTCGCCAACCAAGCCGCTGAACCTGTTTGCCCAGTACGACTACATCGTGCTGGCGGGCGGGCTGTTGAGCGAAACGCGCAACCCGCCAGGCTGGCTGCTTGATGCGCTGTGTGAGGTGCATGCCGCGAACATCCCGATCATTGCCCTGTGTTCGGCGTCGTTCGTGCTGGGCAAGGCAGGCCTGCTCGATGGCCGGCGTTGCGCGTTGCATTTCACCTTGCGCGACGAGTTCAAGGAGCGCTTCCCGCTGTCCACCGCAGTGATCGACAAGAGCTATGTGGATGACCGTGGCATCATCACCTGCCCGGGCGGCACGGCGATCGACCTGGCGGCCAACCTGATCCGCAGGCATTGCGGTGCGGTGCGCGCGCAAAAAGGGCTGGAGTACCTGCTGGTGGACGAGCGCGCCGACCAGCAGGAAGGCCAGGCCGCCAGTGATTCGGTGTACCAGAACGACCGCGTGCAGCGCGCCATTGCCTTCATGCGCGCCAACCTGGATGCATCGATGACGCTCAAGGCCGTGGCCGAGGCGGTGGGCACCCATCCTCGCCAGTTGCATCGCGAGTTCGTCGCCAACACCCAGGAACCACCGGCCAACTATTGGCGCAAGCTGCGCCTGGACCATGCGCGGCGGTTGCTGGTGAATACCAGCCAGAACATCACCACCATTGCCTTGGCGTGCGGGTTTTCCGATGCGTCGCACTTCATCTTGTGGTTCCGCAAGCAGTATGGCGAGACGCCGTACAGCTTCCGCAAGCGGCGCCACGAGGTGGAGCGGTTCGATTGGCATGGGGACAAGGTAGGGCTGGACCCGGAGTTGTAGGGTGTTGCTCAAGCTTTTTTGGGGCCGCTAACGGCCCCAAAATCTCAGTCAGATGCACTGTCAAAACCAGCCAAACCCCTGAGTCTCGATCCGAACTGTCTCACGCCTAGAACAACACGTAAGTCTTGCGCAGGGTCTCGTGGATGTCCCACACGCCTTCGCAGTTCTCCGGGAACAATACCGCGTCGCCCGCCCGCAGCTCGACCGGCTCGCCGCCGTCGGGGGTGAAGGTGCAACTGCCGCTGACGATGTGGCTGAACTCACGGTTTTTCAGGTAGCGGCGGAACACCCCCGCGCTGCTTTCCCAGACGCCGATGCTGGCGCCGACCGCTTCATCGGTCTGCTCCTGCGCCGTGGCGGCCAGGGCAATCGGTTCGCCGATCGGCAGGCGGGCAGGGGCGGGTGCGCCCAAGGGCGAAGCAGCGGCATTGCGTACAACGGTAAGTACTTGAGTCATGGAAGGGCTCCTTCAGGCTTTACGAGCGACAGTTTTGTGGGACGGTGACGGTGCAGCGCTGGTGCTGCCCAGCGCGGCGGCTTGTTGCAGGTCGAGCTTGCTGGTCTCTGGTGCCAGCCACCACGAGATCAGTGCTCCGAACAGCGAGATCAAGGCGGCGGCGAACATGGTGTTGGCAATGCCGTAGGACACCAGCGAGATCGGCACCAGGTAGGTACCCACGGCCGCGCCAACACGCGACAGCGAAGTGGCCAGGCCCACGGCGGAGGCGCGGATTTCGGTGGGGAACAGTTCGTTGGGGTAGACGTATTCCAGCACCTGAGCACCGCCAATCAGCACCGCGTAGGCACCAAACAGCACCAGCACGGTGGTGGGTGATGCATCGGGGAACAGGCCCAGCAGCAACAGCGACATGCCCGACCAGAGGAAGCTGTGGATCAGCATCTTGCGCCGCCCCAGGCGGTTGATCAGCTTGGTGGCCACCAGGCAGCCCAGGGTGAACAGCAAGGTGATGGCGATCGAGCCATAGGCCGCCCAGTCACCGGTGAGTTTCAGCGCCTGCAGCACTTTCGGGGCGAACGCGTAGATGGCGAACAGCGGCACGATGGCGCACGTCCAGAACAGCGTGACGAAGGCCATGCGCTTGCCGTAGCCGGAGTGGAACAGCGACCACACCGACACGGGTTTGTCGCTGACTTGCTCCGGCAGGTCGGCAATGGAGTAGTCCGGGCCATAAACCCGCTTGATCACTGCATCCGCCTCGGCAGTGCGGCCTTTGCTCAGCAGCCAGCGTGGTGATTCCGGCGTGCCGCTACGGGCAATCAGGAACAAGGCACCCGGCACCAACGCACTGGCCAGTACCCAGCGCCAGCCGTCGTCGCCGCCGACACGCAGCAACAGCTCGCCGACCATGTAGGCAGTGGCGGCCCCGGCGAACCACATCAGCACCATCGCGGCCAGCAGCGGCCCGCGTTGCTTGCGTGGCAGGAACTCGGCCAGCAGCGAGGTGGCGATGGGGTAGTCGGCGCCCACCGCGATACCGATCAACAGCCGCCAGGCAAACAGCGCCCAGGCCGACTCCACCCAGAACTGCGCCACCGAAAACCCGACAATGGCGATCAGGTCGACCAGGTACAGCACCTTGCGCCCGTACTTGTCGGTAAACCACCCCCCCAGGAACCCGCCAAGGAACACCCCGATCAGCGCCGAGGCAGCAATCAGCCCCTCCCAGAAGGCGGACAGTTGCAGGGCATTGGTGATCTGCAGCATGGCCACGCCGATGATGCTCAGCACATAGCCGTCGAGGAACGGCCCGCCAGCGGAATAGACCGTCAGCTTGCGGTGGAACGCATTGAGTGGCGCATCTTCGACGGAGCGTTTCGATACGGACATTGGACTTACCTCTTGTTGTTATTCGACGCAGTAGCGCCGCCGCACTATCGCACTGGGCCGCAGAGGTTCCATATAACGGTTGGGACGGGTCATGGCATGCCCTTGCCGGGTGGCTTGGCACCTCCGTAACGGGACTTATTGAATTTCGTTGGCGCGCAGGATGGTGGCCACGCCTGTGCGGGTGTCCAGCCCAGTGGTGACGGGGTAGGGTGCGGGTGGCGATGCCGCTGCCTATGGGCGCTATACAGACTCGGGGGGCCACTGGCCTTGTTAGTGGGCCATTACGGTGTCAGCCATGTGTAAGCGATCCACAAACCCCACCTGTGTTATGAAGTGGGAATAAGTCAGGTATTCGAGTCGGGCACCTGCCCCGCTTGCGTCCTTAACCCGAACAATCGGTCGGCTATCTGTCGACCTCGCTCCAGACCTTCCTCCGTCAACCAGATGGATTTATTTTTGTTAACTGGATCACTGATCAAACCCTGGTCATGCAGTCGATTCATGATTTCGAAGTCGAACCCTTTCCACGCATTACCCTTGTCCGAGCTGTAGGCTGCCAACAGGGCGAGTACTGCGTCTTCGATCAGTCTTTCGTCGTATTCCATGGTCGTTACTCCGCTTTGTTCTTCAAACGCTCCGATAATCGCCATCATTCCCAAGATAGCTGACTTCCTCAGCCAAGCGATGCCGGTATACAGTTCCACGGCAGCAGGCCTTCGTAATCCTCCACTGAGGACGCCTGCGGCAGGCGTTCCAGTGCGTGGCGCAGCCACGCATAGGGCTCTTGGCCGTTGGCTTTGGCAGTTTCGACCAGGCTGTAAAGCTGGGCGCTGGCGGTGGTACCTTTGGGCGTGTCACTGAAGAGCCAGTTCTTTCTACCGATGACAAACGGGCGAATGGCGCGCTCTGCAGCGTTGTTGTCGATCGGCAAGTAGCCATGTTCGACGTAGCGTTCCAACTTGCTCCAATTGCTGGCCAAGTAGCCGATAGCTTTGCCCAAGGCATTCTGCGTTGTGACCTGCGGTTGCGTTTTCTCGATCCATCTTTTCAGCTGAGTCAGCAATGGCAGACTGCGCTCCACGCGGGCAGCCTTACGAACTTCATCGCTGCTCTCCTTCAAGTCGCGCTCGACGCCATAGAGCTTGTTGATCAGGTTCAGCGCGATGTCAGCGCGTCCGGTCTTGCCCTTGGGCTGTACTTTTTGTGCCTCGACGAACTTGCGCCGCGCATGTGCCCAGCAGCCTAGGCGCTCAACGCCATCCTGCGCTCCGAGGGCGTTGTAGCCAGCATAATCATCGGTCATCACATAGCCGCGATACCCATCCAACAGGCGAGTCGGTACCTCCTGCGCTCGGCTGGTGGAGTAGTCGAAAATGATGACTGGCTTATCGTGTGGGCCGCCAGTTTGCACCCACATCCAGGACTGGCTACTTGGCCCGCGGTCAGGCTCTTTCAAGACCTGTACCCGGGTTTCATCGCAATGAATGATGCGGCTATTCAACAGGCTGTCGCGCATCAGGTTCAGCAGCGGCTGAAAGTGCTCGCCGCACTGGATGACCCAACGTGCCAGGGTTTGACGCGAGATATCGATGCCGTGGCGTCCGAGCACTTTTTCAAAACGATGAAGTGGCAGGCCGTCCACGTATTTGGTGGTCAATAACATCGCCAGCACGCTTGGGCTGGCCATGCTTTTTTCGATCATCTGGGCGGGCTTATCTGCGGTCACCGGTGCTGACTCACAGCCGCGGCAGCCGTACACCTTGCGGATATGCTTGATGACCCGGATCTGCATTGGGACGATTTCGAGTTGCTCGCTGACTTCTTCGCCAATGGCGTGCTTGCGGCAGCCGCACGCACACGTCAACTCGTGTTCAGGGAGTTCATGAATGACCTCGACACGCGGCAGATCGCTGGGCAGTGGCTTGCGTTTGCCGCGGCGCTTGCTCGGTGCAACAACTTCTTCATCCGAAGCCTCGTCGGCCGGCTCTGCCAGGCTTTCTGCTTCGTCAAAGAGAGGGAGTTGGGGCGTAGCCGAATCGTTGGTCTGCTCTGTCTTACGGCCGAATAACCGCTGGCGGAGCAGCGCCACCTCTTCTTCCAGATGAACGATTTTGCCCTTATCAGACGCGCGCTCATTGATCATTTGCTCAAGCAGTTGCTTGAGCAAAACCGGATCGTCAGGGAGGGTGTCGGGCATGGAAATCATGCCACGGATTATACCGAATCAGGCAACGTAGCGAGGTGTCAAAACTTGGTGCGGACGATTGCGCCAGAGGTCGAAACCGTCGAGCAGCCAATTGAGTTCCTGGACGGTCAGGATAATGGCCTCGTCGGTGGGGTCAGGCGATGTTTTGAAGCGTTCCGAGTCGAGACGCTTGAGCCAAAGACAGAAGCCGTTTCGCTCCCAGTACAGGATCTTCACGCGGTTTCGCGTTTTGTTGAGAAACACGAAGAGTACGGGGTCGAACACCGCCACTTTGATGTCCAATTCGACCAGCGCGGCCAGACCGTCAATGGACTTTCGAAAGTCGACTGGCTTGGGATAGAGGAAGACTTTTTCGACTTTGGCGTCGGGACGCATCATGGCGTGCGGGCTCCAGAAAGAAATCGGGAGCACAGCATCGGGGATCAGCTAAGCGCTTTGAATGTGGGGTTCATGGAGCGCTTAGTGCGCCAGCCAAGCTGGCAGTTGATAAAGGGTGAAAGTCCCTACGAGAGAAGTTATGGCGAAACACCTCGACCCCGAGTCATGCGTTGTGCACCGTGAGGTGTACGGCGAAGCGTTGACAGGGGAAACCAGCAGGCCAGCCATTGAGCCGCGAAATCATGAGTCCAGGGCGCCGACGCTGTTATGCGAAGCGGAAGGCCACAGTGTGCATGACGATAATCGCAAGCCATGTTTCACGCCCTGCGCGGTCGTAGACCCTGAGCATGCTGGGAAGTCAACTGTACGGAAGCTGGGAGATCTCATCCGTGTCTGGTCGTGACAAGCCAGACGGGGCAGGAAAGGTCACAAGCCAAAAGCCTGCCGCCTACGCGGATGAGAAGTCGGATAACTCCGTAGTACCTGAGAAGTCGTCGAACAATGGGTTTTGCTCAGCGGAGACGATGGAGGAAAGGGAGTTAGCCAAGGGGAACAGCGAACAGCCTTCCGCGCCCCGGACGCAGAGCCGGACAAGTGCGTTGTCAGGGTTGCTCGCTGTACGTCAAGCAGCTCGGCGAGATCGCCGGGTAAAGTTCACGAGCTTGCTGCACCACGTAACGGTCGAGCTATTGCACGAGAGTTTCTACAATCTCAAGCGAGACGCGGCCAGTGGTGTGGATGGTCTATCGTGGCGAGAGTACGAGCAAGGTCTGCTCACAAAGCTGACAGTCTTACACGACAAAGTGCACAGGGGCCGCTATCGCGCCCAGCCTGTCCGGCGGGTGTTTATCCCAAAGGCAGATGGTAGCGAGCGCCCGCTGGGTGTAACCGCATTGGAAGACAAGATTGTCCAGACCGCAGTCGTGCAAGTGCTCAACGCAATTTATGAGCAGAACTTTCTGGGACTCTCGTATGGTTTTCGCCCAGGTCGAGGGCAACACGATGCATTGGATGCGTTATCGGTAGGAATACAGAACTCGCGTGTTCGTTGGATATTGGACGTGGATATTCGAGCGTTCTTTGACACCATCGATCACGAATGGATGATGTGCTTCCTGCAACACCGAATTGCGGATAGGCGAATGTTAGCGCTAATAGCTCGATGGTTGCGCACAGGTGTTCTCGAAAATGGAAAGCGCACTCCTGCGAAGCAGGGCACGCCGCAAGGTGCGCCCATTTCACCGTTGCTTGCCAACATCTACCTGCACTACGTGACGGACTTGTGGATCAGGCAATGGCGCGAGCGTACTGCACGAGGTCAGATGATTGCTGTGCGATACGCAGACGACAGTGTGCTTGGATTTGAAAAGCATGAAGATGCATGGAGTTTTCGCCAGGCGTTGGAGGCTCGACTAGCCCAGTTCAACCTGACACTGCATCCAGAGAAAACACGTTTGCTACGGTTTGGCTGGTTCGCGATCGAAGATCGCAAGAAGCGTGGGGAAGGAAAACCGGAAACTTTCGATTTTCTCGGGTTCACGCATATCTGTGACAAAACCAAGAACGGGATGTTTGTGGTTAGACGCGTGACCATCGCCAAGCGTATGAGAACGACAATCAGGGAGATACGGGCGCAATTACACAAGCGCAGACATGAGCCCGTCCCGGTAATCGGACAATGGTTGAGCCGTCTGTTTAAAGGCTACTGCAACTACTATCACGTACCCGGTAATACACGGCGACTGGATGCCTTTCGCCGTGAAGTGATAGGCGCGTGGAGACATGCTCTTAAACGGCGAAGTCAGCGGCACCGTCTGAACTGGGAACGCATGGCTACCTTGGCCCGGCTATTCATACCCTATCCAAGAGAGCTACCAATGCATCCGCATCCCATAACCCGCTTCGGCGTCAAAACCCAAGGCAGGAGCCGTATGCGGTAGTTCTGCACGTACGGATCTGTGCGGGGGGTGGCAGGTGACTGCCATTCCTACCGCGACCGACGTTGCTGGCTCAGGTCAGCGGCTGAAGGTAAAAAGCCGGAAGAATCGTAGAGATCGCTTCCGGCTTTTATTATTGACTCTCGATTTCAGTTATCCAGTGGCGAAGATCATCATCCGTATATAAAAAATCTCGATCTGAAGAAGGTAAATCAACAGCTCCTAGCAATTTTAGATATTTTAAAACTACGGGATCTTCCAGCCTTAATGAGTCATCATCAAATATATTAAATGCCCATTCGGAAATATCGTCTCTCTTTGCATTACCTGCTAATATGTCTGATATTTTATGAATTATATCAATACGTTGAAGTTGAGTGCTCAAAGCGCTATCTCCTTCCTTTATAACTACCATCAATATCAAATATATGATGGTTCTTTTCATGGGTAACGGGCTTTGGAGCCACGCTTCTTATATTTCCAGTATGGTCTATTGTTTCATACCATGTACGTTTATTGCCGGTAGAAGGATCCCATTCTCTAACTAATCTGGCACCTTTCATTTCGCCTGGATTTCGAGACGGTTTAATTTCGTCATAAAAACGGTAACGACCATTCTGTAATTCTCTTACGCCGCCAGAACCATATTTTTCATGCTGAGTATAATAATCTTTAAGCTTCTGGTGGTCCGCTGCGTTGTGAGCACTATCATCGTTGTGAGCACTATCATCTTTCCCAGGCGAACATTTAGTAAGACCCAGCGGGTCGATCCAGTTCAGCGGATTCGGTGCGTACTGGTAAAGGTTTAATCCGCCGTTTAGCCCTATCGGATCAATTTGAATGAAACAACCTATGTCAGGATCGTAATATCTAAATGTGTTGTAGTGCAGCTCCGTCTCTTGGTCGAGATACTGTCCTTGGTGCCGTAAGTTCTGCTCACGCTCTTGCCGTTGAGTACGCCACTCATCCCGTGTGGTGCCCCAGCCGTGATAATTGCTGCACCAGAGTGTATGACCCTGTTGATCCGTCAACTGTTCGGGCAGTCCGGCCAGATTGGTGTGGAAATACTGTATGTCTTCCTGACCCGGTTTCCCGTCTATCCGTGCCAGCGGATCATAGCTGTTCGGGCTCGTATAGACATACAGGCTGGGCAGCCCGCTCTGAACTTCCTGCAGCAAGCGCAATCCCTGCCAGTGAAACAGCGTCCGGTATATCGGCTCGGCTTCGCCTGGCTTGTAGATCGCCTTGCTGATCCGTCGTCCCAGCGGGTCGTAGCCGAACACAATGCGCTCGATCTCACCATACCGCTCCTGCTCTACGCACACCAGCCTCCGTTCGGCGTCATACTCGAAGCGCTGAACCCGATGGCTACCGATTCGCTTCTCGCACAAGCGGCCAAAGCGGTCGTAGCGGTAGCGCTTGTCCTGGTAAACCAGTACACGGTTGTGCTTGATGAATCCATTGAGCTTGGGCCCGTCAAACAGATTACCGGCCTTGTCGTACTTGAAATCCTCTACCTGTGAAGCCTGCCAATCGGGACGGTAGTGCTGGACGGTTTGAAGTTGTTCGTTGGGATCGTAGCCATATCGATTGCTGCCCGAATAGCTTCTGCCTGTGTGGGGCAGGCTGTGGAATCGGCCAATTATTTTTTCGAGGTCGGCATGCTCATCGTTTGCAGCGCTGGACATGCCTTTGCGCTGGGTCTGAGTCAGCACTTCGGCGATGAGGTTGTCGCCTGCGTCATATCGATAGGTCTTGTCCAATAGTGGTAGGACTTCAGCTGCGGCATCTCGATAGTGGATTGCCTTGCCACTCAAGCGCCCGCTTTTGTCATAGCGTGTGCGTGTGATCAGGTTGCCTTGGGTGCGCATGACTTCGTCATGCACGGCATCACGCTCAAAGTCGCTGATGACCCGGCCGTCCAGGTTGATCTGGTGCAGGTGCCCACTGCCGTAGTAGAGGTAATTGAGATTGCGTTGATCGGGGAGGGTGAGCGTCTGCAGGTTGCCCAACTCGTCGTAGCGGTACTGCAACAGCCCGGCGCTGTTAGTTTCGCTCAACAGTTGCCCTGCGGGGTCGTAGGTGTATTCAAGCTGCTGTTTTTCACCCTGATTATTGGTGAAGGTGATGGACAACAGATTGTCGGCGGTGTCGTAGCTGTAGTCGGTGATGCCATCCTCGGTGCGCTTGCTCAGCAGGCGGCCGACTGCATCGCGTTCGAAATCGTGGCGAATCGGCGTTGTCCGCGTTGCTGGGGCGTTCTCGGACAATGGTGCTTGTTCATGGGGAGAGGGTACGTGAGTAAGGCTGGTGACCCCATCCAACACGTCGTATTCATAAATGCGACCACTGCCATCCAGGTCTTCCTGCGCAATCAGGCGGTCAAGCTTGTCCCAGCCAAAGCGATATGATTCGTTGTTTTCGTTGGTGAGCTGTAGCAGTCGGCCATAGGCGTCATAGCGAAATCTGACGCTATGACCCATGGCGTCCAGGCGCTCGACCATGCGCCCACTGAGGTCGTAGCGAAATTGCAGGTTTTTTTGCGCAGGGTCGATGTAGCGCGTCAACTGGCCAGCAGTATCGACTTCGTAGCGGTCAATACGACCATCGGGCCTTTCGCTTTCTATCAGGTAGCCACGAGCGTCATATCGGAAGCGGGTGTGCTCACCGCGCGCGTTAATGCTTTCGCTCAAGCGACCCTGCAAGTCGTAGTGGTAAAGCGTCTGGTTGTTGCTGCAGTCGCGATAGCTGAGCAACTGGCCACGGGTGTTCCAACTTAGGTGCTTGGCTTTTTCGAGGGCATCGGTGACGCGGGTAACGCGACCTTCCGGGTTGTATTGATAGTGGGTGCTGCGGCCCAGTGGATCCTGCTCCCATAGCAGATTGCCATGAACATCGTATCCGTAGCGTCGGGTACGCCCGGCTCCGTCGGTGACCTGAACGGGTAGCGCCCAGTGGCGCAGATAGCTGATGCGTTCGCTTCGCCCAAGGGGATCGCGCGTTTCGATCAGACGGCCGATATCGTCATAGCTGTATTGCCACTCGCCGCCCTGTGGATCAGTTCGTTTGATCAACTGCCCAGCGATGATCTCTGCTTGCCAGCAGTTCCCCAGTGCGTCGACATGCTTGTAAACGTCGTACAGTGGGCCCCAGAGATAACGGTCCGTGCGTCCCAGTCCGTCTGTTACGAGGGTTTCGCCTTCTTCGAGGTTGTACTTGAACCTGTATTCCTCACCATCGCTACCCCAGTGGCGAACGACCCGCCATTCGTGGTCAGGTTGTGGCTCAAGCAAAGGTGGCAGGCGATAGGGTGTGCCATCTGCTCTTACAGGCAAAGGGCGTTTTTCAGGAATGGTGTAGCACTCCCACTCGTACTCGCGAACGGCGCCGCTAGCCAATTGGTGGCGCTTCAGATAGCCCTCTTCGGTATAGCTGAAGCGGCGCACCACCTGACCTGTCGCATCCTGGACTTCCTGCAGCTGCCCTCTGTCGGTATAGCTGTAGCTGACCAGTAGCTCGTTCCGCTCGATAGCGGGGGCACCGTTGTTCGACAGGAAGATCCGCGAGACCTTGGATACACGATTTGTATGCGCAGCCTCATAGTGAAGTTGGACAACCGTTTGGCCGTACTTGTCATAGAGCGCTTGCAGGCGACCTTGTTTGTCGTAAAGCACATCAACGTAGTTGAGATTGCGGTCGCCCAGCCTGATGAGTCTTGAATGGCTGGGCTGGTGAGGGTCGATATCAAAGACTTTGTAGCGCCCCTCGTAAATGTCCTCGACAACTGTTTGGCCATCCTCCAGCTGGAAGAAAGCCAAGCCATCCAGGACACTGACAAAGGCATCGCCGGCCTTCATGCGGCCTAGTTCCAGCCGTTTACCTTCATCATCGATGTAGACCAACAGCTCGCCACCCTCAGGATGGGGGACTCGGACAAGTTCCACCTCATAAGGAACGCTCCAGCCCTTGCCAAACAAGCCGCCATTGCGTGTGTCCCTGCTATCGTAGCGGCGAGCCCATTCGATACCGAGCAGGCCAGGGAGGCTGAAGTCAGTGTCTTCGGGACCGTCCTGGAATTTGCTGCCCGTGGCTACAGCAACAGGGTTGCCAGCCTTGCAGCCTTTAATACGCCCAAATCGTCGTGAAATGAGTATGCCTGCGATGATCCCCGTAAACATCGCAATCTTGCTCTTGCCATTGCGAATATCCCGTACCGTTGCTGTGCCGCCACCAATGCGCACATTCGGTGAGACATTTTCGTTTACATCGATCTTGGCATCACAGGTGGTTTTGTCACCCGAGCGCGCTGCAGGTTGACTGTCGATGAAGACCTTGTCCGACCCTTGTGCAATATAGGTTTTGGGCATGGGCGGGTGGCGACTGCAGGAGATCTGATCCTTGCTTCTGTCTTGCGCGCCAGCGTCCTTTGAGGTGGTGACGGGTGGATAGAAGATATCGCGGATCGCCATGCCTAAACCCACAAACGGGACTAGGTACGGCACCGCTGCCATGGCCATGGAACCCACGTTCTCAAGAATTGTGGGTTCGACCTGCTCGGCATCGGCCGCTCCTCCGCCAGGTGGCCCAGTGATTCCAGCAGCCCGCGCAGCGGGCTTACTGTTGATCAATACCTTATCTGATCCGCTCTCGATCTTTCCGAAGGGCGTGGGTCCTTGCACGCTGTTACCTAGATCGTCGCAAAAACTGGAGATGGCATCGCCGATAGATTGGTTGTCATCAACGGAGAGAGTGCTCAACGCACCGATCGCCGCCCCTGCGACGATACCGATGACGATGCCTCCTGTGCCGGCAGTGGCGACAGTGCCCAACACAGCCAGGCTTATTGCGGCAGCGGCTGCTGCGGTAGCGGCAGCATAGATGACCGCCTCGGCGACCGCACTGACCACTTCGGCAAGCAGGGAGGGATGAAGTATTTCGTCGCCCATGCGGGCGGCGTGAACGATCTGCGCCATGGGTTGTTAGCTCCAAGCGATGGGTTAGATGTCGTTTGCGCAGGCGAGGGCCTTAATTGAATCGAAGCTTTTGCTTTATTGCGCGCCAGTGCTCAATGTCATCGGTGCTCAGTGGGCCTGGCTTGCTGTAATTCAGCACTAACAGGCGGTGCTGACCTGGGATCAGGCAGGCTACTTGGAGCTGGAACTGAGTCTTGTCACCCACCATGAATTCAATGGCCATCTCGCGAGCTTCAATCGGGTGTTCATCAGTACCCAAATGCGCGATCTTTGCAGGCGTGATGGCTATTGCCTTGGACTTTTCACGCAGTATTCGTAGCTGGTCGTCGATGGCCTCGTCCAACGTTTTGTCATTGGCGACAGGGCTGCGGGCCATCACCAATGTGGTGTCTCGGGCACGAAAGCGCAGCATGTTGAGCGTCAGGTCTTCAGGTGCTTCCTCGCCTAGATTGAGGATCATGTCGTGAGTCAGGTATTCCGTCATTGTGGGAGTCCTTTCAGGAGGTCTTTACGTACGGGCAAGTGCAAGCAGCTACTTGAAGTGCCCATCCACATCGGCTTTCAGTGCACTGCTATCGCGTCCATCCGCTGCGGCACCTGCCACTCCCCCGTCAGGGTTGAGGTCGAGCTTCGCTGCGGGCGTGTTGATCTGTCCGGTCTGTTGCCCGGTGAGGTTGAAGGTCTCGCAGGTGATATTGAGCGTGCCGTTGGCCTGCATCTCGATCAGTGTCTTGCCGCACTTGAGGCGCAGGGTGTTGCCTGCTTCGATCTCGTAGTCGCCGGCGATGAGGTCGTTTTTGCCGCCGCCGACTTTCAAGGTGTCATTGGCTTTCACCACGCGCAGGCGATTGCGGCCGATGGCAATGGACTCGTCCTGGCCAATGCTCTGGGTCCGATCAACACCGACGGTGAGAGACTGGTTGTTGTTGACCTGGGTGTTCTGGTCCTTCTGGGCGTGGACGAACACTTCTTCCTTGCCCAGCTCATCCTCGAAACGCAACTCGTTGAACCCATCCCCCTTGTGGGTCTGGCTCTTGATGGTCATGCGGGTCTTGTGGTCGGGCAGGTCGTAGGGCGGCAGCTGATCACCGCAATAGGTGCGCCCGGTGATCATCGGCTGGTCGGGATCACCATTGACGTACTGGATGATCACGTCCTGGCCGATCCGCGGGATTGCCATCGCGCCCCAGCTACCTCCCGCCCAGGCTTGTGAAACCCTCACCCAGCAGGAACTGAACTCGTTGTTCTGGCTTTCGCGATCCCAGGGGAAGCTGACTTTGACCCGGCCCCACTGGTCGCAATAGATTTCTTCGCCAGGCGGGCCGACCACAGTGGCCATGTGTGGCCCATCGACATGGGGTTTGGCCAAC
>NZ_JABWRV010000033.1:0-51434 GCF_014269105.1 Pseudomonas sp. SWRI77 | reverse complement strand
CGCATCAAGGCTGACAGGTGCCCGCCATTACCCTTTCGGCGCCTATGAGATCGAGCGCCGCCCGCGCGGCGCATCGCGACGCAAGGCCGCTCCTACATTTGTTTCGGGCCAGTTATTCCTGAGGGATTGGCGCGCGGCCCTCACCCTTACACCCAATAACCCATTGCCCCGCAGCCCCACAAGTGCGCACTATAGTGCACACCCACGCCTGCTCAAGGATCGACGCACATAAATGAACACCCAAGCCCGCAGCCTGGCCGCCACGCTCTTTCCCATCGGCCTGCTGCTCATCGCCATGGCATCGATACAATCCGGTGCGTCACTGGCCAAAAGCATGTTCCCTATCATCGGCGCTCAGGGCACCACAGCGCTGCGCCTGATCTTCGCCAGCATCATCATGCTGCTGATCCTGCGCCCGTGGCGTGTCCGCATGACCGCCAACACCCTGCGCAATGTCATCATCTATGGCATGGCACTCGGCGGCATGAACTTCCTCTTCTATATGTCTCTGCAAACGGTACCTATCGGCATTGCCGTGGCACTGGAATTTACCGGCCCCCTGGCCGTGGCGATCTGCTCTTCGCGCCGCCCGATCGACTTCCTCTGGATCGCCCTGGCGATTGCTGGCCTGTTGCTGTTGCTACCGGCAGGCGATGGTGGGCAAGCACTTGACCCGGTGGGCGCCGCCTACGCATTGGGGGCAGGCGTGTGCTGGGCGCTGTATATCCTGTTTGGCCAACGCGCCGGCGCCGAGCACGGCATCCAGAGCGCCGCACTCGGGGTAGTCGTCGCCGCCCTGTTCGTTGCCCCTATCGGCGTAATCCACGCCGGCAGCGCCTTGCTCACCCCAGCCGTGATTCCAATGGCCTTGGCTGTCGCGGTACTGTCCACCGCCCTGCCCTACAGCCTGGAAATGGTCGCCCTGACACGCATGCCTGCACGCACCTTCGGCACGCTGATGAGTATCGAACCGGCCTTTGGCGCGCTGTCCGGCCTGCTGTTTCTCGGCGAAGTACTCAGTACCACCCAATGGTTGGCAATTCTGGCGATCATCGTCGCATCGGTAGGCACCACGCTGTCCATGCGGCAGACGCCCACCCCACCCGTCGCCGCCGACTGATATGAGAAATATTTTCATTTGTGACGGGAATAGTGATTGTAGCGGCCCGTCTCGCTGATTAAGCTGTCACAGCTTCAACATCTTTACGCTATCTACTGGAGCGAACACGGACGCTGGGGAAACTTCAGGAAGAACCAAAGCGATAACGACAGGGCCAGACAGCTGCTCCGCCCTGCATTTAAGGACAGGAATGAAACGTATTTTGCTCATCCTGGCCATCTTGGCTATTGCTGGATGTGCCGCCACGGCCAAGACTGAGGTCAAAAGGGGTAAGAAAGGCCTGCATATCAATTGTTCTGGCCTTTCTTCGTCCTGGGACAACTGCTACAGCAAGGCCGCGACGTCTTGCAGCTCACGTGGCTACAAGGTCATTGCGCGCTCGGGCGACACCGATGAAGAACCCGGCGACTACTTGTTCGGTATCAACCCGGCCGGCTATACCAGCCGCAGCATGATCGTCATCTGCAAGTGATGACCACACGCAATTGAAAAGGGCAGCGCGAACGCTGCCCTTTTCATTGGCCGGTTATCACAGCGACGCGGTGCGCGCCTGCAGCCAGGCCAGCGCCTCGCCTTTCAATAAAGGCGCAAGGCGCTCACGCACCATCGCGTGGTAACCGTTCAGCCAGTCCAGCTCCTCCCTGGCAAGCAACTCGGGCAACAGGCAGCGCGTATCGATCGGGCAAAGCGTCAAGGTCTCGAAATTCAGGAAGTCACCAAAAGCACTCTTGCCCGCTTCACGACTGACCACCAGGTTCTCGATACGAACGCCCCACTCGCGCGGCCGGTAGGTGCCTGGCTCGATTGAGCTGATCATGCCCGCCTGCATCGCAGTTTGCGGCGTGGCTGCCGCCTGATAGGCGATTACCTGTGGCCCCTCGTGCACGTTCATGAAGTAGCCCACCCCATGACCGGTGCCGTGGCCATAGTCCACTTGATCAGCCCAGATCGGTGCCCGGGCAATGGCATCGAGCAGTGGTGAGAGGATCCCGCGCGGGAAGGTGGCCCGCGACAATGCAATCATACCCTTGAGCACACGCGTGCAATCCTGCTTCTGCTCAAGCGTCGGGTTGCCCACCGGCACCATCCGGGTAATGTCGGTGGTGCCGCCCAGGTACTGCCCACCCGAATCGATCAGCAGCAAGCCGTCACCTTCGAGCGTGGCATGCGACTGCTCGGTGGCGCGGTAATGAGGCATCGCACCATTGCCGTTGAAGGCCGCGATGGTCGAGAAACTCAACGACACGAAGTCGGGGCGTCGGGCACGCGCGGCGCTCAGTTGCTCATCGACCGTCAACTCGGTAATGACCTCCCGGCCCAGGTTTGCGTCCAGCCAGGCGAAGAACTCGCACAAGGCGGCGCCATCCTGCTCCATGACCCGGCGAACGTGCACAAGGTCCTCCTCACGCTTGCACGACTTGCTCAGGGTAGTGGGGTTGATCCCCTCGACCAGTTCCACCCCAGGGCTCAGGTTTTCCAGCAGGCCGCAAGTGACTCGCGCCGGGTCGAGCAACAGCCGGCTCCCTGAGGGCACCGCACCCAGAGCCTGACCTATATCGGCGTAGTCACGCACCTCAATGCCGTCTACCGCCAACACATGGCGCAGATGATCATCGACTTTGTCGCGCCCCACGAACACAGTCGCCTGCTGCTGGCTGATCAGAGCGAACGAAACAAAGACTGGGTTGTACGACACATCACTGCCGCGCAAGTTGAACAGCCAGGCAATGTCATCCAGGGTAGCGATGAAGTGCCAGTCGGCGCCCTTGGCCTTCAGGCTGTCGCGCAATTGGGCGAGTTTGTCCGCCCGGCACTGCGTCGCATGTGGCGGCAAGTGCTGATAGACCGGGTTGCTTGGCAACGGCGGGCGCCCCTGCCAAACCTTGCCGAGCAGGTCCTTGTCAGTCACCAACCTTACCTCGCGGGCCTTCAGGCGCTCGCCCAACAGCCGCGCCGACGCCAGGGCCATGACGGCACCGTCCACGGCAACGGCCCCCTTCGGCGCGATGTGCTCACCCAGCCACTCCAGCGCGCCCGGCTTGCCTGGCAGCAGCTTCATCAGTTCGATGCCACTGCCGGCCAGCTCGTTTTCGGCCTGCTCCCAGTAGCGGCTGTCGACCCAGAGCCCGGCAAAGCCCGCCGTGACCACCAGCGTGCCGACAGAGCCGTGGAAACCGGACAACCATTGGCGCCCCTGCCAGAAGCCGGGCAGGTATTCGGAAAGATGGGGATCGGCCGATGGCACCAGCAGCGCATCGATGCCCTCTGCGGCCATTGCCTGGCGCACCTGCATCAGGCGCTCCGGCACACTCTGCTCAATCGTGGTCTGAACGTTCATGCGCACTCCTGCGAAACATCTTGGCTAATCCAGGCTGTCGATAATGGAACAGCCACCCGAGCCCTGCAATCGCGACGACCGGCTAGCGGCATGCAATGCCCGGCACGCCCTCTGCAATCAAGACGTTTCCTACAGCTGAGCCTACAGAGTCGCGCGGACCACCGATCACATCCCGATGAACTTCCCCAAAACGACGGATTCACACACAGTACATTCATTGCAGACAGGCCAACCCCTATGCCCGCTGCCTGCGACTCGAAAACCGGCGTTGTGCTGCTCGACACCCGCGAGCACACGCCCGACCACGAACATGCCGCCCACCTCAAGCTCGCCGCTGGCCTGGCACAGCTGCTGGGCTGCCCACGCTTAGACCCTGCCGCACCTGCCACGGCTGCAGACCGCTACTACTATGTACCGACCGAAACGCTGGTCGACCCACAGCGCCATGCCGCGCTGGGTATCCGTACCGAGCAGGACCTGTTCGGCGGGTTGGTCGCCTATCCCTACATGGCGACCAAGGCGATCTCCCATCCGCTGCCGGCCGACGCCAGCTTCCCGCCAGGCTGGACCGACGCCTTCGCCCTGCAGGCCAGCGATGCACTGCTGCGGGGCTACACCGTGTTCAGCAAAACCGATGCCCGCACTGCGGCACGCTTGCTGCTGCTCGACGGCCCAGTGCGCATCAAGCCGGTGTTGTCTTGCGCCGGCCGCGGGCAACAGGTGATCGATACAGCGGATGCGCTGGAGCCTTTGCTGGCCGACATGGATGATCAGGCCCTGGCAGTGTGGGGCCTGGTACTTGAAGAAGACCTGAGCGAGGTACAGACCTTCAGTGTCGGCCAGGTGCGGGTCGCCGGCCTGACCTGCAGCTACCACGGCACCCAGCAGCTGACCCACGACCATCAAGGCACAGAGGTTTATGGCGGCTCCGACCTGATCGTGGTGCGCGGTGACTATCAGGCACTGCTGCAACTGCCACTGGAAGACCACCTGCGCCTGGCGATCAACCAGGCCATGGCCTACGAACGGGCGGCCGAGCAGCACTTCCCGGGCTTCGTCGCATCACGGCGCAACTACGACATCGCGCACGGCACCACCACCCAAGGCCATGTGCGCAGCGGCGTGCTTGAACAGTCCTGGCGCCTAGGGGGTGCCAGCAGTGCAGAACTGCTGGCCCTGCAGGCCTTCGCCGATGACCCCGCCCTGCAACGGGTTCGCGCTTCCACCCATGAAGTGTTCGGTACGCCCGACCTACCCACTGACGCCACCCTCTTTTACCAAGGAATCGACAGTGAACTCGGACAACTCAGCAAATATGCACGGATTCGCGAACATGACCATTCAGAGTGAGACCATCGAACTGCAGGTCGAGAACGACACCATCGTCGGCACCCTGGTCAGCCCTGGCAGCAAGATGCCAGGCATACTCTTCGTCCACGGCTGGGGCGGCAGCCAGCAACGCGACCTGGCCCGCGCCCGGCATATCACCGGGCTGGGCTGCGTGTGCATGACCTTCGACCTGCGCGGGCACGAGAAGACCGAAAGCCAGCGCCTGACCGTCACCCGCGAACAGAACCTCAACGACTTGCTGGCCGCCTACGACCGCCTGGTCAGCCACCCGTCCGTGGACAGCAGTGCCATCGCCATCATCGGCAGCAGCTACGGTGGCTACCTGGCCACTCTGCTGACCCGGCTGCGGCCCGTGAAATGGCTGGCACTGCGGGTACCTGCCATGTACTGGGACGACGAGTGGGATAACCCCAAGCAAACCCTTGATCGGCAGCGGCTTAATACCTACCGCCAACGCCCGCTTGGCCCGACGGACAACCGTGCCCTGGCCGCGTGCGCGGAATTCGGTGGTGATGTATTACTCGTGGAGTCTGAACAAGACGACTATGTGCCCCACAGCACACTGATGAGCTACCGCTCGGCGTTCGTCAGCGCCCATTCGCTGACCCACCGCATCGTCGACGGTGCCGACCACGCGCTGTCCAGCGAAGAGAGCCAGAAAGCCTACAGTTCGATCCTTGCCTCCTGGATCGGCGAAATGGTCGTAGGCGCGCGCCTGGACCGCTACCCGCACTACGCGCCCTGGTATGCCTGAGGCTCGCCGACCTGGCAGTGCAGGCCACCATCGGCGCCACGTACGAGGCTGCGCAATGTCTGGTAGGCAGCAAAGTTGACGCCGCGCGCCTGATGCTGGCACAGCAGGTCGAAGAAAGGCTCCTCGGCGAAGTCAGCCGCAGCTGCCGCCCAAGCCTGCCGCGATTGCCATTGCAGATACTGCAAGACCCGGCTGCCATCGTCACTGGCCTGGATGCTCACGCCCTGCAAGCCTTCACAGCGCGTTGCCAGTTCCTCGCTGCGCGCCACCAACGCCTGGGCCAATGCCACCTGGCGCATGGCCGGGACTTCATATTCGATCATCTGGGTAAACCACAGAGAGTGAGGCGTCGCCCTCATGAACAGTCTCCTTGCTCTGGACGCTATCAGCGTGATGGTGAGCAGGGTAAAACCTCAAGCTAAGTCAAGGTCAAGTGGTTTTTTCGTCAGAAAACGCAAAAGCGCTGCCGTTAGACCCTCAGGCCGATGTACACACGCTATGGTCATTCAACGACTACCGCCGCAGGAGGCAACATGAGCAAGCAAGCGCTGATCATCATCGACATCCAGAACGACTATTTCCCCGGTGGCAAATGGACCCTCGACGGCGCCGAGCAGGCAGCCGACAACGCCGCCCGGCTGCTGGCCGCCGCACGCGACCGGGGCGACCTGGTGGTGCATGTGCGGCATGAATTCGAAAGCGCCGATGCGCCGTTCTTCACGCCGCAGTCACCAGGGGCGGCCATCCATGCCAAGGTCGAGCCCGTGACTGGCGAACCCGTGGTACTCAAGCACAAGGTCAATGCGTTTCTCGGCACCGGCCTCAAGGATACGCTGGACCAGCATGGGGTTCAGGCGTTGACCATCGTCGGCAGCATGAGCCATATGTGCATCGATGCAGCAACCCGAGCCGCCGCCGATTTTGGCTACGAAGTGACCGTGGCCCACGATGCCTGCGCCACCCTGCCCCTGGATTTCAATGGTAAACAGGTGCCGGCGGCCCATGTGCACGACTCGGCGATGGCTGCACTGGCATTTGCCTATGCCAAGGTGGTGAAGACCGACGACCTGTTGCCCCCCAAGGCTTGACGCTTGTGAACTGCGCCCCTTTCGCGACGCAAGGCCGCTCCTGCAAGGGTCAGATCACCACGTTGCGGACAAAGCGCACCGCCACGGCGCCATCGTTGCGATAGGCATAACGGCAGTTGCTGGGGAACACATGAAACTGGCCGACCTGCAAGCGGTGCTCGGCGTCTTCGATGACCAGTGTGAGCTGCCCTTCGGCCACATAGATCTGCTCGCTCCAGCCATCGGCATCCGCCTCGCTGAGGTAGCACTCGCCCGGCGCCAACGTCCATTCCCAAAGCTCGACCTCACGCCGGGCGGTGCTGCTACCCAGCAGCACCGCCTTGCTTTGCGGATGTTCGCCAGCCCAGGCCAGTTCATCGATACGGCTCGGGTCGCGCTGCTCCGGCGCCTGGATCAAGGTACTGAATGCTACGCCGAGGGCTTCGGCAATCAGATCGAGGGTGGTGAGGCTGACATTCTTCTCACCCGCCTCGATCGCCACCAGCATCCGCCGGCTGACGCCAGAGCGCTCGGCCAGGGCCGACTGGCTCATACCGGCTGCGTTACGCAGGCGCCGAACGTTGAGGCTGACATGCTGCAGCACCGAGGCGCGGTGTGTGGGATTTTTGTGCACGCTGTTGCTCGCTGATCGTGGCTGCGCAGTATACTGCCCACTTTGCGCAGATTGTGCGCCGGCCCCTCCGAGTGTGCAAGACCATGACCCACCCCAGCCGCCAACCGAACACTGCCGTTTCTTTTCGCCTGAGCAAGGCCGAACTGGTGCTGGTCTTCATCACCATGCTGTGGGGCGGCACCTTCTTGCTGGTGCATAACGTGATGACAGTAAGCGGCCCGATGTTCTTCGTCGGCCTGCGTTTCGCTGCGGCGGCGTTGTTCGTGGGGGTGGTCTCGGCGCGTGCGCTGCCGGGGCTGACGCTTACCGAGCTCAAGGCCGGCGTGCTGATCGGCGTGTCGATCATGCTGGGCTACGGCTTGCAGACCATGGGCCTGCAAACCATCAGCAGCAGCCAGTCAGCCTTCATTACCGCGCTGTATGTGCCCTTCGTGCCGCTGCTGCAATGGCTGGTGCTCGGCCGCCGGCCCGGCCTGATGCCAAGCATTGGCATCTGCCTGGCATTCTGCGGCCTGATGCTGCTGGCCGGGCCAGAGGGCGGCACCTTGCACTTCAGCGAAGGCGAAATGGTAACCCTGGTCAGCGCCATTGCCATTGCTGGCGAAATCATCCTGATCAGCCGCTATGCCGGCCAGGTGGATGTGCGCCGTGTAACCGTGGTACAGCTGGCGACCGCCTCGTTGCTGTCGTTCCTGATGATCGTGCCGACCCAGGAACGCATCCCCGACTTCTCCTGGCTGCTGCTGGCCAGTGCCCTGGGGCTTGGCGCCATGAGCGCCGTGATCCAGGTGGCGATGAACTGGGCACAGAAGTCAGTTTCGCCCACCCGCGCCACCCTGATCTATGCCGGCGAGCCGGTGTGGGCCGGGATCGTCGGGCGCCTCGCCGGCGAGCGCCTGCCTGGCGTTGCATTGATCGGCGGGCTGCTGATCGTGATCGCAGTGGTGGTCAGCGAACTGAAGGTGCGCCGCCCCCGCGAAGACGCCGAGGCACTCGAAGCACAGGCCGAACGCGAGCAGCAGGCCGGTCTGTAACGCAGCCAACTCCAGCTATGCTTTGTAAAAAACTGTTATAAAAAAACACCTTGTCACAGCGTATTTGTAGGATTCTGCGACAGCTTGCGTGTTGGTGATCAACTGATCGGCACGTATGATCCTTGCAAACCTCTCCAGAATAGAACGCTATGTCCTTGATAGTGCTATTGCTTCTGCCGTTCGTGGGCAGTTGCCTGGCAGCCGTGCTGCCGCACAACGCACGTAACGCCGAGTCCATATTGGCGGGGCTCGTCGCCTTGGTCGGTACGGTCCAGGTAGCACTGCTGTACCCTCAGGTCGCCCACGGTGGCGTGATTCGCGAGGAATTCCTCTGGCTGCCCAGCCTGGGGTTGAACCTTGTGCTGCGCATGGACGGCTTCGCCTGGCTGTTCTCGCTGCTGGTACTGGGCATCGGCACGCTGGTGTCGCTGTATGCCCGCTACTACATGTCACCGCAAGACCCGGTGCCGCGTTTCTTCGCCTTCTTCCTCGCGTTCATGGGCGCCATGCTGGGCCTGGTGATCTCTGGCAACCTGATCCAGCTGGTGTTCTTCTGGGAACTGACCAGCGTTTTCTCCTTCCTGCTGATCGGTTATTGGCACCATCGCGCCGACGCCCGCCGCGGCGCCTACATGGCGCTGATGGTGACCGGTGCCGGCGGCCTGTGCCTGCTGGTCGGTGCCTTGCTGCTGGGCCACGTGGTCGGCAGCTACGACCTGGACAAGGTGCTGGCCGCGGGTGACGTTATCCGCCAGCACGCACTGTACCCGGTGCTACTGCCACTGATCCTGATCGGCGCCCTGAGCAAGAGTGCGCAGTTTCCGTTCCACTTCTGGTTGCCCCACGCGATGGCGGCGCCGACCCCTGTGTCCGCCTACCTGCACTCGGCAACCATGGTAAAGGCCGGGGTGTTTCTGCTGGCGCGGCTTTGGCCTGTGCTGTCAGGCAGCGAGGAGTGGTTCTGGATCGTCGGCGGGGCTGGCGCCATCACGCTGCTGCTCGGCGCCTTTGCCGCAATGTTCCAGAACGACCTCAAGGGCCTGCTGGCGTATTCCACCATCAGCCACCTGGGCCTGATCACCCTGCTGCTGGGCCTGAACAGCCCGCTGGCGGCAGTCGCCGCCGTGTTCCACATCCTCAACCATGCCACCTTCAAGGCCTCGCTGTTCATGGCCGCCGGCATCATCGACCACGAGAGCGGTACGCGCGATATCCGGCGCCTCAGCGGCCTGATCCGCCTGGTGCCCTACACCGCCACCCTGGCCATGGTGGCCAGCGCCTCGATGGCCGGCGTGCCGCTGATGAACGGCTTCCTGTCCAAGGAGATGTTCTTCGCAGAAACAGTGTTCATCAGCTCCACGGCCTGGGTCGAAGCCGCCCTCCCGGTGATCGCCACGCTGGCCGGTACCTTCAGCGTGGCCTACGCACTGCGCTTTACCGTCGATGTCTTCTTCGGGCCAACCGCCCAGGACCTGCCCCACACACCTCACGAACCCCCCCGCTGGATGCGCGCGCCGGTCGAACTGCTGGTGCTCACCTGCCTGGTGGTAGGCATCTTCCCTGCCCAGTCGGTCGGCCCGTTGCTGGCTGCGGCGGCCCTGCCGGTGGTGGGCGGTACGCTACCGGAATACAGCCTGGCCATCTGGCACGGCTGGAATGCGCCACTGATCATGAGCCTGGTGGCCATGAGCGGCGGCATCGTGCTCTACCTGCTGCTGCGCAAGCAACTGCGCATGGGCCGCTTCCCCTACCCACCACTGATCGAGCGGTTCAACGGCAAGCGCTTGTTCGAGCACGGCCTGGTGCGCCTGATGCTGCTGGCCCGCCGTATCGAAGGTTTGCTGACCACGCGCCGCCTGCAATCGCAGCTGTTCATGCTGGTACTGGCAGCCTTCCTGGCCGGCCTCACGCCCATGCTGTACAGCGGGCTGACCTGGGGTGAGCGCCCGAAAATCCCTGGTTCCGGCGTGTTCGTCGCACTCTGGCTGATCGCCATCGCCTGCGCCATCGGCGCCGCCTACCAGGCCAAATACCACCGTCTGGCCGCCTTGATCATGGTCAGCGTCTGCGGCCTGATGACCTGCATCACCTTCGTCTGGTTCTCGGCGCCCGACCTGGCACTGACCCAGCTGGTCGTGGAAGTGGTCACCACTGTACTGATCCTGCTCGGCCTGCGCTGGTTGCCGCGCCGTATCGAAGGCGTATCACCGCTGCCGGGCAGCCTGGAGCGCGCCCGCATGCGCCGCCTGCGCGACCTGCTGCTGGCGGTGCTGGTGGGTGGCGGCATGGCGGTGCTGTCGTACGCCATGCTCACCCGGCCAACGCCCAACGACATTTCCTCGTTCTACCTGAGCCGTGCCCTGCCGCAAGGGGGGGGTACCAATGTGGTCAATGTGATGCTGGTCGACTTCCGTGGCTTCGACACCCTCGGTGAAATCACCGTGCTGGTCGCCGTGGCCCTGACCGTGTTCGCCCTGCTGCGACGCTTCCGCCCGCCCAAGGAGAGCATGCAGTTGCCCGCCCAGCAGCGCCAGCTGGCGCCCGACGTGGTCACAGACCTGATCAACCCGCGTCACGCCACAGACACCGCGCTGGGCTTCATGATGGTGCCTGCGGTGCTGGTGCGGCTGCTGCTGCCAATCGCCCTGCTGGTATCGATGTACCTGTTCATGCGCGGCCACAACCAGCCTGGCGGCGGGTTCGTCGCCGGCCTGGTGATGTCGGTGGCGTTCATCCTGCAGTACATGGTCGCCGGCACCCAATGGGTCGAGGCGCAAATGAGCTTGCGGCCGCTGCGCTGGATGGGCACTGGCCTGCTGTGCGCGACCCTGACCGGGGTCGGCGCCATGCTGCTGGGTTACCCGTTCCTGACCACGCACACGGCACACCTGCACCTGCCCGTGCTGGGGGATGTGCACGTGGCCAGCGCGCTGTTCTTCGATATCGGCGTGTACACCGTGGTGGTCGGCTCGACCCTGCTGATCCTCACTGCCCTGGCGCACCAGTCGGTGCGCGCCTACCGCCCGGGCAACCCGTCGAAATCCAGCCAAGCAGGAGCCGCCTGATGGAAGAAGTCATTGCAGTCGCCATCGGCGTACTGGCCGCCTCGGGGGTCTGGTTGATCCTGCGCCCACGGACCTACCAGGTGATCATGGGCCTGTGCCTGCTGTCATACGGCGTCAACCTGTTCATCTTCAGCATGGGCAGCCTGTTCATCGGCAAGGAGCCCATCATCAAGGACGGCGTGACCCAGGACTTGCTGCACTACACCGACCCCCTGCCCCAGGCCCTGGTGCTGACTGCCATCGTCATCAGCTTCGCCATGACCGCACTGTTCCTGGTGGTGCTGCTGGCCTCACGCGGGTTGACCGGCACCGACCATGTGGATGGCCGGGAGCGTGAAGAATGAGTGGCATGAGTCAACTGATCGTCGCCCCCATCCTGCTGCCCCTCATCACCGCTGCGGTGATGCTGTTGCTGGGCGAGAAACACCGGCGCATCAAGGCGCAACTGAACCTGCTGTCCACCTTCGCCGGCCTGGCCATCGCGGTCAGCCTGCTGCTGTGGGTGCGCACCCAGGGCCAGGCCGAATCGATCGGAGTGTACCTGCCAGGCAACTGGCCGGCACCGTTCGGCATCGTGTTGGTAGTCGACCATCTTTCGGCATTGCTGCTGACCCTGACCGGCATCATCGGCTTCAGCGCCCTGCTGTTTGCCCGCGCCCGCTGGGACAGCGCCGGTGCCAGCTTCCACGCACTGTTCCAGATCCAGCTGATGGGGCTGTACGGTGCATTCCTGACGGCCGACCTGTTCAACTTGTTCGTATTCTTCGAGGTGCTGCTGGCAGCCTCCTATGGCTTGCTGCTGCACGGTTCGGGCCGCGCAAGGGTCAGGGCCGGCCTGCACTATATCGCCATCAACCTGTTCGCTTCGTCGTTGTTTCTGGTGGGCGCGGCGATGCTCTATGGCGTGACAGGCACCTTGAACATGGCCGACCTGGCGCTGAAGATCCCGCTGGTGCCGGAGGCCGATCGCGGCTTGCTGCACGCAGGCGCCGCGATACTGGCCATGGCGTTTCTGGCCAAGGCCGGCATATGGCCCCTCAACTTCTGGCTGGTGCCTGCCTACGCCTCGGCCAGCGCACCGGTTGCCGCGCTTTTTGCCATCATGACCAAGGTCGGCCTGTATGCCGTGCTGCGCCTGTGGACGCTGCTGTTCTCCGGGCAAGCCGGCGCCTCGGCGCACTTCGGTGGCGAGTGGCTGGTTTACGGCGGCCTGGTCACCCTGGCGGTGGCCGCCGTATCGATATTGGCCGCACAACGCCTGGAACGCATGGCTGCCCTGAGCATCTTGGTCTCCGCCGGCACGCTGCTCGCGGCCGTCGGTTTTGCCCAACCAGTGCTCACCGGCGCGGCATTGTTCTACCTGGTCAACTCGACCCTGGCGCTGTGCGCCCTGTTCCTGCTCGCCGAGCTGGTCGAGCGCTCGCGCTCGGCCAACGAAGTGCCGCTGGATGAAGAAGAAGACGCCATGCCTTCGCCCCTGGAGTCGCTGCACCCGCCCAAGGGCATCAACCTCGATGATGAACAAAAGGTCGTGATCGGCCAGATCATCCCATGGACCATGGCCTTCCTCGGCCTGAGCTTCATCGCCTGTGCGTTGCTGATCATCGGCATGCCGCCGCTTTCGGGCTTCGTCGGCAAACTCAACCTGATCAGTGCGCTGTTCAACCCGCTGGGGCTGGGCATAGCGCCGGAGCAACCGCTGACAACAGCTGGCTGGGGCCTGGTGGCATTGCTTGTGCTTTCCGGCATGGCATCGCTGATCGCCTTTGGCCGCGTGGGTATCCAGCGCTTCTGGAAGCCCGAGGAGCGCCCCTCGCCTGTGCTGCGTCGCTATGAGTGCCTGCCGATCGTCATCCTGCTCGGGCTGTGCATCATCCTCAGCTTCAAAGCCGAGCCGTTGCTGCGCTACACCCAGGACACGGCTGCCAGCCTGCAGGCGCCGGACACCTACATAAAAGCGGTGATGGCTGCCAAACCGATCCCTGGCCCGACCTCCCTCGACGTGGAGCTGCAGCCATGAACAGTCTGTTCCCCGCCCCGCTGCTGTCGGTGTCGCTGTTTGGCCTGTGGTTGCTGCTGAACCTGTCGGTCAGCGCCGGCAACCTGCTGCTCGCTGCCCTGCTCGGCATCCTTGCACCGCTGTTGATGGCACCCCTACGCCCCCAGCATGCCCATGTGCGGCGCCCACTGGTGATTGCCAAGCTGATTGGCCGGGTAGGCCTTGATGTGATTGTGTCCAACCTGCTGGTGGCCCGTGGCGTGCTGCGCGCCGGCAAACAGCCGCCGCGCTCGGCATTCGTGCACATCCCGCTGGCCCTGCGTGATGCCCATGGCCTGGCCGCGCTTTCGATGATCACCACGGTGGTACCGGGTACGGTCTGGTCCGAGCTGGCACTGGACCGCAGCGTGCTGCTGCTGCATGTGTTCGACCTGGAGGATGAAGCCGCCTTCATCGAGCACTTCAAGGCCACCTATGAACGCCCGCTGATGGAGATTTTCCAATGACAGGCCTGCTCGCCAACGCTGTACTCGCCAGCCTGTTCATTTTCGCCCTGGCCATGGCCCTGGCGCTGATCCGGCTGTTCCGCGGCCCGTCCGCCCAGGACCGAGTCCTGGCGCTGGACTACCTGTACATCCTGGCCATGCTGACCATGCTGGTACTGGGGATTCGCTATGCAAGTGACACCTACTTCGAAGGTGCGCTGCTGATTGCGTTGTTCGGCTTTGTCGGCTCGTTCGCCCTGGCCAAGTTCCTGCTTCGTGGTGAGGTGATCGAATGACCGAAACGCTAGCACTGCCCTTCTGGCTGGAGTTGGTCACTGCCGCGCTGCTGCTGATCGGCAGCCTGTTTGCCCTGATCGGTGCCGTGGGCCTGCTGCGCCTGAAGGATTACTTCCAGCGCATGCACCCACCCGCGCTGGCCTCGACACTCGGCGCATGGTGCGTGGCCTTGGCCTCGATCATCTACTTCTCGTGGCTCAAGGAAGCGCCCATCCTGCACGCCTGGTTGATCCCGATACTGCTGTCGATCACCGTACCGGTCACCACGCTCTTGCTGGCCAGGGCTGCGCTGTTTCGCAAGCGCATGTCGAAAGAAGCGGTGCCTGAGGAAGTCAGCAGCGGCGGCGACCGCGGCCACTGACAGCGTGCAGCCTCAGCCCTGGCTGAGGCGCTGCAACTCGCGTCGGACCATGGCGGCATACGGTGGCGGGCCGAGCCGATACAGTTCACCGGCCACCCAGTTCAGCCAAGCCCCTTGCAAGTCCTCACGCCGAGCCAACAGGCGTTCGGCTTGCGCCAGCGCATCCGCCTGGTGCTGCTGATGGAACTCGGCACGCGAAACGGGCGAGCCGTTGCCGTCAGTCATTCACTGGCCTTGAAGGTGGTCAGCTCACCCTTGCGCCATTTCGCGACTTTGCCGGTCACGGCCTTGAGCAGCTTGCCCAGCCCTTCCTGCACTTGCTGGTGCGCAGCAAAGACCAACATCACGCCATGGCCCTCGCGCAGCACGATGCCCTTGCCTTCGGGCGCCGAAACAAAGGCATAGTCGCCCACGCCGTAGACGTTGAGCTTGATGTCACGAAAGCGCATTTCCAACTTGCCGCCTTCGCGGCTGGGCAGTACGGCGGCACGGAAGTGATCGCCTACTTTCAGCTCCAGGCGCTGCTTGTCATCGACCACCAATGCACTCTCGGTGTCGATCTCGGCCATATACAGGCCTTCAGGACTTTGTTCGGTGACATAGATAAAGCGGCCTTGGAACAGCTGGGCCAATTTACCGCGCAAATCGCCCAGGGCGAACAAGGCGTGGGTATCAAGAGTGCTGACTGCCAATGAAGTGATCCTCAACCGGTTACATCCCGCCCCCACACACGCTCGGTGAGGCACGGCCATTACATAGCGATAGGCGAAAAGAGTAATAAAGCGATGCGCTGATGTCTGTGCCTGCTGGCGATGCAGCATGCAGGATTCTTTACTCTGGCTTGCCAGATCTGGCCTCAGTACAGGCTTTCGGCAAATTCCCAACGCGGGAAGTGTAATGCCTGACAATAAAGCCGCCAGAAAAGATGCGATAGGGCGTTGCAGAGCACCCGACAGAACGGGCTCTGAAATCCATCAGCGCATGACTGGGGAAGGAATATGCACGAAAACACCGAAATCCGTCGAGAGGCAAACAACATTTCTTGCGACCGCTTTCAAGCGGCAAGGCCCTTCCTGAGTTGCTGCAACCAGGCCGCCTGGCATTCCACAGCCTCATCACGCGTGGCGAACGCAGTACCGCGGCGCTCCCCATTGACCAGCACCACCCAGCAAATGCGCTTGCCCAGCGCCTGCAAGGTGGCAGGCACACCGGAGCCAATCATCACGGCTACATCGACTCGGCTATTCATCATCCCCTCCGGAATTTAATTAGCACCCTAACGATAAAGCCATAATACGCCTGCCTGCAGGCAGGAAACAGCGCATCTCGGTACAGCAGTGTTACGCCACAAGCAACAAATTCAGCAGCGTTTGCCGCAACAACGCAAAAAGCCCCAGGGATTTCTCCGTGGGGCTCACGCACCGCGCTCGGTCAGATCTGCCGCTGGTGGCGGTCGAGCTGCTCGTGGCGCTCCTGGGCTTCGATGCAGTACTTGGTGGTCGGGCTGATCAGCAGACGCTGCAGGCCGATGGGCTCACCACTGTCATCGCACCAGCCAAAGCTTTCGTCAGCGATTCGGCCCAAGGCCATCTCCAGCTGCGGCAGCAGGCGTTGGTCACGCTCGATGGCGTTGACCAACCAGTGGCGCTCTTCTTCGACCGAGGCCACATCAGCTGGATCCGACGGGGTTTCCAGGCTTTCGATGATGATGCGGTTCTTATCGATGCGTTCATGGGTTTCGACTTTCATCGCTTGCAGCAGGCCAGTGAAAAAGGCCAGCTGTTCAGCGCTCATGTAGTCATCGGCCGACATGGCCAGCAACTGTTCCTTGGTCATCGATTTCTCTATGAAAAAATGTGCATTGGGCGATTCGGGTGCCGCCGACGCCAGCGCGTCGGCAGCGGAATTCTTCAAGCGCCAACCGGCACTCTTTTACAGGGGGCGGCAGTCTAAGGCGCCACGTCGCGTGGAGCAACTGCAATTGGGGGGGAATTTACGCCCATTGACCAGAATCCGCTGGTCGGCGCCCTGGGCGGGCATGCCTTGAGAGGGCGGGTGCATTCGAGAAGAAGCGCGCCACCTCTCAAGGCAAGTACAACGCACTCAGCGATCCTTGAACTGCGCCTCACGCTTGCCAATGAAGGCACTCATGCCTTCCTTCTGGTCTTCAGTGGCGAACGCCGCATGGAACACTCGACGCTCAAACCGCACGCCCTCACTGAGGGTAACTTCAAAGGCCCGATTGACACTCTCCTTGACCATCATGCTCACCGGGATCGACTTGCTGGCAATGGTCGCAGCCACTTTCAGCGCTTCCTCAAGCAGCTCGACCTGGGGCACGATGCGCGCCACAAGGCCGGCGCGCTCTGCCTCTTCGGCGCCCATCAGGCGGCCGGTCAGGCACAGTTCCATGGCCTTGGCCTTGCCGACTGCGCGGGTCAGCCGCTGGGTGCCGCCCATGCCGGGCAATACGCCCAGGTTGACCTCAGGCTGACCGAATTTGGCATTGTCAGCGGCCAGAATGAAGTCGCACATCATCGCCAGTTCACAGCCGCCACCCAAGGCAAAACCCGACACCGCAGCAATGATCGGTTTGCGCCGGTTGGCGATGCGATCAGCATCGCTGAACAGGTCATCGACGTAGATCTGCGGGTATTTGAGGTCGGCCATTTCCTTGATGTCGGCACCGGCGGCAAACGCCTTGGCCGAGCCTGTCAGCACTACGCAGCCGATGTTCGGGTCCTTTTCCAGCTGGTCCAGGGCCTGGTTGATCTCGCCGACGATCTGCGCGTTGAGTGCATTGAGCGCCTGGGGCCGGTTGAGGGTAATCAGGCCGACCTTGCCGTGGATGTCCAACAGGATGGTTTCGAATGCCATGCAGACTGCTCCTTCAAAGATTGCGCGCAATGACCATGCGCTGAATGTCGCTGGTGCCTTCGTAGATCTGGCAAACCCGAACGTCGCGGTAGATCCGCTCCAGCGGGAAGTCACTCAGATAGCCATATCCGCCCAGGGTCTGCAAGGCATCCGAACAGACCTTTTCGGCCATTTCCGAGGCGAACAGCTTGGCCATCGACGCCTCCACCAGCGCAGGGCGCCCGGCGTCACGCAGCGCGGCGGCATGCAACACCATCTGCCGGGCCACGGCAATGCGCGTGGCCATGTCAGCCAGGCGGAACGCCACGGCCTGGTGCTCGATCAACGGCTTGCCAAAGCTCTGGCGCTCCTTGGCATAGTCGCGCGCCACCTCGAACGCGGCACGTGCCATGCCGACCGACTGGGACGCAATGCCGATACGCCCACCCTCAAGGTTGGCCAGGGCGATCTTGTAGCCCTGCCCTTCTTCGCCCAGGCGATTGGCAACGGGCACGCGCACATTGTCGAAAACGATCTGACAGGTGTCCGAGGCATGCTGCCCTAGCTTGTCCTCGACCCTCGCCACCTGGTAGCCCGTCGCATCGGTGGGCACGATCAAAGCGGTGATGCCGCGCTTGCCCGCTTGCGGGTCGGTCACCGCAAACACGATGACCACACCGGCGTTCTGCCCGGAGGTGATGAACTGTTTGCTGCCGTTGAGCACATAGTGATCGCCCTCCAGACGCGCGCGGGTCTTCAGGCTGCTGGCATCGGAGCCCGCCTGGGGCTCGGTCAGGGCGAAGGCGCCGATCATCGCACCGCTGGCCAGCGGCGTCAGAAACTGCTGCTTTTGCTGCTCGGTGCCAAACTTCAGGATCGGCACACAACCCACCGAGTTGTGCACGCTCATGATGGTCGAGCAGGCACCGTCGCCTGCGGCGATTTCTTCAAGGGCCATGGCGTAGGCTACATAGCCCGTGTCACTGCCCCCGTACTGCTCCGGCACCAGCATGCCGAACAGGCCCAGCGCGGCCATCTCGTCGATGGCTTCACGGGGGAAGCGGTGCGCCTTGTCCCACTGTTCGGCGAACGGCCGCAGGCGTTCCTGGGCAAAGTCACGGACAGCGTCGGCGATTTGTTGTTGCTCGTCAGTTACCAGCATGGTTCACCTCAATACAGGCATTCGACGGCCATGGCCGTGGCCTCGCCACCGCCGATGCAGATGGCGGCCACGCCCCGGCGCAGGTTGTTCTGGCGCAGGGCCGACAGCAAGGTCACCAAAATCCGCGCACCCGAGGCACCGATCGGGTGGCCCAGCGCGCAGGCACCGCCGTGGATGTTGACCTTGTCATGCGGCAGGTCGAGGTGCTTCATAGCCGCGAGGGTGACGACGGCAAAGGCTTCGTTGATCTCGAACAGGTCCACCTCGGCCAGGTTCCAGCCGGTGCGCTTCATCAGTTTGTCGATGGCGCCGATCGGCGCGGTGGGGAACAGCGCCGGGGCATCGGCGAACGCCGCATGGCCATGAATGACGGCCAGGGGTTTCAAACCGCGCTTTTCAGCTTCGCTACGGCGCATCAGCACCAGCGCCGCGGCGCCGTCGGAAATCGAGCTGGCGTTGGCCGCTGTCACCGTACCACCTTCACGGAAGGCCGGCTTGAGCTGCGGGATCTTGTCCAGACGCGCCTTGGGCGGTTGTTCGTCATCCTTTATCACGCGCTTTTCCTTGCCTTCGGTGACCTCTACCGGGACGATTTCAGCGCTGAAGCGGCCGTTGTTGATGGCATCCTGGGCGCGGGTCAGCGAGGCGATGGCGAAGGCATCCTGGGCTTCGCGGCTAAAGCCGCCAGCCTGCGCGCAATCCTCGGCGAAGGTGCCCATCAGGCGCCCTTTGTCGTAAGCGTCTTCCAGGCCGTCCATGAACATATGGTCAATGATCTTGCCATGCCCCATGCGATAGCCACTGCGGGCCTTGTCCAGCAGGTAGGGCGCGTTGGTCATGCTCTCCATGCCACCGGCCACCACCACATCGGCGCTGCCGGCCAGCAGCAGGTCATGGGCCATGATCGCCGCCTGCATGCCCGAACCGCACATCTTGTTCAGGGTGGTGCAGGTGGTGTGTTTATCCAGGCCGGCGCCCAGCGCCGCCTGACGTGCAGGCGCCTGCCCCAGGCCTGCCGGCAGCACGCAACCGAACAGCACCTGCTCGACGCTGGTGGCCTGGATGCCGGCGCGCTCGACGGCGGCGCGGATTGCGGCGGCGCCCAGTTGCGGCGCGGTCAGGCTCTTGAGGTCGCCCTGCAGGCCGCCCATGGGCGTGCGCACGGCGCTGACGATGACAATCGGGTCGTTGGCGAGGGTCATGTTCATATCTCCTTACTTGGCAGCCATGCGCAGTGCGCCGTCGAGGCGGATCACCTCGCCGTTGAGCATGCTGTTCTCGATGATGTGGCGGGCCAGTGCGGCGTATTCCTGCGGGCGGCCCAGGCGTGGCGGGAACGGTACGCCAGCGGCAAGCGAGTCGCGCACTTCCTGGGTCATGCCGGCCATCATGGGCGTCTCGAAAATGCCTGGGGCGATGGTCATCACGCGGATACCGAAACGCGCCAGCTCACGGGCCGCTGGCAGCGTGAGGCTGGCGATGGCGCCCTTGGACGCGGCGTAGGCGGCCTGGCCGATCTGCCCGTCATAGGCGGCGATGGACGCGGTGTTGATGATCACACCCCGTTCAGCGCCTTCGTCAGCCGGGCCCTCGGCCATCGCCGCCGCCGTCAGGCGCAGCAGGTTGAAGCTGCCAATCAGGTTGACGTTGATGACCTTGGCGAAGCTCGCCAGCCCATGCGGCCCTTGCTTGCCCAGGACCTTCTCGGCGCCGACGATACCGGCGCAGTTGACCAGGCCATGAATGCTGCCAAACGCGCTGACGGCGGCGTCGACCGCAGCCTTGGCGGCCTGCTCGTCGCTGATGTCAGCAACTGCGAAACGGGCGTTGCCGCCCAGTTCACGCGCCTTGGCTTCGACGGCCTGGGCATTGAGGTCGACCAGCATGACCTTGGCACCCGCCTCGATCAGCATTTGCGCGGTGGCGGCACCTAGCCCGGAAGCCGCGCCGCTGACGATGAAATGTTTGTTGATGATCTGCATGGTAGGTTCCCTCAGGCGCTGTTGCTGGCGGCCAGTAGCGCTTGTTGTTTGGCGATTTCCTGGTTGCGCAGGATGAAGCGTTGCAGCTTGCCGCTCGGGGTCTTGGGCAGCTCGCTGACGAATTCGATTTCACGCGGGTAGGCGTGGGCATACAGGCGCTGGCGCACGTGTTGGCGCAAGGTCTCTTCCAGCTCAGCGGTGCCTGGCACACCGTTGGCCAATACCACGAAGGCCTTGATCAGTTCGGTGCGCTCGGGGTCGGGCTTGCCGATCACCGCCGCCTCGATGACTGCCGGGTGTTCGATCAGCGCGCTTTCCACATCGAACGGGCCAACCCGGTAGCCGGAGGTGGTGATCACGTCGTCGCTGCGGCCGACAAAACTGATGCTGCCGTCAGCGTTGAGCTCGACAGTGTCGCCGCTGAGGTAGTACTTGCCCACGAAAGATCGGGTAGGCACACCGTGGTAACCACCGAACCAGCAAAGCGGCGATTGCTCGCGGTCAACCGCCAGGATGCCTGGCTGGCCGACCGGTAATTCTGCGCCCTGTTCATCCAGCACGACGATGCGGTGACCGGGAATGGCGAACCCGGCTGACCCCAGGTGTACCGGGTGTTTGAGAGCATGGTGGTTGCACAGCACCATGCCCAGTTCGGTCTGGCCGTAATGATCGTGGATGGTCACACCCAGCTCGTCGGCGAACCAGCGAATCACCTCCGGGTTGAGCGGTTCGCCCGCGCTGCTGACGACCCGCAGGCGCCCCTTGATCGGCGCGGAGAACTCGCTACCCGCGGCAATCAGCAGCCGATAGGCCGTGGGTGAGCCCGCCAGGTTGGTGATGCCCAGCTTGTTGATGACCCGCGCGCAGCTCTCGACGCTGAACGGGCCATCGTAGAAGGTGGTGGCGTGGCCCAGCGACAGCGGGCCGGTCACCGCGTAATACAGGCCATACGCCCAGCCTGGGTCGGCCAGGTTCCAGAAGTTGTCCTCGGGGCGCAGGCCGATGGCATCGCGCATGTAGCCCTGGAAGGCCACAATCGCGCGCAGCGGCACCTCCAAGGGTTTGGCAGGGCCGGTGGTGCCGGAGGTGAACATCAGCAGGAACGGGTCATCGCCCGAGCGCATGACGGGCTCACAGACGGCTGAGGCCGTCGCCAGGCATTGTTGGAAATCCAGCTCGCCACTGCGGGCGTTGACCGTGATGATCGTCGGGCAAGCCTGCACATCGTCCAGCTTGGCGCGATTGTGGCTGTCGGTGACGACGACCCGGGCGTGGGACTGCTCCAGGCGGTGTTCGATGGCCTTAGGCCCGAACGCGGTGAACAGCGGCTGGTACACCGCCCCCAGGCGCCAGGTGGCGAGAATGGTGACCAGCAGCTCGGGGGTACGCGGCATCAGGCCGGCAACCCGGTCGCCGGCACCCACGCCCTGCGCCTTGAGCACATTGGCAAAACGGGCAGCTTGCGCCTTCAGCTGATCGAAGCTGTGGCGCGTGCTGTTGCCGTCGCGGTCCTCGTGGATCAGCGCCAGCTTGCCGTCACCGGCATGCCGATCACAGCATTCGACACAGGCATTGAGGGCAGCTAGGTTGCCATGCAGCGCCGTGCTGGCGGCCTGGGCAAGGTCGAACGCTCGAACGGCCTCGGCGTAATCACGCATCGTCTGACTCCTGGTTCTTGTTTTTGGAGTTTAACCATCAGTCCGACGATGTTCGCGCCGCTCAATCGCGGCGGCAATGGCCAAAGCTGTCAATCTGGATGACCGGTTTGGCCGCCCTCGTTCACCCCGCTGCGCGCTTGGCTGCACGCAGGAAGGACTGGGTAAGCCCGCTGATCAGGCGCTCGGTATCCACGCTCTGCTGTTCCCGCAGGCGGCTTAACTGCTCCTCGAGCGCTGTTGGCGACAAGGCTGGCTGCTGAGCCTGTAGCCGAATGATACGCTGGGTGTAGTCCGCACTGATGGCATCGAACATCCTGACATGTTGCTGACGCAGGTAACGGCGCCAGAACTCGCGCTGGCTCAGGCTATCGGTAAGGGCTTCGAGGGTCTGTGCGCGGGTAACATGCAGGAATGCAGCCTCTACCTGGGCCTGGGTCAGCTCGGCAGCGTCGGGGTAGCGCATGGCAGAGGGCTGGTCGGGCAGCGTCAAACGGCTGCGAAGTTGCACCTTGTAGGCGAGCCCCAATGCCAACTGGTCGAAATGCTCCCCCGTGGCCTGACGCTGTCGGCTGTCCCGGTAGGCCACCCATTCCAGCTGGTCCAGGCGAAACAACTGGCGGCCCAGCTCCAGCAACTCGCCCCTGCTTTCAGGGTTCAGCGCGCGGGTTTCGGCCTGCGCCTGCCTCACCACCAGTTGAAGTGCACTGAAACGGTTGGCAACTGCGTCCGAACAGGAGAGTGGCCGAGCGGCACGTTCAAAGACGTCCCGACAAAGCACCGGGTCCCCATCCAGCGCTTCGAGCAATGACCACACGCCTTCCACCAGCGCAGCACGCCCTCCGCCTGCCTGACTGTAGTCAGCCGTGAACTCCAAGCGCGCCAGCAACCTGAATAGCCCACTGCTGTCAGGTTGCTCCAGTAACCGCTGCCATAGCGCGTCCCTGGTCACCTGGGCCGCCTCGTCGGCATGTCCAACCATGAGCGTACGGGCCCTGGGCAGGTCAACGAGCGCTGAAGCCTCAGGCAGGTGCCCGTGCTCATCGATGACATCGAGTGCATACAGCCTACGTTGCTGCATGGCCGGCAGTGGGTTGCGCTCGACCAAAAGGGCACGCCGAAATGCATAGGGCATTTCCTGGATCTCGTTCGGTACACTGCGCAGTTGGTTGTCGCGCAGGTCAGCACGCTCGAGCAAACCGCACAGTTCCAGGCGTTGCGGCCAGGCGCCCAAGCGGCAATGACGAAGGTTCAGGCTGCTCAACCGGGAAAGTTGATGGAGCCTCAGGTCAAGCACCTCCAGCCGGTTATAGCTAAGGTCAAGGTGAGCAAGATTGGGCAGGTCGTGCAATATCTCGATTGCCTGGGCATCGAGCCGAATCTGGTTATGCGCCAGACGCAGCACGCGAATGTCCGGTAGATACGCAATACCCCTCGGCAGGCGTAACAACTGGTTCTGACTGAGGTTCAGGTGCGTCAGGGCAGTGAACGGGCGAAGAAAATCGACCGGGATATCGGTGACCTGCGAGTCGTTCAGGCTCAGCACCGTGATGCGATGAAACTCGATTTGCGCGGGTAACAGCGGCAGCGTGCCCAGGTGCGCGCCGCTCAGCGACAAGCGCTGCCCTTCGCCTGCCGGCACGATTTCGCCTTGCAGCCGCCATGCCCGCAGAATGCTGTCTGCCGTCAACCTGCGCGCGGCTTGCCGACCGGCCTGCAACTCGGCACCGACCCAGCGGTTGAGGTGCTGCACCAGTTGATCATGATCGTCCTGCAACGCCACCAGGGCCTCGAACACTGGACGTGGGCCTTGCTGCAAGCGCGCCTGCTCTGCATCCAGCGCTTGCTCATCCAGGCCTGGATAGAGTGAGCGTAATTGGTCGCGGATGATCGCCTGCTCATCCTTGGGGCCAGCCGAAGGGCGGCCGCTGAGTGGGTACCCGACGCGCCCATCGTCCAGACGGCGACCTGGATTGAACCAGGCGCCCTGCTCTGGCCAACGGAGCATACGGACAACCCCCGAATGCGAAGCGGGTAACCGGCTCAGCAGTTGCTCGCGCAACTGGTTTGCCGAATCCTTGGCTGTCAACTGCATAGCCGCCCGCTGCGCTGGGGTAAGCGCGGCAACGATTGCCTCGAAAATGCAGCCAGGCACGGCAAGCGTAATCACCTGCTGCTCACCCAGGCCGTTGTACAGCTCAAACGTGCCTTCATGGCGGACCAGTATGCGTTCCGCCTCACTGTGCCCACCGCTACCCAGGTGTTTGATCGAACGCCCATCCACCGCACCATCGCGCAAGTCGATGTCGAGGTTTTCAAGTTCGAAGCTGTCCAGCAACGTGAGCACCAACTCGCCTGTCAGGTCGCTGTGAGCCGTGCTCAGGTAAAGCCCAGCCAATGCTTGGTTCAAGCGTGCCAGGCGCAGCAAGGCGTGCGCGTCACTTGCGCACGACAACGGCAGGCGTTGCTCGACCCGCGCCATTGCACGTTCAACTTCGCCCGCCTGGCCAGCCACTTCGTTGACGTAGGCCGCAGGCAAGGTAGGGAAGTCCCGTTTGACCAACAGGCTCAACGGGTCTTCGGCAAACGACTGCGCTGTCAGATGGTCAAACAACTGCGGGCGCAATTGCGCCTCATGCGCCAGCGTCTGCTCCAGCCCCTTGCCCACCCCTGGCTGGCCCTCGCTCCAGGCCAGCAATGCACTGTCCGATGGCATCAGGGTCTGCAGGCGAACACGCGCAAAGAACGTTTCAATGCGTGCATGCGCCTGAAAAGCACGTAGGGTTTGCCCGAGGTTCACCGGGGCAGGTCGGTTCTCCACCAGCACACCCCGCAACTCGTCCTCATTGACACCCGCCACCTGCAATATCCGCTCGGCCTGTCGAGGTTCGATAGGCGGATGTTGCGGCCAAAGCACATCGAGCATGCGTGCAGGCTCCTGCCATGTCAGCGGTTGCGCGCGCATCAGTCGCCAGCCTCGCTCACCGTTGTGCAGCACAATCGGCCCATACCCCCCCTCCCCCGCGGCGTGGCGCAGCCGATAGGGGCCATCGGGTATTGGCTGATGCACCTCGTGGTAGCGTCCGTCGAGACGGACCCAGCGACGCCCTCCCTCGCCGTAGCGCCCTTCTTCGAGCAAGTCGATGGTGCCTGGCATGGATCGATAGTTCGCGGCGTCGAAGTGCCACAGGCGAGCACGCCCATTGCCCAGTGTTACAGGCTCAAGACTTGCGACAAACGCGCTGCGCAGGTAACTGCCCCCCGCCACGGTGGCAGCGGTGGCAGCCAGGGTTTCGGCGAGGCCCAGCAGATGCTCCAGTGCTTCGTGCTGATGGCCCCTGGACCAGTCCCTTACACCCTCGAACACTTCCGAGCAGGTCTGGACCACTAGCTGCCCCAACAACAAGGCCCCCACGACCGGACTGAAAAACCCCGCCAGGTTCACCAGGTCCAGGCCTACGGCCTTCCACTCAGCGTGCCTGGCGCGCACCGCCAGGCTATCGGCATCGATCGTCGGTACCAGCAGCAACCGGGCATCCCCTTTGACCCGTTGCACTTGCTGGGAAGCCAGTTGCGCGAAAATACCCGTACCCTGGGCGGCACCTTCGAGCTGCAAGTCCGGCTGGTCGTCCTTCAGGCGCTTGGCAAGGGTAGTGACGAAACCTGCACGGTGCTCAAGGCTGATCATCTGAGTGAAGTACTGCCGGTAGTCAGCGCTCTGCAGCAGCAGCGCCAGGGCGCTGTTCATGGCCTGCGCAGTGGTAAAGAAGCGCAGCGCCAGATGAGGATCACTGGGGAGGTACAGGACGATGCCCCAGTCATCCCCCGCAGTGTCATGCAACGGGATCAGCAAGCCATCAGCCACCGGTTGCTCAAGGGCCGTCAGCAGCATGGGCGTACCTTTCAGCCCTTGCTGTCGATGCGCTTGACCGTGGTCCGCCACTTCACGCAGGGCAATCTGCACATCGCTGCTGATGCTGCCCTGCAAGGCGGCCACTTCGGTCGCAAGCTTCAGGCCTGAGCGCTTGTCTTCAGCCAACGTTGCCAAGGTGGACGGGTGAAAGATCCTTTCCAGCTCATCTTGATAGCGCTGGCCGACGTTCAGTGTGCGGCAGGCCTCGATCAAGGCCTCCAGTGACGCATTCAAAGGTTGCTCGCGGCCAGGCAAAACCAGCCCCGTACCCTGGTAGTAACCCGTGCCAGCAGCAAAATTGCGCATCAGCCGCAGCAGCCCGTTTTCACGCGTCTGGCTGTACTCGTAGGTGGGCTGCAAGGTGCCGGGCAGAGTGCCGAAGCGCGGCGCAATCCGCAGCCATTCGAGCTGGGCAAATGCCTGCCCGTCTGGCAACGGTGCATCCAGCAGCGTCGCCAGGTGCTGCTCGGCAAACTGCTGGAGTGGCAGTAGCTCAACCGTGAGCTCACGCAAGCGTGCCTGGCTCGCATGGTGCGCGTTCAGGCTGGTACGCAGGGTGTTGATCTGGCCTTTTGAAGCGCGCTTGAGCCACTCGGGTAACGTGGCGCCAATGAACGTGTCGTGGCCAGTGGTGGGGTTGGGCATGGTGGGCTCCCTGGGTAGTGGGCGGAGTCAACCATGCTGCATAAGCGTCAGCTCAAGACGCAGAGGGAAGCGGCCCGCGAGGCCTTGCCACGGCAGCGCCCTCAGCGCCCCGAATCGCGTGCCTGAATCAATGCCCGGTAGTGCCCCGGGTTACAGCCAAACCACTTGCGAAACGCTTTGTAGAACGAACTGCTGTCGGCAAACCCAAGGCGCTCGGCGATCTCACCCATGGCCGCCTCTTCCTCGCTCAACCAGGCGATCGCCAGCTCACGGCGTACGCTGTCTTTCAAGCCTTGGTAGTTCTGCCCCTCCTCGGCCAGGCGCCGGCGCAGGGTCGAGGGCGACAGGCACAACTGGCGCGCCAGGCTGTCACCGTCCGGCCAATGCTCCGGGGCCAGGCGCAGCAGGTTGGTGCGGATACGCCGCCCAAGGCTTGCGGGGTCACGGTATTTGACCAGGATGTTGCCCGGCGCTTCGGCAAGAAAGCGCTGCAATTCCTCCTCGCTGCGCCGTAGTGGCAGTTCGAGGCATTCGGCGGAGATGATCATGCGCGTGCGCGGGCGTTCGAACTGCAGGTTCTCCGAAAACATCACCCGATAGTCGTCACAGAACGGTGGCTCGGCGCAGCGCAGGTCGATGGCCAGAATCGGGATGCGCCGCCCGGCCAGCCAGCAGGCCACGCCATGCACGATCATCCAGAAGGTGAAATACGTGAAGGCGCGACGGGGTTCGTCCCGCGGCTCGTTGATGACGATCTCGGCCAGGCCTTCCTGGCGAACCAGGCTTGGCTGCAAGTCTTCGAGCATCAGCGACAGGAACGCCAACGCGGTTTCCAGCGCCGTGCCCAAGCTCGGCTGGCCCATGCTCGCCCGGCACATGAACGCCAGGCTGCCGCTGCGCAGGCCACGCGGGTCCATGGCGAAGAACTCGTCATTGCAGCGCCGCGCCAGCAAACGCCAGAGGCGGGCATAGGCGTCGGCACTGACCCGTGCAGCGGGCAGGTGCAAGTGCTCGACGGCAATGCCAGCCCGCGCCAGCAAGCCGCTATCGGGTTCACCCTTCGGGCAGGTCTGCAACAGCGCTTCGCGCACCAGTTGCATGGAGATAGTGTCTTTATCGCTCATCGACAGTCCTGTCGGTTCTGTGCCGGTCATGTTAGGGCGCCCAGTTGAAAACAGCCATCACAACCCTGCCGCCAGGCTCAGGAAGGCCTGGATCAGGCGCAGTTCGCGGCGGCGCTCCAGGCAGCCAATCATGTGCTGGTTGAGCAGGCCGTCGCCGGCCAGCGGCCGAGCCACCACCCTGGGGTCATGGGCCACTTCAGTGGACGACACAACGCCAATGCCCAGCTCCGAGGCCACCGCTTCGGTCACTGCCTCGCGGCTGTCCAGCTCCAACAGTACCCGCGGCTGCACGCCTGCCTTGGCGCAGGCCTTGTCAAAGGTACGCCGGGTGGTGGAACTCGGCTCACGCAGCACCATGATCTGCTGGTGCAGCTCGGCCAGCGGCAAGTCCCCCTCGCCACTGGCCCAGGCATGCCCCGCCGGCAGCAAGGCGCACAGGCGCGATTCACACAGGCTCTGCAAATGCAGGCCCTTGCGCGGTTCAATCTCGGTCAGCACGGCCACGTCGGCATGCTCGCTGAGCAACGCAGCCAGGGTTTCCTGGGCATTGCCCAGGCGCAGGTTGACAGTAATGCCCGGGTAGCGCTCGCGCAGCAGGGCAAGCATCGGCATGACCCGGTGCGGGCCGTCGGCGGCCACTTCCAGACGCCCGGTCAGCAATTGCCGGTTGGCCTCGAGCATGGCCTGGGCCTCCTCCGCCAGGCCGAACATGGCGCGGGTGATGGCTGCCAACCGCGTGCCCTCCTCGGTCAGCTCCACGCGCCGGGCGGTACGCCGCAACAAGGTGATCTGGTAGTGCTCTTCCAGCGCCTTGACGTGGCCGGTGACGGCCGGCTGGCTGATGAACAACCGCGCCGCAGCGCGGGTGAAACTACCTTCACGCGCCACCGCATCGAAGGCACGCAGCTGGAACAGGTTCATATCTATCGGCCCGACTTATGGCTGGCATAACAACAAACAATTTGATTGATAGCACAGTGAATTGCAACCTTGGCTCCGTAGTTTCAGCGCCAGATTTTCGGCTCACCACCCGCCGCTTGTGAGGAACCACGGAATGAGCAACGCCCCGATCCTGCTGACCCCCGGCCCCCTGACCACTTCAGCCCGTACCCGCCAAGCCATGCTGGTGGACTGGGGCTCCTGGGACCGCGACTTCAACCAACTCACGGCCAGCGTCTGCGAGCAATTGCTGGCGATCATCGACGGCAGCGCCAGCCACCACTGCGTGCCCCTGCAAGGCAGCGGCACCTTCGCCGTGGAAGCCGCCATCGGCACTCTGGTTCCGCGTGACGGCAAGGTGCTGGTGTTGATCAATGGGGCCTACGGCCAACGCCTTGCGAAGATCTGCAAGGTGCTGGGGCGCACCTACAGCACCTTCGAAACCGCCGAAGACCAGCCGACCACCGCCGCCGACGTCGACCGCCTGCTGGCTGCCGACCCGGGTGTCACCCACGTGGCGCTGATCCACTGCGAAACCAGCACCGGCATCCTCAACCCGCTGCCAGAGATCGCCCAGGTGATCAAACGCCACGGCAAGCGCCTGATCATCGATGCCATGAGCTCGTTCGGCGCCCTGCCGATCGATGCCCGCGCAGTCCCCTTCGAGGCACTGATCGCCGCCTCCGGCAAATGCCTGGAAGGCGTACCTGGCATGGGCTTCGTCTTCGCCGAAAAAACCGCACTGGCCGCAGCCGAAGGCAACGCCCACTCCCTGGCCATGGACCTGTACGACCAGCACACCTACATGGCCAAGACCGGCCAGTGGCGCTTCACCCCACCCACCCACGTGGTCGCGGCGCTGCACGAAGCACTGCAACAGTACAACGAGGAAGGCGGACTGCCCGCCCGCCACCAGCGCTACGCCGACAACTGCAAGACGCTGCTGGACGGCATGGCCGCCATCGGCCTGCGCAGTTTCCTGCCCGCCGACATCCAGGCGCCGATCATCGTCACCTTCCATGCCCCGAACGACGCCCGTTACCAGTTCAAGGACTTCTACGAGCGGGTCAAGGCCAAGGGCTTCATCCTCTACCCCGGCAAGCTGACCCAGGTCGAAACCTTCCGCGTCGGCTGCATCGGCGTGGTCGGGCCAGACGGCATGCAGGCCGCCGTAAATGCCGTGGCCGACGTACTGCGGGAAATGGAAGTACTGACCATCTGACCCTTTGCCCACCCGACTTCAGGAATTAGCGCACATGAACTACAGCAACCCAACACAGCTGCAAGCCGCCATCCTCGACTGGGCCGGCACCGTGGTCGATTTCGGCTCGTTCGCCCCGACGCAGATCTTCGTCGAAGCCTTCGCCGAGTTCGATGTCCAGGTCTCCATCGAAGAAGCCCGTGGCCCGATGGGCATGGGCAAGTGGGACCACATCCGCACCCTGTGCAACGTGCCAGACATCGCCGAGCGCTACCGCAAGGTGTTCGGCCGCACCCCGACCGACGATGACGTCACCGCCCTCTACAACCGCTTCATGCCGCTGCAGATCGAAAAAATCGCCGTGCACTCGGCGCTGATCCCCGGCGCGCTGGACACCCTCACCGGCCTGCGCCAGGGCGGCCTGAAGATCGGCTCGTGCTCGGGTTACCCGAAGGTGGTCATGGACAAGGTGGTGGCGCTGGCCGCGCAGAACGGCTACGTGGCCGACCATGTGGTGGCCACCGACGAAACCCCGAATGGCCGCCCATGGCCGGCCCAGGCCCTGGCCAACGTGATTGCCCTGGGCATCGATGACGTGGCGGCCTGTGTGAAGGTCGATGACACCGTGCCGGGTATCCTCGAAGGCCGTCGTGCGGGCATGTGGACCGTGGCCCTGGTGTGCTCCGGCAATGCCCTGGGCCTGACCTGGGAAGGCTACCAGGCGCTGAGTGCCGAGGCGCTGGAAAGCGAGCGCAAGCGCATTCATGCGCTGTTCGCCAGTTCCCGCCCGCACTACCTGATCGACACCATCAACGAGCTGCCCGAGGTGATTGCCGATATCAACCAGCGCCTGGCCAAGGGCGAGATGCCGCAGGCCTGCTGACCGTCGCGCTTGGCACCTGGGGTTGCCTTGCAGCCCCAGGTGCACATCTGGGTTGTTTTCCAGGGCCATTCTGTACATTGCGCCGTGACTGCGAAACTCAATAATCGGGCCACCTCTTTCCTGACGATTACACCGCAAAGGGAACACCGATGAGCACGCATACCCGCAACAGACGGCTGACGGTACCGCAGCTGGTGGCCATGAAAGGCCGGCAGAAAATCGTTTCGCTGACGGCCTACTCCAGCGCTATTGCCAAGGTCATCGACCCCCTGGTCGATTTCATTCTGGTGGGTGACTCCACCGCGATGGTCGGCTACGGCCGCCCGTCCACCCTGGGCATGCGCCTGGACGAAATCATTGGCCATACCCGGGCGGTCGTAGACAGCACGCGCCTGGCCTGCGTGATCGCCGACATGCCATTCGGCAGCTACCAGGAATCCCATGAGCAGGCGTTTCGCAACTGCGCCCAGGTACTCGCCAGCACCGGTTGCGACGCGGTAAAGCTGGAGGCCAACCAGGCCTTGGCAAGCACCGTGGCGTTTCTGGTCGCGCGCGGCATACCGGTCATGGCGCACATCGGCCTGATGCCGCAATTCATCAATGTGATGGGCGGCTACAAGGCCCAAGGCATGAGCCCCGACAGTGGCGCTGCACTGCGTGCCGATGCGCAGGCCAACCTTGAGGCTGGTGCCTTCAGCCTGGTGCTCGAAGGCGTGGCCGAACCCATTGCCCGCGCCATCACCGAGGCCACCGACAAACCGACCATCGGCATTGGCGCCTCACCCGCTTGCGATGGCCAGGTGCTGGTCACCGAAGACCTGCTGGGGCTGGGCGGCGAACACGTGCCACGCTTCGTCAAGCAGTATGCCGACGTCGGCCAGGTGATCCGCGAGGCCTGCGCCCGCTACGCTGACGAAGTGCGCGACGGCGCCTTCCCCGAAATGCATCACTGCTACGGGGTCTGAGCCTCGTCCTGAATCGCCTTGACCAGGCGTTGCAGCGCCTGGCCAATGTCCTTGTCCCAGTCCAGCGTGTAGCACAGCCGCAGGTGGCCCTGCCAAAGGCCACATTGGCTGAAGATTTCCCCAGGCGCGATGACGATGCGCTGGGCCAACAGCCGCTCGAAGACCCGGCGCATGTCCACTGGCCGGGTCGCCGCCAGCCACAGGCTCGCCCCACCCTGCGGCTCGACGATACGCAGGCAGCCTTGGCCGTGGGCCTCCAGCAACGCCTTCATGTGCAGCATGCGAGCGCGCAGCAAAGGCCGCAGGCGTTGCAGATGCTGCTCTACCCGACGCGAGGTGAACAACTTGGCGATCGCCTTCTGGCGAATCGGTGACAACCGAAAACCGCGCTCCAGAAACACGTGCTGCAAGCGCTCGGCATGGCGCTTGCACAGCAGATAGCCATAAGGCGCCTCGGCACCGATCACCTTGTCGAAGGCAGCGAACACCAACAGCCGGTCGGGGTCGGCGAAATCACGATAGCGCGGCGCCGCCTCGTGGAAACACAGTTCGCCATACCCGTCGTTCTCGAACAGCCACACCTCGCGCTCGGCCAGCCAGCGGCAGATCTGCAGTTTGTCCTCGGCCGGCATCAGGCCACCCTGAGGCGCATTGGTGGTTGACGACAGCACTGCCAGGCGTACCGGCGCGTTGCTCAGCAGTTGATGCAACTGCTGCAGGTCGAACCGACCGTCGTCGCCCAAGGGCACTTCGATGATGGTCATGCGCGCGGCCTGCAACTGCCTCAGTACCGCCCAGCTGCAGGGCGACTCGACCAGCGCCACCTCACCCTCGAGGTTCAGGGCACGCACCGCCAGCTCCAGCATGCTGCGCAGGTCGGCACCGATGAACACGTGCTCGGCTTGCCAGCAACGCTGCGCCGAGCGGGTATAAATGCCCGCCAGCACGCTGCGCAATTCAGGTTCACCGAACGGTTGATACAGCGGCACTTGGGCACGCGGGTATTGGCGCGCCAACTCCCGTTCGATCATCAGCAGCGGTGTATCCAGCGACAGCAGCATGGCCGGCGCATCACTGCCAAGGGCCAGCATGCCAGGCTGGCGTGCGCTGGCAAACACGGTGTCGAGCAAGCTCGAGGAGGGCTCCCTGCGCAACGGCGCGCTGCGGGTGAAGGTGAAGTAGCCCCGCTTGGGCCGCGCAATCACCCGCCCCTGGTCCTCAAGCAGCGCATAGGCGTACTTGGTGCTGGAGACCGAAACACTCAGCCGTTGGGCCAGATCACGCAGCGACGGCATGCGCTGCTCCACGTCGCAGGGCGCCGCCTCGATCCAGTCGAGCAGGTAGCGGTAGACCGCCTGGTAGGTGAAGCCGGGTTTGTCGCTGTGGCGGGTATCCATACTCGGGCATCGTAGGCAGATAACGGCTACAGGGTAAACGAAAGCCCCTGCCCAGCGTCCAGCATCAGCGGCGCAACCTTTATTCCGGCAACTGCACCTGCGGCTTGGTCGCGGCAAAAATCGCCCAGCTCGACACGAACAACGCCGCGATCAACGGCCCGATCACGAACCCGTTGAGCCCGAACACCGCCAGCCCGCCCAAGGTGGAAACCAGGATCAGGTAGTCTGGCATGCGCGTATCCTTGCCCACCAGAATCGGCCGCAGCACGTTGTCCACCAGGCCGATCACCAGCACGCCGAACGCGCTCAGGATCACCCCCGGCAAAATCGCCCCGGTCAGCAGGAAGTACGCCGCCACCGGCGCCCACACGATGCCCGCCCCCACCGCTGGCAACAGCGACAGAAACGCCATCAGTACCGCCCACACCAGCGCACTCGGAATATCCAGCACCCAGAAGATCAGACCGCCCAGCGCGCCCTGGGTAATGGCAACCAGCACGTTGCCCTTGACCGTCGCCCGCACCACACGGTTGAACTTCAACTGCAACCGGCGCTTCTGGTGCTCGGGCAGTGGCACCGCCAACCGCACTCGCCTGGCGACTTCCGGCCCCTCACGCAGAAAAAAGAACAGCAGGTACATCATGATGCCGAAGCTGATCAGAAACTCGAACGTGCCCTGGCCAAAGTTGAATGCCTGGCTGGCCAGCACCTGGCTACCCTGCGTGGCCCACTTGGTGATCTTGTCGCGCAGCCCATCCAAGTTACCCATGCCCATGCTGTCCAGGCTGTTTTGCGCGAAGGCCGGCAGCATGTCCTTGCCGCGCTCGACGTAGCCGGCGATATCCAGTTGCCCACTCTCGATGCGCTGGTACAGCGTGGCGCCCTCCTGCACCAGCAGGGCACTGGTGATGATGACCGGCAGCACCGCCACCAGCAGGCACACCATCAAGGTGGTGAACGCTGCCAGGTTGCGCCGCCGCCCAAAGCGGATCAGCAGGTTCCGCTGCAAGGGGGCAAACAGGATGCCCAGTATCACCGCCCAGAAGATCGCACCGTAGTACGGCAGCAGGATCCAGACGAAGGCAATGGTCACCAGCGTCAGGAGGACTGCCAGGGCTTTGTTCTGTAGAGCGGTTGGGTTCATGGCACTTCCTCGCGGGTTCTTGGACATTAGTGCCCGCCGCTGCCGCAAAAGTGCCGCTGCTCCGTTGATTCAGGTCAATACGCTGTGGCCGGCAGATGCTTAGCATCCGCACCTTTTGCCCCGGTGCGTCCATGAACCCTCCCGCCAAGCCCGAACTGCTGGCCCCCGCCGGCTCCCTCAAGAGCATGCGTTATGCCTTCGCCTATGGCGCCGACGCGGTCTATGCCGGCCAGCCGCGCTACAGCTTGCGGGTGCGCAACAACGAATTCGACCACGCCAACCTGGCGCTGGGCATCCAGGAAGCGCATGCCCTGGGCAAGCACTTCTACGTGGTGGTCAACATCGCCCCGCACAATGCCAAGCTCAAGACTTTCCTCAAGGACCTCGCACCGGTGATCGCGATGGCACCGGATGCGCTGATCATGTCCGACCCCGGCCTGATCATGCTGGTGCGCCAGCACTACCCAGAGATGCCAGTACACCTGTCGGTGCAGGCCAACACGGTCAACTGGGCCAGCGTGCAGTTCTGGCAACAGCAGGGGATACGCCGAGTGATTTTGTCGCGGGAGCTGTCGCTGGAGGAGATCGAAGAAATCCGCCAGCAGGTGCCGGGCATGGAGCTGGAGGTTTTCGTCCACGGCGCGCTGTGCATGGCCTATTCCGGCCGCTGCCTGCTGTCGGGCTACCTCAACAAGCGCGACGCCAACCAGGGCAGTTGCACCAATGCCTGCCGCTGGAAGTACCAAGCCACGCCCGCCGGCGAAGATGCCACGGGCGACATCGTGCGCCAGGTCGAGCCGACCCTGGGCCTCGGTGCGCCCACCGAGCACGTCTTCCTGCTGCACGAAAGCAACCGCCCAGACGACGCGATGCCGGCGTTCGAGGACGAGCACGGCACCTACATCATGAACGCCAAGGACCTGCGCGCCATCCAGCACGTCGGGCGCCTGGCCGGCATGGGCGTGCACTCGCTGAAGATCGAGGGCCGGACCAAGTCGCACTTTTACTGCGCCCGCGCGGTGCAGTCGTACCGCCAGGCGATCGATGACGCCGTGGCCGGCCGGCCTTTCGATCGCGCCCTGATGGACAACCTTGAATCCCTGGCCCAGCGCGGTTACACCGAAGGTTTTCTGCGCCGGCATGTGCACGACGAGTACCAGAACTACCAGCGTGGCAACTCACTGTCCGAACGCCAGCAGTTCGTCGGCGAACTGACCGGCGCGCGCGTGGACGGCCTGGCCGAGGTCAAGGTCAAGAACCGCTTCGCCGTGGGCGACCACCTGGAGCTGATGACACCGCGTGGCAACTACCATTTCGACCTGCACCGCCTGTGCGGCCGCCAGCAGCAAGCCCTCGAAGTGGCCCCAGGGGACGGCCATGTGGTGTACCTGCCGATCCCTGAACAGGTCTCCCTGGAGTACGGCCTGCTGATGCGCGACCTGCGCCACGAAGAAGCCGCCGCCTGACAACGCTGTAATGTGCAGCTCAGCTGGCTGACAGCCGGCACAGGCGAACATCGGGGCTCTCTCGCATGAGGCCTCGCCATGTTGCGCACCCCCTCCCGTCGTACCTTCGTCAAAGGCCTGGGCGCCGCCACCACACTGGCAGGCCTGGGCCTGTGGCGGCCGTTGGCCCAGGCAGCCGATGGCCGCGACCTGGCCGGGCAGCACTTCGAGCTGTCGGTCGGCCAGAGCGCCGTCAATATCACCGGCCGCCCGCGCACAGCCCTAACCGTCAATAACAGCCTGCCCGGCCCGGTGCTGCGCTGGCGCGAAGGTGATACGGTCAGCCTGCGCGTGCGCAACCACCTCGATCAGGCCACCTCGATCCACTGGCATGGCATCCTTCTGCCGGCCAACATGGACGGCGTCCCTGGCCTGAGCTTTGCCGGTATCGAGCCTGGGGGCAGCTACCTCTACCAGTTCACCCTGCGCCAAAGCGGCACCTATTGGTACCACAGCCATTCCGGGCTGCAGGAGCAGGCGGGGGTGTATGGGGCGATCGTCATCGAACCCCGCGAAGCCGAGGCGCACCGCTACCAGCGTGACCATGTGCTGCTGTTCAGCGACTGGTCGGACCAACCTCCCGAGCAGCTGCTGGCGACCCTGAAGAAGCAGTCCGACGCCTTCAACTACCACAAGCGCACGCTCGGTGACTTCATCGATGACGTGGCTGACAATGGCTGGGGCGCTACGGTCGCCGAACGCATGGGCTGGGCAAGCATGCGCATGAGCCCCACCGACCTTGCCGATATCAGCGCAGCCACCTACACCTACCTGCTCAATGGCCAGCCGCCGGACGGCAACTTCACCTGCCTGTTCCAACCGGGTGAAACCGTGCGCCTGCGGCTGATCAATGCCTCGGCCATGACCTATTTCGACTTTCGCATCCCCGGCCTGAAGCTGACGGTGATCGCCGCCGACGGCCTGCCGGTGACGCCGGTCAGCGTGGACGAACTGCGCATCGCCGTGGCCGAAACCTACGACGTGCTGGTAACCGTCGGCAACCTGCCCGCCTACACCCTGTACGCCCAGAGCATGGACCGCAGCGGCTACGCCCGCGGCACCCTGGCCCGCGCCAGCGGCTTGCAGGCACCGGTGCCGCAGCCCGACCCTCGGCCGGTGCTGAACATGGCCGACATGGGCCACGGCGCCATGGCCGGCATGGACCACAGCAATATGGCCGGCATGGACCATTCGGCCATGCCCGCCATGCAGCAGCACCCGGCCAGCGAAACCGACAACCCACTGGTGGACATGCAAACCATGGCCCCACAGCCCAACCTTGCCGACCCAGGCATCGGCCTGCGCGGTAATGGCAGGCGGGTGCTGACCTACGCCGACCTGCGCAGCCCCTACCCCGACCCCGACGGCCGCGAACCGTCACGCGACATCGAGCTGCACCTGACCGGCCACATGGAGCGCTTCGCCTGGTCGTTCGACGGGGTCAAGTTCAGCGATGCCGCACCGTTGCGCCTGACCTACGGCGAGCGCGTGCGCATCACCCTGGTCAACGACACCATGATGACCCACCCCATCCACCTGCACGGCATGTGGAGCGACCTGGAGGACGAGCACGGGCGCTTTCAGGTGCGCAAGCATACCGTCGACATCCCGCCCGGCAGCCGCCGCTCGTACCGAGTCACTGCCGACGCCCTGGGCCGCTGGGCCTACCACTGCCACCTGCTCTACCACATGGAGACCGGCATGTTCCGCGAGGTACGGGTCGATGAATGAGCCCAACAACCGCCGCATCATCACCGGCGTAGCCCTGCTGGCATTGCTCGCCAGTGAGCGCGTCCTGGCCGCCGGCATGCAGCACATGGACCACGGCGCCATGCCCATGGACCACCGCCAGATGAACCATGCCACGCCGCCTGCGCAGCAACCGCGCACGCCATTGCCGATGCTCAGCGACGCCGACCGCCACGCCGCCTTCGCGCCGCTGCCAGGGCACCAGGTGCATGACCGCGCGCTCAACTGGGCAGTGATCGTCGACCAGCTCGAATACCAGCATGTGGACAACGGCAGTGCCTTGAACTGGAACGCCAGCGCCTGGGTCGGCGGCGATATCGACCGGCTGTGGCTGCGCAGCGAAGGCGAGCGCGAGCAAGGCCAGACCCACAAGGCCGAACTGCAGGCGCTGTGGGGCCACGCCATCAGCCCCTGGTGGGAACTGGTCGGCGGCCTGCGCCAAGACTTCAAGCCCGCCAGCGGCCAGGCCTGGGCAGCCTTCGGCATCCAGGGCACACCGCTGTATGGCGTAGAGCTGGAGGCCACCGCCTATGCCGGCGAGCGGCAACAGACCGCGCTGCGCCTGGAAGCCGCTTACGCTATGCTGCTGACCAACCGCTGGATACTCGAACCCACCCTGGAAGCCAACTTCTTCGGCCGCAACGATGGCGGCCGTGAGCAAGGCACAGGGCTGGCTGACAGCGAGGTCGGCCTGCGCCTGCGCTACGAGATCAGCCGTGGCTTTGCGCCCTACCTCGGGGTCAGTTTCAATCGCCTGCACGGCAACCGCGCCGATCAGGCCCGCGAAGACGGCGAAGACACAGGCCAGACCCGCCTGGTGGCCGGTATCCGCCTGCGTTTCTAAAGGAGTGCTTCACCATGCTGCGCAAACACCTGCTCACCGTCGGCCTGCTGGCCATCACCGGCCTGGCCCAGGCCGCCGAAACCATCGATGTGTACCGCGACCCCAACTGCGGCTGCTGCAAGGCCTGGATCAGCCACCTGCGCGACAACGGCTTCACCGTCAATGACCACGTCGAACCCAATATGAGCGCGGTCAAGCAACGCCTGGGCGTAGCGCCGCGCCTGGCCTCGTGCCATACCGGGGTGATCGACGGCAAGTTCGTCGAAGGCCATGTACCGGCCGAACAGGTTCGCCTGCTGGCCAAGCGAAACGACCTCAAGGGCCTGGCCGTGCCGGGCATGCCCATGGGCTCGCCGGGCATGGAAATGGGTGACCACAAAGACGCCTACCAGGTCATCGGCGTGACCCAGGATGGCAAGGACACCGTGGTCGCCAACTACTGATGCTCAGCCTATGGGCGCTGTTTTTCAGCGCCTTCGGCGCCGCCACCCTGCTGCCGCTGCAATCGGAGGCGGTGCTGGTCGGCTTGCTGCTGCGCCAGCCCGATGCCTGGGTAACCTTGCTGCTGGTGGCTACCCTGGGCAATGTGCTCGGCTCGGTGGTCAACTGGCTACTGGGGCGGGCCATCGAACACTGGCGTGACAAGCGTTGGTTCCCGTTCAGCGCCGTCCAGCTGGAGCGTGCCCAGCAGCGCTACCAGCGGTGGGGGCAGTGGTCGCTGCTGCTGAGCTGGATGCCAGTGATCGGCGACCCGCTCACCCTGATCGCCGGGATCATGCGCGAGCCGTTCTGGCGCTTCATGCTGCTGGTAACCCTGGCCAAGGCCGGCCGTTACGCGGTGGTGGCCATGCTCACCCTGGGCTGGTTTCACGCCTGGTAACACCTTTGCCGCTTGCGGGGGTCAACTCACTGTTACAGTCGCCAATTCCTACATGGCCCTACACGGAGTGCCCCCATGCTGCGCGCAACCGCCCTGGCTCTGGCCTGCCTTGTCGGCGGCCCGGCCATCGCCGCCGAGTCGCCCACCTACGGTAAACAGCTCGAAGGGTTCAGCTACCCTCACCCGCTCAAGCATTTCGATTTCAAATCCCAGGGCCAACCCCTGCAGATGGGCTACATGGACGTGCCTGCCCAAGGTCAGGCCAACGGCCGCAGCGTGCTGCTGATGCATGGCAAGAACTTCTGCGCCGCCACCTGGGAAACCACCATCAATGCCCTGAGCAAGGCCGGCTACCGGGTCATCGCCCCGGACCAGGTCGGCTTCTGCACCTCCAGCAAACCCGCGTATTACCAATACAGCTTCCAGCAACTGGCAGACAACACCCATGCCCTGCTCGACCAGTTGGGTGTGAAGCAGGCCATTGTGCTGGGCCACTCCACAGGCGGCATGCTCGCCACCCGCTATGCACTGATGTACCCGCAGCAGGTCGAGCGCCTGGCGATGGTCAACCCGATCGGCCTTGAGGACTGGAAAGCCCTGGGCGTGCCGTATCGTACGGTGGACCAGTGGTATGCACGGGAGCTCAAGCTCGATGCCGCAGGGGTACGTGAGTATGAGCGCAAGACGTACTACGCCGGGCGCTGGAAGCCGGAGTACGAGCGCTGGGTGCAGATGCTGGTAGGCCTGAACCAAGGCCCGGGCCACGAAGCAGTGGCGTGGAACTCGGCGCTGATCTACGACATGATCTTCACCCAACCGGTGTACCACGAGTTCAAGGACCTGAAGATGCCGACCCTGCTGCTGATCGGCGATCAGGACACCACGGCCATTGGCAGCGATATCGCACCGCCAGAAGTCAAGGCACAGTTGGGCAAGTACCAGGTGCTGGGGCCGCAGGTGGCCAAGCTGATCCCCCAGGGTGAACTGGTGACATTCGAAGGCATGGGCCACGCGCCGCAGATCGAAGAGCCGGTGCGGTTCAACCGGACCCTGATCGAGTGGCTGGAGCGCTAAGCCTACGAGCCGAAGCGCTGCAGTTGCATCTCGCGCAAGCGGCTCAGGGTGCGTTGGTACGGGAACGCCAGGTACCCTTGCGTGTACAGCGCATCGAGCGGTACCTGCGCCTCTACATACAACGCCACACGGCGGTCGTAGCATTCGTCGACCAGCGCAATGAACCGGCGCACCGCATCGTCCTTGGGCGACAGCGCCGGCAGCTCACGGTCCCCTGCCGCGACCCGCGCCGCGCCATCTTCTGTACCCCGGGCGATGCGGCCGGCCCGTTGTTCACCACCCAACGCCGGTACCCCTTCCAGCAGAATCGAGGGGAAGCGGTCACACAACGCCATGAACTCGGTGGCCGCCAAGGGTTGCTCGCAGAGGTCGCCAAAGCGGCACCAGATGGCCTGCTCGCTGCGCCGGATGACCGTGATCTGCCTTGAGCCTATGGCCAATGGCTGGTCGCTGCCCGGGTCTGCCGGGCTGAGTTGGCGAAACACCTCGGCGAGCACCCCTCGCTCACCGGGTTCGACCACCCAGTAACGCTGGTGCTGCGCGCCCGGGTGCAAGCGATGGTCCTGCTCACCGGCCACCGACAGCACCCGCATGTGCCGCTCGATGGCCGCAATTGCCGGCACGAAGCGGTCACGGTTGAAGCCGTCGCGGTAGAGCTGGTCTGGTGGCTGGTTGGAGGTGGCGACGATCACCACGCCCTGATCGAACAGTACCTGGAACAGCCGCCCGAGGATGATCGCATCGCCGATGTCGTTGACGAACAACTCGTCGAAACACAGCACACGTATCTGCCTGGCCAATTCACGGGCCAGGGCCAGCAGCGGGTCAGCGGTGCCGTTGAGCTGGAACAGGCGCTGGTGCACCCAGGCCATGAAATGGTGAAAGTGCTGGCGTCGGCTGGGCAGCTGCAGGCAGCGGTGAAACTGGTCCATCAGCCAGGTCTTGCCACGGCCGACCGGGCCCCAGAGGTAGATGCCCTGGGTCGGGCGACCGTGTGCCACTGCCTCGAAACAGGCCTGCAGCGCGTTGACCGCATCGGCCTGTGCAGGGTCGTGGACATAGCCGTGGTCGGCCAGGGCTTGTTGGTAGAGGGTCTGCGGGTCTGAGGTCATGCGGCATTATCAGTACCGCCCCCCTCGCCGGCAAGCCGGCCCTGCCCCTCAGCCTTCGTTGAGGCCCACTTTCAACAATTGGCCGTCCTTGTCGTCGGTCAGTACATACAAGTAGCCATCCGGCCCTACCCGCACATCACGGATACGTGCCTTGAGGTCCCCCAGCAAGCGCTCCTCGTGCACGACCTTGTCGCCCTTGAGCTGGAGACGAATCAGCTCCTGGCTGGCCAGCGCACCAATGAACAGATTATGGTCCCAGCCCTTGAATGTCGGGCTGTCGTAGAACGCCATGCCGCTGATGCCAGGGGACTTCTCCCAGACATGGTGCGGGTCGACCATGCCCTGTACATGCTTGCCCTTGGCCTCCGGGATCGGCAGCAGCGAGTAGTTGATGCCGTGGGTAGCAATCGGCCAACCGTAGTTTTTGCCGGGCTGCGGAATATTGATTTCGTCACCGCCACGCGGGCCGTGCTCATGGGTCCAGAGCGTGTCTGTCCAAGGGTTGAGCGCCGCCCCCTGCTGGTTACGGTGGCCGAACGACCAGATCTCGGGCCGCACGTTGTCCTGGCCGACGAAGGGGTTGTCCTTGGGCACTTCGCCGTCGGGCAGAATGCGCACGATCTTGCCTTGCAGCTTGTCGAGGTCCTGGGCGGTCGGCCGTTGGTTGTTCTCGCCCAAGGCGATGAACAGATAACCCTCACGGTCGAACACCAGCCGCGAGCCGAAGTGGTTGCCCACCGACAGTTTGGGCTGCTGGCGGAAGATCACGGTGAAGTTCTCCAGCCGCGCGCGGTCTTCAGACAACTGGCCCCGGCCAACCGCCGTACCGGCCTTGCCGTCATCGCCCGCTTCGGCATAGGACAGGTAAACGGTACGGTCCTTGCCGAATGCCGGCGACAACACCACATCCAGCAAGCCGCCCTGGCCCTCGGCCCAGACCTTGGGCACACCGCTGATGGGCGGGCCGACCTTGCCTTCGGCGTTCACCAGCCGCAAGTTGCCGGGGCGTTCGGTGACCAGCATGTCTTTGCCACCGGGCAGGAAGGCCAGTGCCCAAGGGTTGCGCAGGCCGTCGGCCACGGTATTGACGGTCAACTGCCCTTGCTCGCTGGGGAACTGCTGTTCGGAGGCCGCTTGCGCCAGCAAAGGCAGCAGCGCGGCAGCGGTCACGGTGGTCAGCCAGGTAGCTCTGGTCATGCAGGGTTCCTTGCAACGGGGCTCACGGCGCGCGTGGGTTATCGCGCGGTGGCCGGGTGGGTTCCAGACTGGGGGTCTGCTGTTGACGACGCAGGTTGTCGCCGTTGCCAATGCCGCGGTTGTCCAGTGACGGCGTGCGCTGATAGGGGTCGGTCGAAGGGCCGCGCACCGGCGGTGTGGCAGGCATGCTGCCTTGCCGACTGTTAGGGTTGGCACGCTGGATCGGGCTGTTGTACGGGTTGTTGTTGCTGGCAGCGAGCTGCAAGGGCGCAACCGGCGCGGCGCGCGCGGGCATACACAACGCCAGGCCGATGGCCAGGATTGGCAGGGTCAGGTTCATGCTTCACCTCCTGTACGAAAATGCCGCGCCTTGTGCGTTTGATAGCCTAAGGCGCGAGGGGTTCGCGGCAAAAGTGTGAATGCAGCTGGAGATAATTCCTGATGTTTCAGTATGGACCCGCACGGGCGGGTTTACTGGCCGCTGCGAAAGGCCATCCACAGGCGGTTGCGTTGGCGCAGGTCGGAAAGCGCCATGCTGCGGTCGGCATACAGCCGCTTACGTACCTGGGTAGGCGGGTAGATGTCCGGGTCGTTGCGCACGGCTTCGTCCACCAAGGGCGTGGCTGCGCGATTGGCATTGGCGAAGAACAGCGTGTTGGTCAGTGCCGCAACCGACTCCGGCTTGAGCATGAAGGCGATGAACGCCCGAGCCGCTTCAGGGTGCGGCGCATCCTTGGGGATGACCAGGTTGTCTTGCCAGACCACGGTGCCTTCCTGGGGGATGCGGTAGATCAGCTCGAAGGGCTTGCCCGCACGGCGGGCCTGGTCAGCGGCCATCGCCGCATCGCCGTTGTAGGTCAGTGCCAGGCATACACTGCCGTTGGCCAGGTCGCTGATCTGCCGGCCGTTGGCGACATAGCGGATCGAAGGCTGCAGCTGGTTCAGCAGTTTCTGCGCCGCTGCAAGGTCGGTTTTGTCCTGGCTGTAGGGGTCCTTGCCCAGGTAGTTCAAGGTCAGGCCGATCACTTCCTGCGGCGAGTCGGGCATGGCGATGCCGCAGTCCTTCAGGCGGGTGGCGTACTCGGGCTTGAACAACAGGTCGAGGCTGTCCAGCGGCACATCGCCCAGGCGCTGGCGTACGGCCTCGACGTTCACCCCCAGGCCCAAAGTGCCCCAGGTGTAGGGCACCGCATAGCGGTTGCCGGGGTCGGCCTCGGCCAGCTTGGCCAGCAGGTCCTGGTCGAGGTTGGCATAACCCGGCATGGCCTGGGCTTCGAGCGGCTGCAGGGCATTGGCCTTGAGGGCACGGGCCAGCACGGTGGATGACGGCACCACCACATCGTAGCCGCTGCCCCCGGTCAGCAGCTTGGTCTCCAGCACCTCGGTGGTGTCGAAGGTGTCGTAGCGCACCTTGTAGCCGGTTTCGCGCTCGAAGCGCTGGAGGGTTTGCGGGGCGACATAGTCGGCCCAGCTGTAGAGGTTGACGACCTTTTCCTGGGCCTGCAGCGGCAGGGCCAGGCACACGGACAACAGGCACAGCGATCGACGCATGACGGACACCTCGGCAAAGGGGGCTGCCCGTCACTGTAGCCCAAGGGTTTTCAGGCTGCGCCAATCAGTAGGCCATGCTCCAGGTCAGGGTGTAGGTGCGCCCACGCCCTTGGTAGTCATACAGGTACGCTGGCCCATAGGTCGGTGCATAGAACAACGTCGCACGCTGCCCCCAGACCGTGCTGTACTGCTTGTCCAGCAAGTTCTGGATGCCTGCACTGAAGGTGCCGAAGCCAGTGTCCTGGCTGCCCAGCAGGTCGAAGGTGGTGTAGCCGTCGATTTCGTGATCGGCATCGTCCTTGAGGCTGAATGCGTGGTTGGCCTGCAGCCGCGCACTGCGGCCATCGCCCTTCCAGCCGACGAACGCGGTGGACTTGGACAGCGACGCATAGCGGGCATCGCGCTTGTTCCAGCCACCGTTGGCGGCCTCTTCTTCGGAACGGGTCAGGTGCAAGGTACCACCGGCCTCCCAACCGCTCTGGAAGTGACGGGTCAACGCACCTTCGAAACCAAAGTCGCGGCTTTTCTGCTCTTCGACGTTGATGGTCAGCGTTTGCGAGTCGACGTTGATGATCTTGTCCGACCAGATGTAGTACAGCGCCGCCTGGGCGTCCCAGTCCAGGTCGGCAAAGCGCCAGCCGAGTTCGACCTGGCGGCTCTTGATACCGGCCAGCGGGTTGTCGGCGACGCTCAGGCCTGGCTTGCCGTAGTACTTGGCCGGGTCTGGCAGGTCGAAACCTTCACCGTAGTTGGTCCACAGCTGATGGCCATTCTTGAAATCGTAAATGGCGCCGACGTTGTACAGGCTGACCTGATAATCGTTGCTGCCGCCGGGTACGCCTTTGAAATCGCTGACATCCACGTCCATCTGCTGGCGCCGCGCGCCACCGGACAAGGTCAGGTTGTCGGTGGCATGCCAGTCGAGCTGGGCGTACACCGACACACCGTCAACCCGGTAACTGGGGTAACGCGCGGCCTTGCTGGCCTTGTCCATTTCCAGGCCACCGCTTTCGGATGACGTCAGGGCATCGAAGGTGGTCTGTTCGGCGTTGAAGCGCTCGCGGTCCAGGTCGACGCCGTAGGTCAGCTTGAGCGCATCCCATTGTTTGGCGAACAGGCCTTTGAGGCTGGTGACTTCGAAGTTCTGTTGTGATGCGGCGAAGTACACCCCGCGCGACCCGGTGGGGGTGGCGCGGTTGTAGTACGGAAACGGGTAGAAGTTGTCGTCTTCCTTGCGGTACGAGGCCTGCAGGTAGAAGTCCTGGCCCAGCACATCGGTGTGATGGTAGTTGGCGTTGAGCAACAGGCGCCGGGTGCGTGGCTCTAGGTCGGAGGAATAGCCGCTGCGCAGTTCGGCGTCTTCCAGGTCCGAGGGGGCGTTGTGGTTGAGGTTGGGGAAGTAGATACCCGTGCTGCCGTGGTTGCCCGAGTCGTAGTACTGGGCCAGCAGGTCCAGGCTCTGCTCGTCGGTCAGGGTCAGGCCCAAGGTGCCGAGCACGTCGATTGTGCGGTTGTACTGCAGGTCGGTCTGGGTATTGTCGATGAATATCTGGTCGCCAGCGCCGTCGTAAAAGGCTTCATTCTGCTCGCCGGAGATGCCCAGGCGGGCGCTGACCCGCTCGTTGCCGCCGCTGATCGACTGGGCGATGCGGGTGGCCAGGTCGTCACTGTTGTTGAAACCGCTGCTGGCACCTAATTGGGTCTCGAAGCGTGCCGGGCCGGGCTCGCCCTTCTTGGTCACGATGTTGATGATGCCGCCGGTGGCGCCACCCCCGTAGAGGGCACTGGCACCCGACAGCACTTCGACACGCTCGACGTTGAACGGCGAAATACTGTCGAACTGGCGCGACAGGCCGCGCGAGCTGTTCTGGCTGACCCCGTCGATCATCACCAGCACATTGCGCCCACGCATGTTCTGGCCGTAGTTGGTGCGCCCCTCTGGGGCCAGGTCCAGGCCCGGCACCAGCTTGCCGATGGCTTCCTTCAGGCTCACACCGCTGTCGATCTGCTCGCGCAGTTGCTGCTGGTCGACCACCCAGACGGTGCCGGGGATTTCACTGATGGCGGTGCTCGTGCGCGAGGCGACGCTGACTTCGATGGGCTTCAAGTTGACAGCCTGCGGCGCAGTGTCCGCCTTGCGCAGCGTGACGGTGCGGGCATCGCTGAACTGCCAGCCCATGCCGCTGCCGGCCAGCAACTGCTGCAACGCCTGCTCGATGCTGTAGCTGCCCTGCAAGGCCTGGCTATTCAGGCCCGACACATCACCGGTGGTGTACAGCAAGTGCAAACCGGCCTGGTCGGCGAACGCCGTCAGGGCCTGGTCCAGTGGCTGGGCCGGCACGTCCAACTGCACCTGGCGGGCTTCGACCTGGGCCGCTTGCGCAGCGGTCGAGGCCAACGCCTGCAGCGGGCCAGCCAGCATGGCCAGGGCACTGCAAGACAGCAAGGCGTGATGGAGAGAACCGCTGCGGCGGTGCAAGGGCTTGAGCGTAAGGGCCACGAATGAGCTTCCAGACAAGTCGTAAATGAGAATGGGTTGCTGAGCAGTCCCACTACGACGATCTGGCCTGGATGAACTTGCAGCGGCAGATGAAAAATATTTCGATTATTTTTTGCAGGCTCAGTGCACCACGGCCAACCAGGGCAGGTAGGTGACCTTCAGGCCATAACGCTGCTCCAAGGTACGCAGCAGTGCCTGGGGCTCATCGAGGTCGAACACCCCGCTCACTTCCAGGGCAGCCAGCGTGGTATCGGACAGCAAAATGCGCCCCTGCTGGTAACGCTCAAGCTCTGCCAGCACCTGCCCCAGCGGCTTGCCGTTGAAAATCAGCTTGCCGCGCTGCCAGGCGGTCTGTGCGCTGGCATCGGGCGACACCGGCACCCTGCGCTCACCCACCGTGGCCTCGCCCTGGGCCAGCACCACGCGGCCATCGCGGCGCACGCTGAACGTCGCCGCCGTGCCCCGCACCGCCTCGCCTGCGGTATCGACCACAAAGGGCCGTGCGTCGTTGGCCGTTTCGAACAAGGCCTCGCCAGCATTGAGTACCACTCGGCGCTCACGGTCGGTAAATGCCACCGTCAAGGCACTGCCGCTGTTCAGCAGAACCCGCGAGCCATCGGCCAGGGTAATAGCCTGCCGCTGCCCCAGCCCGGTGTGGTAGTCCGCCAGCCAGATTGGGGCCTGCTGCCAGCCGGTAAAGCCTGCGGCCATCACCACCACCGAGGCCGCCAAGCCGGCCGCCCAGTGCCGTCGGCGCCGAACGGGTGGTGGCGCGACAACCTGGGCGGTCGGGGTGTGGCCAATGTCTTGCCACAGCGCTTGCGCCTCGCGCGCCGCCTCGGCATGCGCCGGGCTCAATGCGCACCACCGCTGATAGCGGGCGTGGTCCGCCGCCGTGGCATTGCCCGCGTGCAACAGCACCTGCCAATCGATAGCATCGTCGCTGAGGTCGCTGAGCGGTTGGGCTGCAGGCATGGCGTAAGGCTCAGTCATGGTTGTGTTTGAGCCAGTCACGGCAATGGCGCAGTGCCTGGCCGATGTATTTTGCCACCATGCTTTCGGAAACGCCCAGCCGTTGTGCAATCTGTGCCTGGGTCAGGCCTTCGATGCGGTTGAGCAACAGCGCCTGGCGGGCGTTGCTGGGCAGCTGCAACAGCGCCTCGTCGAGTATCTGCAGGCGCTCGCGGGCAAGCAACGCCGCCTCGGGCGCCGGCGCCGGGCAGGCCACCTCCCCTGTGCCATCGCTGTCATCGTGACGGGCAGCGTTGCGTTGCTCACGGCGCAAGGCATCGATCGCCAGGTTGCCCGCGACCCGAAAGATGAAACTGCGCGCATGCAGCACCGGGACCGCTTGCTGGTCGATCTTCACCAGCTTCAGGTACGTCTCCTGCGCGACGTCGGCGGCGCGCTGGCGATCGCTCATGCGCCGGGTCAGGAACTGCAGGAGGTCGTCGTAGTGCTCCTGGAAACTCGCCAGCAGACCAGACACGGGAGACGTCAGCATGAGGTAGGAGAAAGGCCAGTAAGAGGAATTGTCGGGCGTTAATGAGAAACAGTATCTTTCATTGTGCACGCCACTTTCAACGTCAGAGAGCATTTGCCACACTGACGCTTGAATTCTTCTGGCAAGGTTGCAACCCATGACTGCCCATTTGCACCGCTGTGCCCGCGGCTGCCTGGTACTGCTGTTGGCGTTCGGCCTCAGCGCCTGTGCGTTGTTCCAGGCGCGCGACCCGCTCAACATCAGCGTGATTGGCATCGAGCCGCTGCCCGGCCAGGAGCTGGAACTGCGCATGGCGGTGAAAATACGCGTACAGAACCCTAACGAAACCCCGATCGACTACAACGGCATCGCGCTCGACCTGCAGGTCAACGGCCAGCCGCTGGCCGCCGGTGTGAGTGACCAGCAGGGGCATATAGGCCGTTTCGACGAGGCAGTGATCGTAGTGCCGGTCAGCGTCACCGCGTTTTCCTTCCTGCGCCAGGCCTATGGCCTGGGCCAGCGCAATTCGCTGCAAGGGCTACCCTATGTACTGCGCGGCAAACTGGCAGGCGGGTGGCTGGGCACCGTCCGCTTCACCGACGAAGGCACGCTGGATTTGCCGACGGCTGCGGGCGCTGGCAGGTAGACAGCCTCAGCGGCTGTTGTTGGCGGCGGCCATCATCTTGTTGACCTCACTGCGCACCATGCTGGCGTATTCGGGCGGCGACATGCCTTCAAGCTCGGCACGCACCCACTCGGCCCATTTACCCTTGCGCCGTGGCTTTTCGGAAATCAGCCGGGCCGCTTCGCCCTTGGCCTTGCCCAGGTTGCTCTGCCACATTTCGAACAACCGCGCCTTCTCTGCCTCGATCTGCGCCCGTTCCTCGAAGCTCTTGTTGGCCAGATTGAAACTCATGAAGGTACCTGCCTGTTGAAAATGGCCGCTATCTTACACCGTAGCGATGCGTCACCGGAAAGCCGGCGCAACTTTCCCGACGCGCCGGCATCCATTGTTCACCCCCCCATTGACGAGGATGAGTTCATGGCCCGAAAAAACGCCGCACAAGCCGCCAGCGATCAGATCAAGGATCAGGTCTTCAGCGAACTGCAGGCATTGATCGAAGAATCCGAAAAGCTGCTCAACGACAGCGCAGCCCTGGTTGGCGAGGAGGCAGAAACCCTGCGCGCCCAAGTCAGCCTGAAACTGCGCCAGGCCCGCCAGGCGGCGAGCAATGTGCGTGACAAGGCCCAGCCGGTGGTGGATGCCACCCAGGACTACATCGGCGGCCACCCCTGGCAGACCGTTGCCGTGTCCGCAGGCTTCGGCCTGGTGGTCGGCCTGTTGCTGGGCCGCCGTTACTAAGCAGCGCTAACGGCCGCAGCGCCGCCTGACCGGTTTCAGGCGGCCTGCGCCAGCGGGATACCGCTATGGAAGCGCAGCTCCTGGTCCGGTGACTGGATCAGTTCGGCCTCGGCCTCACGTACCAGCTCCACCCGGCGGGCGATGTCCGCTGCCTCACCATACTGATGGGCCAGCTTCAGGTAGCCCTGGTAATGGCGCGCTTCACTTTTCAGCAAGCCGTGGTAGAAGGTACCCAGCTCTTCATCCAGGTGCGGCACCAGTGCGGCAAAGCGCTCGCAACTGCGTGCTTCGATGAAAGCCCCAACCACCAGGGTATCCACCAGTTTGACCGGTTCATGGGCACGCACCAGGCGGCGCAGGCCCGAGGCATAACGCCCGGCCGACACCGGGCGCAAAGGCACACCCCGACGCTTCATCAGGCGCAACACCTGCTCATGGTGCACCAGCTCCTCGCGGGCCAGGCGCGACATCATGTTGATCAGGTCCAGGTGCGTGTTGTACTTGGCGATCAGGCTCAAGGCGGTGCTGGCGGCCTTGAACTCGCAGTTCTTGTGGTCGATCAGCAGGGTTTCCTGGTCGGCAAGCGCCGCTTCGATCCAGGCATCTGGGGTCGGGCAGCCAAGAAAGGCGTCGATTTCGGGGATCAAGGACATAAACGTGCAACCAGACAGAACAGGCAGGGCCGGCGATTATACCGGCGGCAAGCGGCAGCGCCAGTGACTATGCTTGATGTACATCAAGCGGCGGCGGGTGGGGCGCCGACTATAGTCAGGCATTGGCCGCCATCTTTGAACGGAGCTCAAGCCCATGCAAGCCGTCCGCAGCATCCTCGTCGTCCTCGACCCCGCGCATGCCCATAGCCGGGCCTTGACCCGCGCCAAGCTAATCGCAGGGGTGACCGGCGCGCGCCTGCACCTGTTGATGTGTGACAAGAAGCAGGACCACAGCGCGCTGCTCAGCCTGCTGTGCAGCCAGTTGCACGATGACGGGTATGACAACGTGACCTTTGAGCAGGCCTGGCACGACACCCTTCACGAGTCGATCATCGCGGTGCAGCAAGCTGAAGGCTGCGAGCTGGTCATCAAGGAGCACCGGCCGGACAACCCCCTGAAAAAAGCACTGCTGACGCCCAGCGACTGGAAGCTGCTGCGCCTGTGCCCCAGCCCGGTGCTGATGGTGAAAACCGAGCGGCCATGGACGGGCGGGGTAATTCTGGCGGCCGTGGATGTCGGCAATCAGGATGAGGATCACCGCCGGTTGCACGCAAGCATCATCGACCATGGCTATGCCATTGCCGGCCTGGCTAAAGGGCAGTTGCACGTCATCAGTGCACACCCCTCCCCCATGCTGTCGGCTGCGGACCCGGTCTACCAGCTCAGCGAGACCATTGCAGAGCGCTACCGCGAAGCCTGCCGCGCGTTTCAGGCCGAGTTCGACATCAGCGATGAACGCCTGCATGTCGCCGAAGGCCCGGCCGATGTGCTGATACCCCATACCGAGAAGAGGTTCGGCGCCGTGGTCACGGTGATCGGCACGGTGGCCCGCACGGGGATTTCCGGTGCCTTGATCGGCAATACGTCGGAGGTGGTGCTCGACTCGCTCGAAGGGGATGTGCTGGTGCTCAAGAGCGAAGAAGCGATTGCCCACCTGACAGAACTGGCCCGCGGGTAGGCCAGCACAGCATCAACATGCTTTTGGACTGCCCCCAAAAAGTTGGACAGTTCTATGCTGCCGCCTGGGTCCTGTACTCGACAGGGCTCAGGCCATTGAGCCTCAGCTTGATGCGGTCATGGTTGTAGTAGTGGA
>NZ_JABWRV010000032.1:0-61999 GCF_014269105.1 Pseudomonas sp. SWRI77 | reverse complement strand
ACTGGATACGATCAACCGGCTTAGCCGCATAACCTGAACCGCCGTGTACGGAACCGTACGCACGGTGGTGTGAGAGGACGGCGGGTGTGAACCCGCCTCCTACTCGATTGCGAGGAAACTTCACGGGCGCAAATGAAAGGTAAGCCTCGAGCGTCAGGCATCGCCATCCAGCGCCGCCTGGGCAAACTGCACATCCAGCTCCGGCGTAGCCCCGCTGATACCGATGCCGCCGATATGCTGGCCATTCGCATCCATGATTGGCAGGCCACCCCCCAGTAGTGTGAAGCCAGGCAGTGACGCATAGGGATTCGCTGGCAGGGCAGCACTGCGCTCTGCAAGTGTTCTGGAGGCAAGCGGGAAACGGGCGGAAGTCGCGGCCTTGAGCTTTGCGACCTGGATGCTGCCGCTGCTGGTGCCGTCCATGCGGTGGAAGTGCTTGAGGTTGCCATGGTTGTCGACAATGCTGATGACGATGGCAAAGCCCTCGGCCTGGGCAGCGCGTTCGGCGGCTGAGGCCATTGCCCGGGCGGCTTCGGCAGTGATCGAGGCGCAGGGAGGCGGGGCGGCTGTCAGGGGATCAGCCAGCGAGGGTGCCGCCAGCAACAGCGAGCACATGAGGAGACTGGCACGGCCGTAATAGGTTTTCATGCAAGCATTACCCTTAGGATTATTCGGGCAACCTAGCAGGCGACTGGCGTTTGTTGATGTAGTCCGTTTCTGAAACTGATGGCGGCCTGTCTCAAAAGGACGGCAGCGAGCCGTCCAGGGTCATTCGCCTAGTAGAAAAGCCGCGGCTCCGGCGAATCCAGCAGGCTGACCAGCTTGGTCAGGGCAAAGCCCAGTTCCGCACGGCTCGGCGTCATCAGGGCGATACGCACGCCACAGGTGGCAGCGCTGCGTTCAGGCAGGAACTGGCTGCCGCTGACCACGGTGACGCCATTGTTGCGCGCCAGGTTGGCAAATTCGTCGCTGGTCCAGGGCTCGGGCAGTTCCAGCCAGATATGAAAACTGTAGGGCTGGCTGCGGATCTTGTACTTGCCAAGGATTTCACGGGCCATCTGCTGGCGCGTGGCCGCTTCGTCCTGCTGCACCTGCACCAGTTGCTCGGCCATGCCGCTGTTGATCAGGTTGCTGGCCAGTTGTGCCATCAACGGCGATGGCATCCACACGCTGCTGCGCACCATCGACGACAGCCGCGACAGGGTTTGCGGCGGGGCATACAGGTAGCCGATACGCAGCGCTGGCAGCACGCTCTTGGACAAGCTGGTCAGGTATACCGAGCGTTCGGGTGCATAGGCGGCCAAGGGCTTGTAGCCAGGTGCTGGCTCCAGGAAGCCGTAAATATCGTCATCGACGATGAACAGGTCGAACTCGCGGGCAATGGCGGCGATGGCTTCGCGGCGCGCGTGGGGCATGATCGAGTTGGTCGGGTTCTGGTGGGTGGTGACGCACACCAGCAGGGAAGGGCGGTGTTCTACGCACGCTGCGCGCAAGGCCTCGGGAATCAGGCCATGTTCGTCCATGGCCACACCGCGCAGGCGGCGCCCCATGCTATGGGCCAGCGAAATGATGCCTGGGTAGCAGAACGACTCGCACAGTATGACGTCGTCGCCTTTGGACAGGCTGCTGATGGCCACCAGCAGGCCATGCTGGGCACCCGAGGTCAGCACTACCTGCTGCCAGTTGGCTTCAGGCATCCAGCGCTGGATCCAGGCCGCACCGGCCTGCTTGTGCGTCGCATGGCCACCCTCGGTGACGTAATCGAGCACCTGGGCCAGGTCGGGTGACGCGGCCAGTTCGTTTATTGCCCCGCGCAGCCAGTCGGTCATGTGCGCGTCATTGGGCTTGATGATCGAAAGGTCGATCTGCCCGCTCTCGCGTTCGGCTGGCGCCGGTACGGGGCGTGCTGCCGGGGCCTGCGCCTGGCGTTGCTGCAGCACGAAGGTGCCGCGCCCTACCTCGCCAACCACCAGGCCACGTTTGGCCGCTTCGTCATAGGCTCGGCCGATGGTGCCAGGCGTCACGTTCAGTGATTCGGCCAGGTCCTTGAGTGTTGGCAAGCGTTCGCCAGCGGTCAGCCGGCCGCTGCCGATGTCCTGTTCAAGGGCGTCGGCGATCATCAGATAGACCGGCTGTGCCAGGTCGCTGTAGTGAGGAACCCACATGGAAATGGCACCAGAAGCTGCAAGAACGCGAAAGCCTAGCACGAAAGGTCTGATAGGAGTAATTGTGTTTTCTTGTGGGTAAATTGCACCGATTGAGGTGGTTCGGAGAAGCAAAAGTGGAAGGCCGGGTAAGTCGGTTTTCGGCTGTACTCGTCATCAGGCGCCAGCCTCTGCGCTCGATTATCAAGAAATCTTTTGAAATCAATAAGTTGATTGAATCGATTCAATCGATGTTCTTTCTTGATGATGAAATAAATTGAGTCGATTCTATTTTTGTAATTACAATGATTGAGTCGATGCAATTGACGGATGCCCTTTCTGCCTCCGCCACCCCATCGCACAGCTGTGAACGGCTTCAAAAAAAAGACAATGTCTGCCGCCTCTGCCCGGCTTAGCACGACACCGAATGGCCACAAGCTAGCTCAATGGACTATCACTCGAAATGGAAAGCGCACACCTGCAACAAGCAGCCGAGCCTCAGACTTCACTGGAGATTCGCCTGCCTTGGGTGACTTCAAGTGCCTGGCAAACCGTACTGAACAATACCCCCCTCGATTTTGAAACCAGCAAAGAGCTCTATCCGCAGCTCAAGGACCAGGCACAGGAGGTGCTGGGCAAAGCACTCTGCCAACAGATTCGTGGCTTCGTCGAAGACCCGCAGCTGACCTGCATGATCGTGCGCAACTGCCCACGCGACCGCGACGTCCCCCCTACGCCGTACTCCGGGGTACTCAGCCCGCGCAGCACGCCGATAGCCTGCCTGGTAAGCCTGACCATGCAGAGCCTGATGGGGATCAACCCGATCGTTTATGAAGGGGAGAACGACGGGCGCCTGTTCCGCCATGTCATCCCGGCGCGTACCTCGTCCAGCCACAAGAGCTCCCACGGCTCGCGGCTGCGCTTTTCCTATCATGTGGACAACCCCGACTTGCCGTTGTCGTCCGAGCCACTGGGCAGCGCTTCGTGCTGCCCGGAGTACCTGTCGTTCTTCGGCATGCGCTGTGACCCACGTATCAGCACAACGTTGGTCAACCTCGATGCCGTAGTGGCGGCGCTGCCCGCGGCCAGCGTGCGCGAGCTTTGCCAGCCACAGTTCGAAATTCGCCGCCCCGACTCGTTCACCGCCAATCGGCGCTGCACCGCCGAGCTGCCCGTGCTGGCACGTGGCAACGCGGGCGAGTGGTTGTGCCGTTTCGACAGCGAAAACACCCACGGGCTGAACCTGCGCGCCGAGCAAGCCTTGGCCAGCCTGCGCGGCGTGCTGGAAACCCGCCGCTTCGATGAGCCGCACCTGCTGCTGCCGGGCGACTTCATGGTGTTCAAGAACCAGCGCGTGTTGCATGCCCGTGATGGCTTCGAGCCGCAAAACGACGGTGCCGACCGCTGGCTGATGCGCCTGTTCGCGGTCAACGACCTGAACCGTGTGCATTTCACCCGCGCCGATCACCTCTACGAAGTGCGCTCCTGATCTCACTCAACCACTCGATGGACGTAATGTTATGGAACTGTTAGGCGCTTTCTGGGCGGAACATTGGCTGCTGGCGATCCTGATGCTGGGTGCGATCGCGTTCATTGCCGGCTTCGTCGACAGCATTGCCGGCGGTGGCGGGCTGTTTCTGGTCCCTGGGTTTTTGCTGGTGGGCATGCCGCCGCAAGTGGCCCTGGGGCAAGAAAAACTGGTCAGCACCCTGGGCACGCTGGCGGCCATTCGCAACTTTCTGGCCAACAGCAAGATGGTCTGGAAGGTGGCGCTGGTCGGCGTGCCGTTCTCGTTGCTCGGGGCCTACCTGGGGGCGCACCTGATCGTGTCGATCTCCCAGGAGACCGTGGGCAAGATCATCCTGGCGCTGATCCCGGTCGGCATCCTGATTTTCCTCACCCCCAAGGACCGCCCGGTCGAGGAACGCGAGCTGTCTCCACGGGTGCTGTACACCGTGGTGCCGCTGACCTGCCTGACCATCGGCTTTTATGACGGCTTCTTCGGCCCTGGCACCGGCAGCATGTTCATCATCGCCTTCCACTACCTGCTGCGCATGGACCTGGTCTCCAGCTCGGCCAACTCCAAGACCTTCAACTTCGCCTCCAACATCGGCGCACTGGTGGCGTTCATCATGGCCGGCAAGGTTGTGTACCTGCTGGCCCTGCCACTGGTGGCCTGCAACATCCTCGGCAACCACATGGGCAGTGCCCTGGCCTTGCGCAAAGGCAACGACGTGGTGCGCAAGGTGTTGGTGTTCTCGATGCTGTGCCTGTTCACCAGCCTGGGCGTGAAGTACCTGGTCTGACTTACCCAACCGGAGATAACTGATGAAAACCGCATTCGTAACCGGCGCCTCCTCGGGGTTTGGCCGTGCCATCTGTCGTACCTTGGTTGCCAAGGGCTACCGCGTGATCGGTGGCGCCCGGCGCATGGATAAACTGCAGGCACTGGAGGGTGAACTGGGGGTCAATTTCATCCCGCTGGCCCTGGATGTCACCGACCCGGTGTCGCTTGAAGCGGCAGTCGAACAGATCCGTGATGCGTCGCTGCAGATCGACCTGCTGGTGAACAACGCCGGGCTGGCGCTGGGTGTCGATCGCGCCCAGGCCAGCAGCGCCGAAAACTGGCAGCGGATGATCGACACCAATGTCACCGGGCTGGCCATGGTCACCCACAAGATCCTGCCGCAGATGGTGGCGGCGGACAGCGGGATGATCATCAACATCGGCTCCATTGCCGGCACTTACCCCTACCCAGGCGGCAACGTGTATGGCGCCAGCAAGGCATTCGTTCGCCAGTTCAGCCTCAATCTGCGTGCCGACCTGGCCGGTACGTGTGTTCGGGTGAGCAACATTGAACCGGGCCTGTGCTCGGGCACCGATTTTTCGCTGGTGCGCCTGAAGGGCGATGTGGAGGCCGTGCAGGCTCTGTACCGTGATGTGGAGGCGATTCTGCCGGAGGATATCGCGGCCACGGTGGCCTGGATTGCAGACCAGCCCGCGCATGTGAATATCAATACCATCGAGATCATGCCGGTGGCGCAGAGCAGTGCGGCGCTTAATGTGGTGCGCGATCTGCCTAGGCCGTTGGGCGCTGCTTGATTGCCCCGTTATCGTTTGGGCCAACCGGCGCCCTGACGGCTGATGGCCTCTTTGCGGGATCTTGTGGGGTTTACCGCGAAGAGGCCAGTGAGATTAATGCAACCGGTTCTTGGCTAACTCGATATCGTCCATCAACGCCTTGGCCAGGACACTCAGGTAGTCAGCCGCGCCGAGCAACTTGTGGTCATCGTCCATATCGCCTTCACGCACCAGGTGCTTGATGTAGCCCAGCAGCACCGACACCTGCTCGTATGCCACATCAATCGGGATGCCAGGCTGCACACGCAGCAAGTTCAACGATGGGTTGCCCACATCAAGGAAGGTTGCCAGGCCCGCGGTGGTGAGGGGCTTGGGTTCGTCGGCCATGGGCTCACTCCTCGGCCTGTTGGCCATAGAGACGGTTGTGTACGTGCTCTACCAGCGAACGGGCGATCTCGCTGGCATGCAAGGCATTGCTCAGCATGTTCAGGCCAGGTTCGCTGGCGTGGGCGCGGCAATGGTCGTCGATGGTTTCGATGACGCCGCGTAGCAGCTCGCTAACGTGGGCGAGGGCATGGGGTGGGTACATGTCGGATTGGACGGTGAAGAATGGGGTGGTGATCGGTTTGCGGCGGGGTGGGTCTGGGACGATCTTTTTCATAGGGTAACTCCAGCTTCTCGTCGAAGGGTGCTACCACCTGAATCTTTCTCATGGATTGAAGGTGGCAGCCATACGCAGGTGTGAGAAAGCCGATAGAAGCTAGCAAACACTCGGCCAGGCGAAAGCCCGCCCACGTACGGCCACCATAACGGTGCTGCTAGCTAATTGATCGGGTTCTCATGCCCGGCCGCCGAAGCGACCCGAAAACGTTATCCCTGAGGCATTTCCCCGACAACAGCGATACTTCAGCAGTGCGTGTAGGGTAATTCCTAAGTGGCTGGAACCTGTAGCATTTGGTTTCAGGTTCAGAAATGTCTTACGGCGGATGGGTTTGTTGGCTGTGAGGTGCATGTCGGGAGAAAAGGGTGGGCACGGGGTGTTCGCCACAACAGCTTCAGCGCCTATGAGATCGAGCGCCGCCCGCGCGGCGCATCGCGACGCAAGGCCGCTCCTACATTTGTTTCGGGCCAATGAGGTCTGTGACATTTGCGCGCGACCGCCTTGTTCGCACGACGCAATATCGAGGCGAACACCAAGGGGGCGCGCGCCAATGCCTCAGGAATAATTGGCCCGAAACAGATGTAGGAGCGGCCTTGCGTCGCGATGCGCCGCGCGGGCGGCGCTCGATCTCACAGGCGCTGAAGCTGTTGTGGCGAACACCTGTCAGCCCCCACACCGATCCCCAACACCTCCCCTGACCCACGTCATCGCACCTTCCCAATTCTTGACTAGTCTTACCCCTTGGCGGCCGTCAAAACCGTCACCGTGACTACCAAAAGGCGCCGGCCATGTTCCGTGCGCCCACCACCTGATCAGGAGTGCACGATGGACCTCAACCGTCGGCAATTCTTCAAGGTCGCCGCCGTCGGCCTTGGAGGCTCTAGCCTGGCGGCGTTGGGCATGGCCCCGACGCCGGCCTTCGCCGAGCAGGTACGCCACTTCAAGCTGGCGCACACCATCGAAACCCGCAACACCTGCCCTTACTGCTCGGTCGGCTGCGGCCTGATCATGTACAGCCAGGGCGATGCGGGCAAAAACGTCAAACAGAACATCATCCACATCGAAGGCGACGCCGACCACCCGGTCAACCGCGGCACGCTGTGCCCCAAAGGCGCAGGCCTTCTGGACTTTATCCACAGCCCGAGCCGCCTGCAGTACCCCGAAGTGCGCAAGCCGGGCAGCAAGGAGTGGGTGCGGGTGGAGTGGGACGAGGCGCTCGACCGCATCGCCCACCTGATGAAGCAGGACCGTGACGCCAACTTCATCGAGAAAAACGCCCAGGGGCAAACCGTCAACCGCTGGCTCACCACCGGTTTTCTCGCTGCCTCCGCCGCCTCCAGCGAGGCTGGCTACCTGACCCACAAGGTCATCCGCGCAACAGGCATGCTGGGGTTCGATAACCAAGCACGTGTCTGACATGGCCCGACGGTGGCAAGTCTTGCCCCGACGTACGGCCGTGGCGCCATGACCAACCACTGGTCCGATATCGCCAACGCGAATCTGGTCCTGGTGATGGGTGGCAACGCAGCAGAAGCGCACCCGTGCGGCTTCAAGTGGGTGACCGAGGCCAAAGCGCACAACAAGGCGCGGCTGATCGTGGTCGACCCGCGGTTTACCCGTACCGCCTCGGTGGCGGACTACTACGCACCGATTCGCACCGGCAGCGACATCGCCTTCATGGGCGGGCTGATCAACTACCTGCTGAGCACCGACAAGATCCAGCACGAATACGTGCGCAACTACACCGACGTGTCGTTCATCGTCAAAGAAAGCTATGGCTTCGAGGACGGGCTGTTCAGCGGCTACGACCCCGCCAAGCGCGTGTATGCCGACAAGTCCGGTTGGGGCTACGAGCTGGGGGAGGACGGCTTTGCCAAAGTCGACCCAACCCTTCAACACCCGCGTTGCGTGTTCCAGTTGATGAAGCAGCACTACAGCCGCTACACCCCGGAACTGGCCAGCATGACCTGTGGCATGCCGCAGGACGCCATGATGAAGATCTGGGAAGAGATTGCCACCTGCTCGGCACCGGGCAAGACCATGACGATTCTCTATGCGCTGGGCTGGACGCAGCATTCGATCGGCGCGCAGATCATCCGCAGTGCGGCCATGGTCCAGTTGCTGCTGGGTAACGTCGGCATGCCGGGCGGCGGGGTCAACGCCCTGCGCGGGCACTCCAACATCCAGGGCCTGACCGACCTCGGCCTGCTGTCCAACTCGCTGCCGGGCTACCTGACCCTGGCCGGCGATGCCGAACAGGACTACGCCGCGTTCATCGACAAACGCGCCTCCAAGCCGCTGCGCCCGGGGCAGCTGTCGTACTGGCAGAACTACGGCAAGTTCCACGTCAGCCTGATGAAGGCCTGGTATGGCGCCAATGCCACGGCAGAAAACAACTGGGGCTACGACTGGCTGCCCAAGCTCGACGTGCCGGCCTACGACGTGCTGCGCATGTTCGAGATGATGAGCCAGGGCAAGGTCAACGGTTACATCTGCCAGGGCTTCAACCCGATCGCCGCGCTGCCGGACAAGAACCGCGTCACCGCAGCGCTGGCCAAGCTCAAATGGCTGGTGATCATGGACCCGCTGGCCACCGAAACCTCCGAGTTCTGGCGCAACGCCGGGCCGTTCAACGACGTCGACACGGCCAACATCCAGACCGAAGTGATCCGCCTGCCCACCACCTGTTTTGCCGAAGAGGACGGCTCGCTGGTCAACAGCAGCCGCTGGCTGCAGTGGCACTGGAAGGGCGCCGACGGCCCAGGCCAGACCCGCACCGACGTGCACATCATGAGTGAACTGTTCCTGCGCCTGCGCCAACGCTACCAGGCCGAGGGCGGCGCCTACCCCGATGCCCTGATGAACATCAGCTGGCCGTACAAGATCCCTGAAGAGCCGTCCCCGGAGGAGCTGGCCAAGGAAATGAACGGCTGGGCCGTGACCGACGTCACCGACCCGACCGGCGCCGTGCTCAAGGGCGGGCAACAGTTGTCGGGCTTCGGCCAGCTCAAGGACGACGGCAGCACGGCGTCGGGCTGCTGGATTTTCGCCGGCTGCTGGACCGAGCAAGGCAACCAGATGGCCCGCCGTGACAACAGCGACCCGTATGGTATGCACCAGGTTCAGAACTGGGCCTGGGCCTGGCCGGCCAACCGCCGCATCCTCTACAACCGTGCCTCCAGCGACCCGCAAGGCAAGCCATGGGACCCAGAGAAGAAGCGCCTGGTGTGGTGGAACGGCAAGGCCTGGACCGGTACCGACGTGCCCGACTTCAAGGTCGACTCGCCACCGGAAGCCGGGATGAACCCGTTCATCATGAACCCCGAGGGCGTGGCGCGCTTCTTCGCCATCGACAAGATGGCCGAAGGCCCGTTCCCCGAGCACTATGAGCCGTTTGAAACACCGATCGGCATCAACCCGCTGCACCCGCAGAACAAGAAGGCCACCAGCAACCCGGCCGGGCGGATCTTCGATTCGGTGTGGGACACCCTCGGCACCCATGATGAATTCCCCTACGCGGCGACCACGTACCGGCTGACCGAGCACTTCCACTTCTGGAGCAAGCATTGCCGGCTCAACGCCATCGCCCAGCCCGAGCAGTTCGTCGAGATTGGCGAGGTGCTGGCGAACGAGAAAGGCATCAAGGCGGGTGACCGGGTGCGGGTGTCGAGCAAGCGCGGCCATATCGATGCGGTGGCGGTGGTGACCAAGCGGATTCGCCCGCTGCAGGTCAACAACCAGACCGTGCACCAGATCGGCATCCCACTGCACTGGGGCTTCACCGGGGCGACCCGGCACGGCTACCTGACCAACACCCTGGTGCCGTTCCTGGGTGATGGCAATACCCAGACGCCGGAGTCCAAGTCGTTCCTCGTCAAAGTGGAGAAACTCTGATGGCCAGCCAAGACATCATCGCCCGCTCGGCCACCACCACCGTACCGCCGTCGGTACGCCAGCAGCAGGAAGTCGCCAAGCTGATCGACACCACCAAGTGCATCGGCTGCAAGGCCTGCCAGGTGGCGTGCTCGGAGTGGAACGAACTGCGTGACGAGGTCGGCCACAACCACGGCACCTACGACAACCCCCAGGACCTCACCGCCGAGACCTGGACCCTGATGCGCTTTACCGAGCACGAGCGCGACGACGGCAACCTGGAGTGGCTGATCCGCAAGGACGGCTGCATGCATTGCGCCGAACCAGGCTGCCTGAAGGCGTGCCCGAGCCCGGGGGCAATCATCAAGCACGCCAACGGCATCGTCGACTTCAACCAGGACCACTGCATCGGCTGCGGCTACTGCATCACCGGCTGCCCGTTCAATATCCCGCGCATCTCGCAGAAGGACCACAAGGCGTACAAATGCACCCTGTGTTCCGACCGCGTGACCGTGGGCCTGGAGCCGGCCTGCGTGAAAACCTGCCCGACCGGGGCGATCGTGTTCGGCACCAAGGATGAGATGAAGGTGCACGCCGCCGAGCGTATCGTCGACCTCAAGTCGCGCGGCTACGACAACGCCGGGCTGTATGACCCGGACGGCGTCGGCGGCACCCACGTGATGTACGTGCTGCACCATGCCGACACGCCCACGTTGTACGCCGGCCTGCCGGACCAACCGGTGATCAGCCCGCTGGTGGGCTTGTGGAAGGGCTTCACCAAACCGCTGGCGCTGCTGGCCATGGGCGCGGCGGTGCTGGCCGGGTTCTTCCACTATGTGCGGGTCGGCCCGCAGCGGGTCGAAGAGGACGAACACCCCACACCGCCCGATGACAGCGTGCACCAGGTGGACCCGGCAGTGCATGTCTACGATCCGAAGCAGCCCGGTGGGCAAGGGGAGCAGCGGCCATGAACGACAACAAACCCATCCTGCGCTACAACGCCAACGAACGGACCAACCACTGGATCGTCGCCATCCTGTTCTTCCTGGCCGGGCTTTCCGGGTTGGCGCTGTTCCACCCGGCGCTGTTCTGGCTCAGCCACCTGTTCGGCGGCGGGCCCTGGACACGCATCCTGCACCCGTTCATGGGCGTGGCGATGTTCGTGTTCTTCCTTGGCCTGGTGGTGCGCTTCTGGCGCGCCAATTTCATCACCGCCAACGACCGCCTGTGGCTGCGCCGCATCGACCGGGTGATGGTCAACCGGGAAGACGGCGTGCCGCCTATTGGCAAGTACAACGCAGGGCAGAAGCTGCTGTTCTGGACGCTGCTGGTGTGCATGCTGGTGCTGTTGATCAGCGGTGTGGTGATCTGGCGCGCGTATTTCAGCCATTACTTCGATATTGGCGCGATACGCGTAGCGTCGCTTGCCCATGCACTGGCAGGCTTCGTGCTGATCCTCAGCATCATCGTGCACATCTACGCCGGTATCTGGATCAAAGGCTCGATCGGCGCCATGCTGCATGGCTGGGTCAGCCGCGCCTGGGCGCGCAAACACCATCAGTTGTGGTACCGCGACGTGACTGGCGACAAGACGCCGGGCGATCACGGACGTAAAGAAGGATGAGCGTGTGAGCACGATACTCGAACCCGGGCAGATCGAAGCGTCGGCGGTGGCGCCGCCGTTCATTCATCTGCCGCCCAAGGACTTGTTCGCCCAGCGTGCCGAGCGGCTGGAGCAGTTGGCAGTGGGTAATGCCCTTGGCGATTACCTGCGCCTGATCGCCTGGCTGTGCCGCTTCCAGCAGCAGCTTGTGGATAACCCGCCCAGTGGTTTACCGGTGGCCGAAGCGCGTCAGCGCCTGTGCATAAGCCATGGTCTGCCGCCCCTTGCAGCCGACAGCCTGGTGCGCGAAGGGCCGTGGCTGGCGTGGATGCAGGCGTTGATCGAGCACTTTGACGAAGAGGCCAGCGGCCCGTTGGCTGTGGCGTTGCAGGCACTGCGCGACAGTGACGACAGCCAGCGCAAGGGGTGGGGCATCGCCTTGCTGGCTGGGCAATTCGACGCCGTGCCGGCAGCGTTGGTGCCGTTTCTCGGCGCCGCGCTACAAGCCGCGTGGTTCAGCTGGCTGCTGGCGCTGCCGGCCGCCGAGCTCAAGCCCTCTGGCAGCCAGGCCCAGTGCCCGGCCTGCGGCTCGCCGGCGATGGCCGGGGTGGTGCGCAACCGTGGCAAGCACAACGGCCTGCGTTACCTGGCGTGTTCGTTGTGTGCCTGCGAGTGGCATGTGGTGCGGGTCAAGTGCGTGTACTGCGAGTCGAGCAAGGGCCTGCGCTATACTAGCCTGGAGGATGATCGCCACGCGCCGGGCAAGGCGCCGCTGCGGGCCGAGTGCTGCCCGGGGTGCAACAGCTACCTGAAGCAGAGTTACCTGGAGAACGATGCGGCGGCCGAGCCGTTGGCCGATGACTTGGCCAGCCTGGCACTGGATATGCGCTTGGATGAGGAAGGCTTTCAACGCCTGGCACCGAACCTGATGCTGGCGCCGGGTGGTGGCTGAGTGTCTACACTGCAAGTTCGAGTCGCCCTTTTCGCGGGGCAAGCCCGCTCCCACAGGTACTGCGCTTTTTTCGAAAACTGTGGGGGCGGGCTTGCCCCGCGAAAGGGTCAGAACAGACAACGGACCAGCTCAAGGTAGTACCTGATGTCTTCAAGCCTCGCCGATAACGCCCCACGCCTGCCTTCCATCGATACCCTCCTGCGCCACCCGGCCTGCCTCCCGCTGATCGACCGGCATGGCCGCGACGCCGTGCTGAATACGCTGCGCCAACTGCTCGACGACCTGCGCGAACCCACCCGGCAAGGCCAACTCAGCACCGCCGAACTGGCCGCAGACGTGTTGCTGGGCCGCACCGGCGAGCGCCTGGCCACCCAGCAACGCAGCCAGGTCCGCCGCGTGTTCAACCTCACTGGCACCGTGCTGCACACCAACCTCGGCCGCGCCTTGTTGCCGGAAGAGGCCATCGAAGCCATGCAGACCGCAGCCCGCTACCCGCTCAACCTGGAGTTCGACCTGGCCACCGGCAAGCGCGGTGACCGCGACGACCTGATCGAAGGGCTGATCCGCGAGCTGACCGGCGCCGAAGCCGTCACCGTGGTCAACAACAACGCCGCCGCCGTGCTGCTGGCGCTGAACAGCCTGGGCGCGCGCAAGGAGGGCATCATCTCCCGGGGCGAGCTGATCGAGATCGGCGGTGCCTTCCGCATCCCCGACATCATGGCCCGCGCCGGCGTGCGCCTGCACGAAGTCGGCACCACCAACCGCACCCATGCCCGCGACTACGAAGGCGCGATCAACCCGCGTACCGGCCTGCTGATGCGCGTGCACTGCAGCAACTACAGCATCCAGGGCTTCACCACTCAGGTGCCCACCGCCGAACTCGCGCACATTGCCCACCAACATGACCTGCCCCTGCTCGAAGACCTGGGCAGTGGCAGCCTGCTCGATATGACTCGCTGGGGCCTGCCCGCCGAACCGACCGTGCGCCAGGCCCTGGCCGACGGCGCCGATATCGTCACCTTCAGCGGCGACAAGCTGCTGGGCGGCCCGCAGGCCGGGATCATCGTCGGGCGCAAGGCGCTGATCGCCAAGATCAAGAAAAACCCCCTCAAACGCGCGCTGCGCGTCGACAAGATCACCCTCGCCGCGCTTGAGGCGGTGCTGGCGCTGTACCGCAACCCCGACCGGCTGGCCGAGCGCTTGCCCAGCCTGCGCCTGCTGACCCGCAGCCAGGCCGAAATCCAGGCCCAGGCCGAGCGCCTAGCACCGGAACTCAAGGCTCGCCTCGACGCACAGTGGGCCGTCAGCGTGGAGCCAGCATTGGGCATGATCGGCAGTGGCAGCCAGCCGGTTGCACGCCTGCCCAGCGCCGCGCTGTGCCTGCGCCCGCGGGTGTCGAAGAAGCTGCGCGGGCGTAGCCTGCATGTGTTGGAGCGGGCCTTGCGCAACCTTCCGGTACCGGTGCTCGGGCGCATCGACGACGATGCACTGTGGCTCGACCTGCGTCAGCTGGACGACGAAGCCCAGTGGTTGGCGCAACTGCCGGCCCTGCAGTTGGGGCCGGTGCAGTGATCGTTGGCACCGCCGGCCATATCGACCACGGCAAGACCGCGCTGCTGCAGGCCCTGACCGGGCAGGCGGGTGACCATCGCCAGGAAGAGCGCGAGCGCGGCATGACCATCGATCTCGGCTACCGCTATGCAGCCCTGGCCGAAGGTGCGCCGCTGACCGGCTTCATCGACGTGCCCGGCCACGAGCGTTTTATCCACAACATGCTCGCCGGTGCCCACGGCATCGACCTGGTGTTGCTGGTGGTGGCCGCAGACGACGGCGTCATGCCGCAGACCCGCGAGCACCTGGCGATCATTCAATTGCTGGGCATCCCCCAGGCACTGGTGGCGGTCAGCAAGTGCGACCGGGTAGCGCCCGCGCGGGTGGCCGAGGTGCAAGCGCAGGTTGCCGCGCTGCTGGCGCCGGGGCCATATGCGGGCGCGCCGCAATTTGCCCTTTCCAGCGTCACGGGCGAGGGGGTGGCGGCGTTGCGCCAGGCGCTGCTGCAGGCTCAAGGGCGCGTGCGGCAGCGCAGTGTGCGCGGTGGTTTTCGGCTGGCCATCGACCGTGCCTTCGCCGTCTCCGGTGCCGGCGTGGTGGTCACCGGCACGGCATTGGCCGGCCAGGTCCGTGCCGGCGATACCTTGCTGTTGGGCAAAGCGGGCAAACCCGTGCGCGTGCGTGGCCTGCATGCGCAGAGCCAAGCGGCGCTGGTGGCCGAAGCGGGCCAGCGGGTGGCGTTGAACATCGCGGCCGAGCGGCTGGCGGTCGAGCAGGTACACCGGGGTGACTGGCTGGTGCCCGAGTGGCTGCATGCGCCCAGTGTCCGAGTGGATATCGAGCTCACGCTGCTTGCCGGTGAGCCCCGCCCGTTCGAGCATTTCAGCGCCGTGCACGTCCACCTGGGCACCCAGGATGTGACTGCCCGCGTGGCATTGCTCGAAGGCGAAGTACTGCAGGCAGGCCAGCGCATGTATGCCCAGTTGCTACTCAACGCGCCGCTGCAGGCCGTGCATGGCGATCGGCTGGTGCTGCGCGATCAGCGCGCCCAGCGCACGCTGGGGGGCGGGCGGGTACTCGACCCGTTTGCGCCCAGCCGGCAGCGTCGCAGCGAGCCCCGGCTGCGCCAGTTGCAGGTGCTGCGTGATGCCGAGGATCTGGAGCAGGCGTTACCGGCCTTGCTTGCCACCGCTGCCGGAGGGCTTGACCCGCAGCGGCTGGAGCGGCAGTTCAACCGCCTGCGGGCCAGCTGGCAGTTGCCGGCGGATGTGCAGGTGATAGCCACGCGCCAGGGGCCGTTGTTGTTTGCCAACGCCCAGTGGTGCGCCCTCAAGCAGCAACTGCTGGCGCAGCTGGCGCTGTTTCACCAGCAGGAGCCCGACCAGCTCGGCCCGGACCGCGACCGCTTGCGACGCTTTGCGGCTTTGCCGCTGGAGCGCCCGGCGTTTGTCAGCCTGCTGGATGAACTGCTCGATGAAGGGCAGGTTTCCAGCAGCGGGCCTTGGTTGCATCTGCCCGATCACAAGGTGCAGTTGAGCGAGGCCGACAACGCATTGTGGGCGAGGCTGGAGCCACGTTTGCTGGAGGGGCAGTTCGACCCACCGTGGGTCAGGGCCTTGGCCAATGAAGCGGGCTGCGCCGAAGCGGATGTACGCCTGCTGTTGCGCAAGCTGGCAAGGCTCGGGCTGGTGCACCAGGTGGTACGCGACCTGTTTTACCCGGCGGCGACGATACAGCGCATGGCCGCGTTGCTGCTTGGCCAGGCGAATGAAGCGCCGATAGTGCAGGTGGCAGCGTTTCGCGATATGTTGGGCATCGGTCGCAAACGCAGTGTGCAGATTCTGGAGTATTTCGACCGCATCGGCCTGACCCGCAGGGTGGCCGACCAGCGTTACATCCGCGCCGACAGCGCCCTGGCCCAGCAGCAGGCCAGGCACTGAGTTCAAGGAAGGCAATCGCGCCCGGTGGCGCGGCCGGGCTTCAAACCCGGTTGGGGACGGCAGCCGTTCCCGGGCAGGTTCGACTCCCGCTGCCTTCCGCCATTTCCCCCTGACTTCCCCTATGCCCAGCCAATGTTTGCCCGCGCAGCAATGCCGTGCGCAGCGCAGGCCTACGGCGAAATTGTGGCAATGTCACCTGTCATTTTTGTCAGTTGTCGGTGTGTTGTTCCGGCTGCTTAATGAGTACACCCAGGGGGCTGGCACAGCGTCGCCACGGACCAGAGGGCCGCGCCAGCATGGAGCACCTAGCATGACGACACAGGCACAACAGGCTTATACCCCGATGGTCGACACCAACCGCGTCGAACTCGATACGCGGGGTATGCCGAGCAGAGCCATCACTGACGATGGGCAAGTCACGCAACTGCGCGACTACTCAAGCGAAATGCCCACAGGTATCACCCGGCTCACCGTAAACACGTTCAATAACCTCGCGTTCCATAGATACGATGCATTCACATACATCAAAGCCGCGCAGCGCTTAAAACCGATCATTACCCTGCAACAACTGAGTAACTACCTATTGCTATTCGCGCAACCGTGGGGCCGTCCGGTTAGTTGATAACTGACGCTATTGTCAGTGATAGCCGGCGCCCTTTGACAGTGATCACTACCAGATTAGCCCGTGGCTATTCCGGCCTCCCAGCACGCCGGTTTTGGGCTTTACGCGCCTAACCCAATACAGAGGTAAGTGTCATGACTGAGGTAAAAGGGACTAAAGTATTTAGCCGGGAAGAGATTGCCGAATACTTCCAGGAAGGCGATGCCATCACGATCAATGGTGCGCGCGGGGTCTGGCAAGGGAGCTCTAAAACTGAGGCCGAGGTGAAAGTAGACGGCAAGCGCCGTTCATTTGCCTGGAAAGACATACAGACCGTTGCGGAACTGCCTGCCAAACAGGCGCAATTGGCAAAGGAGTTTGCGGCACTGTTGGCGCTGGGGTGGGTCTTGATCGAGCGAGAAGCCCCTATGTCTTACCTTTATGATGAACCTGGGCCATTTCTCATTCGCTGGACGCTGGAGCAAAGTTCACTTGATACGGTTTATCATTACGGGCACTTTTATCGTAACCCAATAATGGGCGAATTCGGCTGGAAGCCTGACGGTGATCTCGCCAAGCTGCCTGCACACGCCGATAATTATTTCATCAAACGTGCTATTACTGAGAAAACGCATAACGAATCCATACCCTGGGGCTATACCAGTCATATTTTCCGTTACCTTGCGCCCGGAGAGAAGAAACCCGAAGGCATTGGCGGCATCGATACGCATACGACCAGGTTGAAAGAGTTGCTGGGGGATCTCTACCGCCCGGGTGATTGGGCAGTGACGCAGGCTAACAGCGGGCGCGTTGCCATCAAGCGCAACGACGGCAGTGCAGGCCAGCAGCCCGGCTCTGGGCAGGCCGGCGAGAGCACCGGTGGCCTGCCTGGCGAAGGCGGCTCAAGTACGGGCACAAGTACGGGCACAAGTACGGGCACAAGTACGGGCACAGGTGTTGCCCAGGCTTCGTTTGGGCCGATGTGGAGCGACGCAACAGACAGCGCGCTCGACAACGATATCCTGCCGAACATGACAGGTTTCGAGCCCGCCACCCTCGGTGCCGGCGAGCACACGTGGTTCAGCTCTGCGTACCTGTTGGCCGACCGCGACTTGAGCGTAGGTGAGCATGTGCATGCCTGGCTCGTCAGTGAACAAGATGGGCGGATTCTCAAGACGGTTGCCTGGAAGGCGACGGCCACCGAGAAGGCCAAGGCGGATTGGCCCAAAGCCTTCTTGACGGCGGTCGACGAGGCACCTGCCATCGACGGTTACAAATGGATCTGCGCCGGCCACCTGGCCGACGTAGGCGGTTTGGACATCAACAAGGCAGGGAGCCCGACAACTGAGGCGTTTGCCGCGCTGTCTGACGCCGATAAAGATGCGATCAACCGGTTGTGGCACTACGGCAGCGGCTGCCGTTTGTTCACCAATGCCCCGTTCCAGGCCAACCAGGTCATTGCCGGGCGGGTGCCTGACATAGCGCCACCGGCCGGCGAAAGCGTTAGCGTGCAGGTGCGCGACCGCACCTCCCTGCACCTGTACGAGACCTACCTCTACACACCGCCAGCAGTGCACGATGATACGTCAGTGAGTGCATGGTCCAAGGGGCTGTGCGATGCCATCAACGCCAAAGCGAAGGATGGGCAATACGGGATGCTGCGCGCCGGGGGGCTTGACGACGACAAGGTCACTGTGACATCGGCGGACAGTGGCAATGCGTTGTGGGTGGCGCAACATTCGAACCTGTCGGTAGAGCTTGATGCACTGACCTGGCAAAAGCACCGCGCCGTGGCTGCGTTCAAGCCCACCGAAGGGGCGGTCATTCAGTTTCATCTATACGACCGCTACAGCACGGGGCAACTACCGGGTTCACCGTTCAGTTACACCGTCAAGAAAACCGATAGCGATGCGCAGAAGTGCCTGGTTTCACTGAAAAAAGCGCTGGCGGCCTCGCCACTGGGAAGTTACTTGTGCTTGGCCGCTGGCAAGAACCCTGGCGTCACACCGACCACCGCCAGTGAGTGGGCATTGTGGCTCATGCCGTTACCTGTCAGGTTGACTGTGATCGGCGTGCCTGGGCTGACTGGGGACTACGAAAAAGCGCTGGAGACATCTGACGGTAAAGCGCTGAGTCTCAGTGAGCTTTATGACGGGTACAAGGATGGAGTGGCCTTGACCTTGACCGATCGCTGGAGTGGGCACTCGGTAGAAACATGGACGTTCACGCCCAGCCAGGAACAAGCGAAAACCCAAGCGCAGTGGCTTAAAGCGTTGGGCGGGAAGGTGGCATCTTCTGTTCCAGAGTGGGGCGAAGCAAAGACTCGAGCCACAATGCCGAGCGAAACGACTACGGATTTTTCGAAGCACTTCCTGTGGTTGCCCCAGGATGCCGAATGGGTGGTGATTGCGAAGCAATTGCAGAAAGAAAAATCGAAATTAGTGGGGGTGCCCCATTTAATGCCCCGGCTAATGTCTGTGCGTAATATGAGGATTGTGGAAGAAGCAGTCGGTTACGCGACTTCAAAGACGTGGAGTAATACCTCGGGCTTCAATAAAACCTATGCCAAGTTAATACATTGGGGTGGGGAGGTTTTAAACGAGCGTGATTGTGATCAAATGCGGGCCCGGCGCGGTGAGGCTGAGTATAATTCTCAAACAGCGACCTACAAGAGTTTTCAGTTTAAAGCCCCCTCTGCCGATACTGCGGCACTTCTATGTATTAGACTATCAGAAGATGATATGGCGTATCCGCAGAAAGATGTATGGGAGTTTCGGTTTCATGATATGGAAGATTATGTGTTGGAGTGCTTGTCGTGCACAGAAAGTAAGCTGACTCTCAAGTATGTAGAGCCTGAAGGTTTCGAACAGCAGGTGCATGCACTCATATTGCTGATGGCTTATAGGGCTGGTGAAGTTGTAGTCGAGCCTGAGGATTTTTTACAGGATAGTTTTGAGCTGAAGTCTCGGTTTATACCGGCTCTGCGAGATCTGAGTGTGTATAGCAGTTTGAGAGATTTAGAGGTGATGAACTTGTTTGTGGCGGATGTCAAATGCTTAAGGGTATTAGCGGAGGCTGCTCTCGATTTGGTCGCGAAAATCATTCTTATGCGTGTCTTGTTTGAGGGAAAGTTCCTCTCCCCCATAAAGAGTGGTAATCACAAAAAACGCGCCCACTATGACTATTGCGGTCACCATGTTGCGTTGAAAGTCGTAGTTAACAGTATTGTTCAGGAGCTTTATGATGCTATAGGCTTTGATGGGGTTAAGAAACTTAAATCGGTCTATTTAGCGTTGCCAGAGTTGCACTACGATACGCCGCGTTTTTACCAATTACCAGAATTCGATGAGAAAATAAAAAAAGCTGTTGCTGAAGTGAAAAAGCATATGCTGGAGAAAAGGTCAGGACGATTTGATCCGTTATTGGCTCGCCCAGGAGTTGTCGAGGCCGTAGGGGGCCGTGACGTGTATACACTCAGAAGTTTGATGTGCACTCAGTCCACAGAGTTCAGCTCATACCTTCACCTGCAGCTAACACGGAGCGCATTGGATAAAGGAATTCGGTACATTTCCTTCACGTCGCACTGTGCGCCGGATATTCTCGCTACAGTAAATAGTGTTGGATATGGCGGAATCCGTCTGCACATTCCCGATGAAGAAAAAATCAGCGGTGACGCAGAGCTCTGTGCAGTGAGTTATGTCAGCAGGTCGGGCATTGATTCCGCATGCTGGACCATGGGTGCGTATGGCAATCCTCACTCAAGGGCCGCCGCGACCATTCAACGGCCATTCATGGGCAAAGAGTTCGTCGTTGCTGATTCTTTGTGCGCAGACTACGCCGGCACCCTCGGCTCCGAGGTCTACGATGTCAGTGGCGCCAGCGAAAACGGCGTCGACCCCAAAACCGGGCTGTTCCATGCCCATTACCCGGTCGGCGTGATCCGCGGCCTCAGTGGCAAAGGCCCGGAAATCGACCTGACCCTGCACTACTCCGCTACTCGGGCCAATGAAAGTGCCTTGGGCGACGGCTGGGCGTTCCGCTTCAGCGCCTATGACAACTACGCGCACCGCCTTACGCTCAGTAACGGCCAGACCATCACCTTGACTGATGCCTTGGCTACTCAGGCCAGGAAGGCCGAAGGGCTGTCTATCAACGGCGTAACTTTGACTGGCGCCAAGGGCACATTCAACGAGCTGACAGGGTTGACCGTAACCTTCCCTTCCGGGCGCACCGAAACCTTGGCAAGACCCCATCCGTATGATGGTAAAGAGCCGAACGAGAACTACAAAAAGGCCTTTTTGACCAAAATTGGCTCAATCAAGAACAACCTTGAACAATGGCTCAAGGAACCGGGCATTACGGAAGAACATGAAACCTACTTCAATGCGAAGCTGGAGGAGATCAATGCGATCCAAAAAGACAAGAACCGCAAGGTTTATACCCTGGTGCCCACCAGCATCACTTCCCCGCAGGGCGGCACGCTGACACTGAAGTGGCAAGGTAAAGAAGGCCACATCTTCCTGACCTCCATCGCTGACGGTAAAACCACACTGCTCAAGGCCGCGCATGGCACCCCAGTGGCAAAAGGCAGCTACAGCAGCACCTTCACTGTCTGGCCAGAAACGGACGAAGCATACGAGGTCACCCTCACCATCAACGACTGCCTGCTGACCTGCCTTACCCGTAAAGGCGAGGATGCCAGCGCGCCAGTGCAGACCGTAAAGTTCGGCTACGAACGCGAACCGGTCCTGGACCGTGTGCTGTGTTGGGTAGCTGAAGAGGACGGGTCCATTGAGGCCGTGAGTTATGCCCCTAACTGGAAGAACTGGGATCTGAGCGACGCCGTCATCCCCCTGTCAAGGGTGCTGCGCCACACCCTGGTGCCAGGCGCAGGGCAGCAGACGATCAGCCATATCTGGGAGTATGAAGGCAACATCAACCAGATGGGCAAGCCCGGGCAGACGTATTCAGCCACCTGCTCGCTCGAGACCGGCAGCGCTGCGTGTGGGCCGTTGACCCGCCGCACCTGGGCATTGAAGAACGGCTTCCTTTTGGAAACTCAAGTCATCCAGGAAACCCCGGGTGTAGTTCGGGAAACCACAACGATGGTGTACCCCGATTCGATTACCAGTACCGACCCCAACCTGAAGTTCCGCCTGGCCACCCAGCCCGTGAGCACGACCGTCACCACCGAGGACCTGCGCCTGCAATCAAGGGGCGCCATTGTCGCCGACAGCGCTGCCGAGTCAGCCAAGGATGGGAGCCCGTCATGAGCACAAAAACGACCACCAGCAGCCAATCGACAGCGCCGATGGCACCTGTGCCCCGCGCTGCAACGGAAACGACTCGGTTCACCTATGACCCGCTCTGCGCAATGCTGACCAAAACCGAGACCGATGACGGCTGGACCTCGCATTTCTGCTATTACCCGGTGACGGCCAGTGACGACAAACCCGACCGCAGCGATAAGGTGCCCACAGTGAGGAGCGTGCTGCAAGGCCTGAAGCTGGAGGAAGGCACGGGTATCGTCAGCACGCTGGGGTTGGCGTGTCCGAACCTCCCGGACCCGAGCTCCCCGCCGCTGATGGGCCATTGCAGCTACGTCAAGTTCCCTGATGGCACTCTGTCAGACATGACACTCACCCTGTATGGCTATCAGAGCGCAGGGATAGACAGCAAGGGGATGCTGGTACCCGATACAATCTTGACGATTGAAGGCGTCACGGTTGACACCGGCGGTACGCCCTGGACCGTTGGCAAAGCATCTGACCGGGTGGGTGTGGTAGTCAGCCTGCAGCAGCTCATGACGACGGTGATCGATGGGCAGTCCAGGGCGCAGACCACCTGCACCCGCTGGTATAAGGACAATACTGCCCGCCAGACGCGCAAGGTCACCCAGGTCACCGATGTGGATGCCGCGGCGGGTACCGTGGCTAGCAAAAGCGCCACGCCGTTGCAGTATGGCAACCTCAACCTTACCGCGACGCTTTCTCACCAGATCCGCTCAGCCAGAAGCGGCCGGGTGCTGCGCGAGACCGAGCAGGATGACTTGGGGCGGCCGGCAACCATGCTGTATTACCGATATGACGCCAGGGACCGCTCGGTGGCCAGCAGCACCTATGGCTGGGACGAGACGGGGTTCATGGCCGGAGAGGTTAGCGAAGCGCCGCTGGCTACCCTGAGTGTCGAATGGTCGGAAACGTCAAATGGCACTTCGGTGCGCACAGTAGGACCGGATGGGCGGTCAGGGCGGACATTTTTCGACGGTTTGCAGCGGCCGGTGCGCCGTGAGCTCCAACGCCTTGCCGGTGATGATCACTGTGCGAGCAATTATGTTTGCCTTGAAGAGATCGCCTACGGCGCTGACGGAGAGGTGCAGCACCAATGCGTCTTTGACTATCTTCCCGGAGGGCTGTGCCTGCGTAACGAGGGGGCATCCCTGCCGGACAACTTGCAGGGCTGGTTCTGGCAGTCAGAAACCCGAACGCTGACACGGGACGCTGACGAGAGCGAGATTCTGACTACCGAGGTCTTGACCGGTAATCTTTCTAAAGGTGTGCTGCACGGCCAGCACACGACGCAGCACAATCACAATGACGGCCAGGTCTCGATCACTCAGCTTCTCAAGCGGCGGAGTGACACCTCTGCCCACTTGAGCAGCACTGGGCGCACTCACGTTGATAAGCACAATGCTCGCGGTCAGCGTATCGAATCGACCGAAACCGTGAGCATCGACAATGCAGAAGTTGCCCGAAAGTGGGCGTATGCGTACGACGAACTCGGGCGGAGGATCCAGATTACCACGCCGGACAATACGGTGTTGAAGTGGACGTACCAAGGCCTGAGCGAGACGCCAGTCAGCGTCAGCCTGAAACCGCAAAAGGGTACAGAGCAGCAGCTTGGCCATCAGACGCTGTTGGGTTCGAGTCATCACAGTGGCGAGATTGCCTCACGAACGGTAGGTGGCCCGACGTCGTCGCTGACTTATTCACAAGAAGGTGCACGCTACAAGCGCCCAGATGGCACACGCCTGTGGAGTGAGCCCAATGAAGATGGCGATGCGCAGTGCTGGTATACCGACAGAGCCGGCAAAGACGTCAGTGTACCTAAAACCCTGGTCGCGTCATTCGCCTATAACGACATCACCCGTACGTTGTATACAGAGCGGCCCGAGGCGGCAGAGCAGATGCAGAGCAGGGTTCTAAGCGACTGCACGCTGCCGCTTCTGATGGGGGCGGTTCAATCCAACCGATGGGTACGTGGGGTGCACCAGCAACAATGCTACCAGCAGTCTCTACGCGGTGATGTCAGCGCGATCAGGCATGCTAACGGCATGTCGACTCGCGCTTGGCAGGATGGCTGGAATCGGCGTTCCCGTGTGCGGCGTGGACGCCTTGAGTATCGTTATCGATACGGCACGTTAGGCGAAATCGAACAATTGACCGTGCAGGACCTTCGCAGCGGTAGAGGCATGACGGTCTCCATGGCCTACGATGACTTGAGCCGGGAAACACAAAGGACCTATCGGCTGGACGGTGTAATCAAGAGTCGCTACGTGCAGAGCTGGTCATTGAGCGGTCAATTGTTGAGCAAGACCTGGTACCGCAATGCAGAGCAGACGGCAACACGTACTGAAACCTACACCTACCACTCATTGCGAAATGAGCTCGAGTGCTGGTGCGTTGAGGCCAAGGAGGGGTATGCAATCGAGGATGCGCACGCCAGAAGCCTCAAACAGCAGCGTTACAGCTACGATGCGCTGGGTAATCTTGTGAGCTGTACCACAACATTCAGCGATAACAAGACCGAGACGCGCAGCTACAAGTACACAGATGCGTCGCAACCCACCCGGCGCACCCACGCAACCGTGACGCAAGCAGATGCCAGTGAGGAGCAGGCGGTACTTAGCTGTGACGCCAATGGCAACCTGTCTGAAAATGCCTTGGGTCAGACGCTGACCTATACCCAGAGTGGGCAACTGCGCTCTGTCAGCGCTGCGGGTAGCACGCTTGCCACCTATGAATACGATGAGTTGGGCCGCCTGGCGGCTCAATGGGATGAAACTGGCAAGCAGCGCCGTGTGCTTCAGTACAGTGACCATCAGCTGTGTGGGGAGGTGTGGTTGGATGCTGAAGGCAGCGTGCTCCGGCGCCGCCTGCTCGATGAAGAGGCGGGCTTGGTTGTGGACTGCATTTCGGCCGAAAGCGCGCGCGAGGTCTTGCAAACCTACTTCGTCCTGGCCGATCCGCAAAGTGGGGGGGCAGAGGAGTATTCGATCAGCGCTGAAGGCAAGTGGCAGAGCCGCTCGATCGGGTTTACCCCGTGGGGCGAGGCACCCTTGGCGCGCTTGAATACGTTCAACAGTGGCACGGCTTACAACGGTCAACGCGTGGACCCTGTGACGGGCAGTTATCACTTGGGTAATGGCTATCGGGTGTATGACCCAAGGCATCAAGCCTTCTACCAGAGTGACAGCTTGAGCCCATTCGGTGAGGGCGGCCTGAACGATCGCGCCTATTGCGCGGGCCGTGATCCGGTTAATTGGCACGACCCCAGCGGCCATATCATGATCAGCCGCCGAGATCAGGCTGAAAGCCTGGCTTCGCTGGATGAAATGATCCGCGATACTACCCCGCCTCATCATGATAGCGCTGCGTGGTGGGAGTGGGCATTGCTGGGTGTGGCGACCGCCTTTGCGGTCATGGGTGCTATTGCGACGGGGGGAATGCTTGGAGTGCTGTTTCTGTTCATTGCGGGTGTGTCATTCGGATTGACTGTGGGAGAGCTTGTGCTACGCAAGAGCAATCCCGCGTTATCTGAGAAGTTGGGCTGGGCCGCGTTAGCCACGAGTCTGTTTGATGCCTCGGGCAAAGGCCTGGCCAAAGTCGGTCGCCAGGTCACGACAGGCGCTCGCTATGGGGTTCAGGCCATTCGCGGACTAAGACAGAGCGTAAAACTGCACGGATTGAAGTCGTTGTTCAAGGCGTCGCGCCGTTCAGCGTACTTGGTAAAAAACACGCGCGCCGCAGAGATGCTTGAGGAGGCCACGCATCTCGGAGGAATCGAACTCGGCGGCAGCATGAAAAGTGCGCGGGTCATTTCGCAGAAACCGGATATCATTCCTGGCGTGGGATTCTTTGAGGACCTCGCCGACGTCAAGCCAGCGATAACCAAAAATGCCACCGCAATGATGGAGTTTATCGAGCAGGAGGACAAAACCCTCAAAGCTGCACGCGTCAAAAAGTTCGAGTCTTCCGTGGTCGACAGTTACCAAGCTGCCTTGAAGGACGTTGAAAAGTCGCACAAGAATTTCCTGAAGTTGCGTGACGAGTCGGTTATCTTGAAACGGAACTTTAATACAGTCCTTGATAAGGAGTACCGCACGGTGCAAGCGGCCCGCGACGAGTTGGACGCTATGTTGGCCGGGCAGGTGACCGTGCAGGGCAACCGGATAGATACCATTGCCGTAAACCGCGTAACGCCAGACAATGTCGATGAGTTTTCCAACCAACTGCATGAGCTTCGCTATAAATTCAGCGACGAAAGTGTCTACTTGGGCGCTACGTCAATCATCGATAAAGCACTGCTGAAGAAGGCACCGCAAAGCGGTGCCGCAGGGGTCAGCCATTGGCAGGAAGTAGCCAAGGATATCAGTAAACAACTTCAGGCGAGGGCGGCCGCGCTGGAAATAACGCACAGTGCGGAGATCACCAAGATAAAGGCGATCAACAAGAAAATTGGCGACGCGTTCGTCGTCTATGAAAAGACGACGTTGCCTGCCTTGAGGAAAGCGCACAGTGCTTGTAAAAAAGCGTTGAACACATTTATTAAAAAGAAGCAACTTTCTGGTCTGGTACTTCAACCGGTCCCTGAGTACGTTCGCCCCAAGCTCAGAGCAAATTTTCTTGCCCATGGTTATGCTGCGGAAGGTGCGGGCGCTGCGTTGGTCCGCTATGAACCCACGGGGAGAGCGGGCCATTACAAACCCGTCAGGACTAGCCCTGAGAAGTTCTATAAGTTGCTAGGGGAAGACCTGCAAAAACGAATGAAGAACACCCCCGGCGAGTTGAAGAAACTGACCAGAAAGCGCTGGGGCGAGATCAGTGCCGTCGAGTGGAGCCACTTGTCAATGAAGCGGTACGACTGCGCGCGCCTGTTGTCCTGCAATTTGGGGTTGGAATTCAACGGGCGTTCGTTTGCGCAAGGTTTCAGCGACGTGACACGCAAGCCGGTTAAAGCCTCAGTGAGTAGATTGTTCATCTCGACGCCTGATAACTCGACATTGTTCAAGCGTTTCAAAAAACTTGGCTTCAAGGGCAGCTTCAACGACTATTTCCGGACATTCGTTGCGGCTCCGAATTCCGGGTTTGCTATTAGCAAGCAACCGAACATGGAAGGTTTTTACAAAACAGACTGGGGCATTCAATATAATATGAAGCATTTCTTCCCGACGTAAAAACGGCGGCCTGTTCCAGGGGCTTATCCACCTGCCCAGACGGTCGCGCCTGTGCAGGTGGGTAAGTGGGCAGGGGGCTCAGGCCCGCTCACCACACAGATCCTGCGCAACCCATTGCTCAGCCGCCTCTGCATCCAGCCCCGCCCCCAGCAGCGCAAACATCTTGCCCAACGCCGCTTCACGGGTCATGCCGCCGCCACTGACCAGGCCTGCGCCACGCAGGCGGTTGCCCGCTGCATAGGTATCGAATACCACCGACCCTTCCGGGCACTGGCTGATCGCAACCAGCATCACACCCCGCTGACGCGCCGCCTGCAGCACCTCCAGCAAGGCCTGGTCATCCGATGGCCCCGTGCCGCTGCCATAGCACTCCAGCAGCAGCCCTTGCACGCCGCTGTCTAGCAGCGCCCGCAAATGCTCGGCCTGCAAGCCAGGAAACACCGGCATCAGCACCAGGTTGACCGGCTGGCGTGGGTGCTTGTAGCCAAGCTCGGCAGGCAGGGCAGTGGCACGCTCACCGTCGCGATGACGCGGCAGCGCGGCAAAGGCATCAAAGGCCTCGCTGCGCAGCTTCGAAGCCCGGCAGCCATGCAGCAACTGGCCGTGGAAGTACAGCTGCACGCCCTCTTCAAGGCCTTGCTCGCACTGGCGCAGCGCGCCGCACAGGTTGTCCCAGGCATCACTGCCGGGCACGCCGGCTGGCAGCATCGAGCCGGTCAGCAGCACCGGCGCCGGCAAGCCAAGCAGCAGGAACGACAACGCTGCCGCGCTGTAGGCGAGGGTGTCGGTGCCATGCAGCACCAGTACGCCATCGTGGCCGGCAACGTCCACCGCTTCGACGATGGCATCGCGCATGGCCAGCCAGTTGTGCTGCTGCATGTTGGCGCTGTCGAGCAGCGGGTTCATTTCCTGCAATGTCCACTGCAACTGGGGGGCATCGGCCATTTGCGCGAAGTGCTCGCGCATCCGCGCATCGAAGCCGCCCGCTGGCGCCAGGCCTTCAGGGGTTTCGAGCATGCCGATGGTGCCGCCGGTGTACAGGACGAGAAGATTCTTTACTGCGCGCATGGAGAACATCCGTAGCGGTGAGCGGAGAAAGAAGAGCCGCCCGCAGGTGGGGCGGCTGGGCAGGGGAGAGTATCAGCGCTGCGGCTGGGCTTGGCCAACGGCTTTGTCAGTGGTTGTTTCCACCTGCGGGTTGGCAGGCCAGGCGTCGCGGTCCAGGTCCAGGTCGGCGAACTTGGCAGAGTCGAACACCGGCTGCTTGATGCCCGCTTTGCGCTGGTCGTCGTAGTCGCGCATCACCCGCAGGCCGACCTTGAACAGCAGGGCCAGGGCCACCAGGTTGACGAAGGCCAGGCAGGTCATGGTGATGTCGGCGAAGGCGAACACGGTCGACAGGTCCTGCACCGAACCCCACACCACCAACGCCAGTACCAAGGCACGGAACACCAGCAGCACCACGCGGTTGCGGCTGAGGAACTGCAGGCTGTTCTCGCCCAGGTAGTAGTTGTAGAGGATGCAGGTGAACACGAACAGCGACAGCGCCACGCTGACGAACAGGCGGCCCCAGTCACCAACCACGGCGGCCAGCGAGTTTTGGGTCAGGACAATGCCATCACCTTCGAAGCCCGGGGTGTAGAAGCCCGACAGCAGAATCAACAGCGCGGTGCAGGTGCAGATCACGAAGGTGTCGAGGAACACACTGAACGCCTGGACCACGCCCTGGGCGCCAGGGTGTTTCACCGCGGCCACTGCGGCAACGTTCGGTGCACTGCCCAGACCCGCTTCGTTGGCGAATACGCCACGCTTCACGCCCATGACGATGGCGCTGCCGAGCAGGCCGGCGAACGCTGGGTCGAGGCCGAAGGCGCTCTTGAAGATGGTTTCCAGCATGGCAGGTACGTGTTCGATCTGGGTGCCGATCACGTACAGGGTCACGCCGATGTAGGCCAGGGTCTTGATCGGTACCAACAGGTCCGACACGGCAGCGATACGCTTGATGCCGCCGATGAACACCACGGCCAGCAGCACCGCCAGGGCGATACCGGTGTGGCTCGGCGCGAAGCCGAAGGCGTTTTCCAGCGAGTGGGTCACGGTGTACGACTGCAAGCCCATGAAGGCGAAGCCATAAGTAACCAGCAGCAGGATGGAGAACACCACGGCCATGCTTTTCAGTTTCAGGCCGTGCTGAATGTAGTAGGCCGGGCCACCACGGTACAGGCCATCGCCATCGGCGCGCTTGTACACCTGGGCCAGGGTACATTCGAAGAAGCTGCTGGACATGCCCACCAGTGCGGTGACCCACATCCAGAACACGGCACCCGGGCCGCCAAGGGTCACGGCGATACCGACACCGGCGATGTTACCGGCGCCAACGCGGCCGGCCAGGCTCAGCATCAGGGCCTGGAACGAACTCAGCTGGCCTGCCTGGCCGCGCAGCGATTCCTTGAACACACTGAACATGTGCACGAAATGACGGAACTGCACGAACCGCGAACGGATGGTGAAGTAGCTGCCGAGTCCGACGATCAGCACGATGAGTAGTTTCCCCGAGAGGAAATCGTTGAGTGCTTCGAGCATTGGGAAATGACCTCGATTCTTATTCTTCGTGTGGAAAGACAGCGGGCGGCAGGCGCGCCGCTATGCGTTGGGGCGCATGGTTGGCTATGACAAGAGTGGTTACAATTTCGCATTTTGTTCTGAGTTGATGCGACTTGATGCTACACTTGCGCCATTCGCGTCACCTGGAAGCCCCTGCATGAGCGAGCATTTCGCTACCAACCTCAAACTGGCCTGCAGCCACTACCGCTCTATCTCGGAAGTTTGCCGGCAGCTGTCGATCAACCGTGCCCAGTTCAACAAGTACCTGAGCGGCCAGAGCCGTCCGACGGCGTTCAACCTCAAGCGCATCGGCGATTTCTTCGGCGTCGAGGATTACGAACTGAACGTGCCCCCCGAGCAGTTCTCCCGGCTGATCGGTGCGCGGGTGTCGGCCGTGGCCGACCAGCCCAGCGACCCGATCAGTGAATTGTTCCGGCCCTTGCACGAGCACGCCGGCAACCTGTCGCGCTACTGCGGTTACTACTTCGAGTACTCCAACTGCATGTCGGTACCGGGCTCGGTGCTGCTGTCGCTGGTGCACCTGCGCGAAGAGCGCGGCCGCTTCCTGTTCGAACGCCAGGAACGTCAGGAGCGCAGCAGCGCCACCGACCTGCACGCCGAGGTGCGTTGCCGCTACCTGGGCGCGGCGTTTCAGTTGCAAGACCGAATGTTCCTGATCGACTACGAGTCGCTGACCCTCAACGAGATGAGCCAGACCATCCTCATCCCCAGCTTCAAGAGCCGCATCACCCGCCTGAACGGCCTCAAGACCGGTGTCTCCAGCGGCGACCGGCGCAACCCGGCCTGCACCCGCGTGGTGTGGGAGTACCTGGGCGAAGAGATCAACCGCATCAATGCCTATCGCCAGGTCAAGCTGTACCGGCCGGATGACCCGCGCATCGATGACGACGTGCGCGAACGGTTGAGTGTGGGGCCGTTGAGTAATGGGTTGTTCGAGATCGAATAGGTTTTGGCAAGGGCAGGGGATGGCGCCAGGGCAGCCACCCACCCGTGTTGGACTTCCCGGGCAGGAAACCGCAAAATGACCCCTTTCCCTCAATCAACCTCTCCGGATCTGCTGACTCTATGCGTATGCGCCTAATGCTGTTGGGTGGTGGCAATGCCCTCGGGCAAGCGCTGATTCGTCTCGGGGCTGAAGAGGACATCGCATTCCTGGCACCGCGCCCGCCGGAAAACGGCTGGGGCCCGGCCAGCCTCACTCAGCTGCTCGACGATCACCGCCCCAATGCCTTGGTCAACCTGGCCTATTACTTCGACTGGTTCCAGGCCGAGTCGGTCAGCGAACAGCGCCTGGCCCAGCAGGAGCGGGCGGTGGAGCGGCTGGCAGAGTTGTGCCAGCACCACCAGATCACCTTGGTGCAGCCTTCGAGCTACCGGGTTTTCGATGGCTCGCGGGCTACGGCCTACAGCGAGAAGGACGAGCCGGTGCCGCTGGGCCTGCGTGGCCAGGCACTCTGGCGTATCGAGCAGAGCGTGCGTGCGGCGTGCCCGCAACATGTGCTGCTGCGCTTTGGCTGGCTGCTCGACGAGAGCGTCGACGGCACGCTCGGGCGCTTCCTGACCCGTGCCGAGCAACCCCAGGAGTTGCTGCTGGCCGATGACCGGCGCGGCAACCCGACGCCGGTCGACGATGCGGCCCGGGTGATCCTGTCGGTGCTCAAGCAGCTCGATTGCAGCGCACCGCTGTGGGGCACCTACCATTACGCTGGCAACGAGGCGACCACGCCGCTGGCGCTGGGGCAGGCAATTCTTGCCGAGGCCGGCCAGTACCGTCAGCTGGCGGTGCAGGCCCCCACGCCGCAGGCCCATGCCGCACGGCCGGATGCCAGCGAAGAGCCACAGCACGCAGTGCTGGCCTGCAAGAAAATCCTTCACACCTTCGGTATCAAGCCGCGCGCCTGGCGCGCTGGCCTGCCACCTCTACTGGACCGTTTCTACCGCCATGGCTGACGCCCCCATCCTGATCACCGGCGGTGCCGGCTTCATAGGCTCTCACCTGTGCGATGCGCTGTTGGACAAGGGTTACGCCGTACGCATTCTCGACGACCTGTCCACCGGCAGGCGGGACAACCTGCAGATCGCGCACCCGCGCCTGGAACTGATCGAAGGCGATGTCGCCGATGCCGGCTTGGTCACGCGTGCGGCCGCGGGCTGCAGCGCAGTGGTGCACCTGGCGGCAGTGGCGTCGGTGCAGGCCTCAGTCGAAGACCCGGTAAAGACGCACCAGAGCAATTTCATTGGCACCCTCAATGTCTGCGAAGCCATGCGCGTGCACGGTGTGCGCCGGGTACTGTTCGCGTCCAGCGCTGCGGTGTACGGCAACAACGGCGAAGGCGAGTCGATAGCCGAAGACACGCCCAAGGCACCGCTTACTCCCTATGCTGTGGATAAGCTGGCCAGTGAGCAGTACCTGGATTTCTACCGCCGTCAGCATGGCCTGGAGCCGGTGGTTTTCCGCTTCTTCAATATTTTCGGCCCGCGCCAGGACCCTTCCTCGCCGTATTCCGGCGTGATCAGCATCTTCAGCGAGCGCGCCACCCAAGGGCTGCCGATCACGGTGTTCGGTGATGGCGAGCAGACCCGCGATTTCCTCTATGTCGGGGACCTGGTGCAAGTGATGATCCAGGCGCTGGAGCAGCAGCAGGTCGAGGAGGGGGCGGTGAATATCGGGCTGAACCAGGCCACGTCGCTCAACCAACTGCTGGCGGCGCTGGAGAAGGTGATCGGCAGCCTGCCTGCGATCAGCTATGGCGCGGCGCGCTCGGGCGATATCCGCCACTCAAGGGCGGATAATCAGCGCTTGCTGGCGCGCTTCGACTTCCCGCAGGCAACGCCGTTGGTCGAAGGTTTGTCCCGGCTGCTCGGCAAGGCCTGAAAGCCGCCTGACGCTGTGGGAAGGTGGTCACGGAGTTATCCGTGGCGCACCAACCTGCGCTGGCAATCTTCCGGCCGCAACACCCGGCCATCCTCAGTGCGCACTTGCAGCGGGGCGATCGCCTGCCCTGTGGCCTGCTCCAGCAGTGCCGAGCGCGCCTCACCCGCTTCGAACAAAAAGCGCTCACCCCACTGGCGCAAGGCAATCACCAGCGGAAACACCGAACGGCCCTTCTCGGTCAGCACGTATTCCTTGTAGGCACTCCCATCCGACGCCGGCTGCAGCTGCAGCAAGCCACTCTCGACCAGCAACTTCAGGCGTGACGCCAGGATGTTCTTGGCCAGCCCCAGGTTTTTCTGAAACTCGCTGAAGCGGCCTAAACCATCGAAGGCATCGCGCAAGATCATCAGCGCCCAGCGGTCACCGAGCACTTCGAGGGCTCGGGCTACCGGGCATTGTGCGTTTGTTTCGTTAAGCATCAGCGAAGACTCTTCGGTTGTTCTGGTTGCAGATTAAAACCACATTTGCTAGAAAGCCACATGTGGTTTTAATTTGAAACCAGTTCGGAGGGATACGCCATGCACGCCTCAAGCGCTTCACCCCCTCGTCTGACCCAAGCGATGACCCTGTTGCTGGCGCTCACCTGTGCCATGGCCGTGGCCACCGTGTACGTCGCCCAGCCACTGCTTGAGTCGATGGCATTGGACCTTGGGGTAGGGCAGCAGCGCATCGGCTGGGTGGTAGGTGCTACCCAGGCGGGTTATGCGCTGGGCTTGCTGCTGATCGTGCCGTTAGGCGACCTCATCGACCGCAAGCGCCTGATCATCGGCCAATTGCTGGTTTCGGCGCTGGCGTTGGTGGCGGTCGGCATGGCTTGGGGCTGGGCGGTGCTGCTGGTGGCGCTGGCCATGGTCGGGCTGATGGCGGTCATGGTGCAGGTGATGGTGGCGCATGCCGCGACCCTGGCCACCCCCGCGCAACAGGGGCAGGCGGTGGGCACCGTCACCAGCGGGGTGGTGCTGGGCATTCTGTTGGCGCGCCTGGTGTCTGGCGTGGTCGCCGACGTGGCCGGCTGGCGCGTCGTCTATTTTGCCGCAGCCGGGGTGCTGGTGCTGATGGCCGGGCTGCTCTGGAACGGCATGCCTGGCACCCGGCCTGCGGCGCAGCGGTCCAGTTACCTGGCGCTGATCGGCTCGCTGTTTGCTTTGTTCAGACAAGACCCGCTGCTGCGCCAGCGAGGGTTGTATGGATTATTGATCTTCGCCGCTTTCAGCGTGCTGTGGAGCGCCATGGTGCTGCCGCTGAGTGCGTCACCCCTGGCGCTCAACCATACCCAGATCGGGCTGTTTGGCCTGGCGGGTGTGGCGGGGGCCTTGGCCGCTGCCCGGGCCGGTCGCCTGGCCGACCAAGGGCGGGGCGATCGCACCACCGGTCTGGCCTTGGGCGTGCTGACGCTGTCGTGGCTGCCGACGGCGTTCGTCGAGCACTCGCTACTGGCGTTTCTGCTGGGCGTGGTATTGCTCGATTTCGCGGTGCAGGCGGTGCATGTCACCAACCAGAGCCTGTTGTTGGCCGGGCGCAGCGCCCTGGCGAGCCGGCTGATTGGCGCCTACATGTGCTGTTATTCGCTGGGTAGCGGCCTGGGTGCGGTACTGGCGACCTGGGTCTATGCCCGTTGGGGATGGGCTGCGGTGTGCGGGTTGGGGGCGGGGATCAGTGCCACAGCGCTGGGCTGCTGGCTAGTGTCGAGCACCGGGAGCGCGGCCGTGGCCGCCCTCCCGGCCCGGGATCAGAACTTGTAGCCAAGGCCGACCATGTACACCCACGGGTCAACGTCGACGTCGACCTTGGTCTTGCTGTAGCCCAGTGCGGTCGGGCCGTTGACACTGGCCTTGGTGTCGATGTCGACGTACCAGACAGAGGCGTTGACCAGCAGGTTGTCGGTCAGCATGTAGTCCATGCCCAACTGGCCAGCGATGCCCACCGAATCCTGCAGTTTCAGGTTGCTGAAGCCCTGTTGCTTGCGTGCGCTGCTCAGGTCTTCATCGAAGAACAGGGTGTAGTTGATGCCCACGCCGGCATACGGCTGGAACCTGGAGTTGGGCTCCATCGGGTAGTACTGCAGCGACAGAGTCGGTGGCAGTTGCTTGATGTCGGCCAGCTTGCCGTCCAGGCCGCCGCCCAGGCCCTTGACGCCGACGGTGTGCTTGAACGGGGTGGCCGCCAGCAGCTCCAGGCCGATGTGGTCGGTGAGCATGTAGGCGAAGGTCAGGCCCAGCTGGGTGTCGCTGTCCAGGGTCGCCTTGGTGCCCGACACCTTGTTGCCATCGAACTTCAGGTCGCCGCTGCTTTCGTTCGGTGCGGTAGTGATGGCGCCGGCGCGCAGAATCATATCGCCCGCCTGGTAGGCGTGGGCGGCAGGGGCGGCAAGGGCGAGGGCCACAAGCGAGGCGCCAAGCAAGGACTTGTTCATGGAAGCTCCCAGAGGACATTAATAATCGAGTAGTCCAATGGTACGGAGGCGTCTAAACAGAAAGTTTGATCCAGCTCAAAGAAGCGTCGTAACGAATTCGAAACAGTTCTCACTTCAGCTCATAAGCGTATATTTTCTCGGCTTCCATCTGGTATCCGGCGTCGGCCAGCTCGCTGCTGGAGGCTCTGACCTGCAGTTTTCCTTCGATCCAGTAGGGCTGATAGAGGTCTTCGACGCGCACGCCCATCTCGCTGAAAATATGCACGATCTGATTCGACGGCGGCGGGGGCACGTGGATGCAGGCGCCGTAGTAGGGCACTAGCAGAAACTCGGTGGTGCGGCCTTCCTCGCTGACTTCCAGCGGCACGATGTAGCCGGGCAGTTTGATCTGCTGGCCGTCCAGGCTTTGCACCACCGGTGCATTCGGCGCCTGCTGGTGGGCGGCGGGGGCCGACTCGGCAGACAGGGCGTCGCTCAGTTGTGACAGGTCGTGCAGTGGCGCCAGCTGCGGCGGGATGACGGGTGCGCCTTCGGGGATCAATGCGGGCCAGTCGAGTTCGCGAGGGGCGGTGGCCCAGGCAGGTAACGCCAGCGTGAGCAGCACAAGCAGGACGATGTGCACGGCGTGCACTGGCCGCTTCGCGGGTAAACCCGCGAAGCAGGCGGTGAGGTTCGAGGTCATGACGGTTCTCAAAGGTGAATCGACAAGCCATCGGCCAGCGACTGCCGGTAGGCACGCCAGGCCGGCACGCTGCCCATCAGCAATGCTGCGCCGAGGATGATAGCCAACAGCGTCCACTCGTGCGCACTGGGCATGGCCAGTGGCAGGAACAAGCCGTAATTGGCCTGCACATAGCCCTGCGCCACGGCGATGCCAGCGTACAACAGCCCCAGCCCGGCCACGATCCCCACCACTGCCAGCGACAGCGCCTCGAGTACCAGCAGCCCTGCGATATGCCAGGGGCGGGCACCTACCGAACGCAAGATCGCCATCTCCCGCCGGCGTTCGTTGAGGCTGGTAAGAATGGCCGTGAGCATGCCGATCAACCCGGTCAGCACCACGAACAGCGAAACCACGAACAGCGCCTGCTCTGCGGTACCCATCAGGCTCCACAGTTCTTGCAGGGCAACCCCGGGCAAAATCGCCAGCAAGGGTTCGTTGCGGTACTCGTTGATTTCCCGTTGCAGGCTGAAGGTGGCGATCTTGCTGTTCAGGCCGAGCATGAACGCGGTGATGGCGGCGGGTTGCAGGTCCATGGTACGGGCCTGTTCGGCGCTGATGCGCCCCGCGCCACGGGCCGGCACGCCGTTGTGCCAGTCGATGTGAATGGCCTCCATGCCGCCCAGGCTGATGTGCAGGGTACGGTCGACCGGGGTGCCGGTGCGTTTCAGCACACCGACCACGGTGAAGGGTTTGTCGTCGTGTTTGACCAGGCTGATGGCCGCCACGCCATGCGCCAGCACCAGCTTGTCGCCGAGCCGGTAGTGCAGCGCCTCGGCCACCTCGGCGCCGAGCACCACTTCGAACGGGTCATCGGCGAACGCACGGCCCTGGCTCAGTTCCAGGTGCTGCCTGCGGCCATATTGGTAATGGCTGAAATAGTCGCCGGTGGTGCCCATCACGCGATAGCCGCGGTGCGAGTCGCCGAGCGAAATGGGGATCGCCCACTTTACCCGTGGGTCTTGGGCATAGTGCTGGTAGCTGTCCCAACGGATGTTGTTGGTGGCGTTGCCGATACGAAACACCGAATACAACAGCAGGTTCACCGACCCCGAGCGGGCGCCGACAATCAAGTCGGTGCCGCTGATGGTGCTGGCGAAGCTGGCGCGGGCCTCGGTGCGTACCCGCTCCACGGCCAACAGCAGGCACACCGACAAGGCGATGGCGAAGGCGGTAAGGAAGGCGGTGAAACGGCGGTTGGCCAGGCTGGCCAGGGCAAGACGAAGCAGGTACATCAGGCCTCCCGGGGCTTGGCGGCGCGGTTGAGTTCGGCCAGGGAAAGGTGCCGGTCGAACAGGGGGGCCAGGCTCTGGTCATGGCTGACGAACAACAGGCTGGCGCCGGCCGCGCGGCACTCGTCGAACAACAGGCGGATGAACGCTTCGCGGGTGTCGGCATCGAGGGCCGAGGTCGGTTCGTCGGCGATCACCAGTTCGGGCTGGCCGATCAGCGCCCGTGCGGCGGCAACCCGTTGCTGCTGGCCGATCGACAGGCTGTCGGCGCGACGGGCGAGCAGGGCCGGGTCACCCAGGCCCAGGTGGGCAAGCAGCGTGGCGGCAGCGTTATCGACGCTGCCATGGCGCTCGGCCGCCCGTGTGGCTCGGCTACGCGAGAAGCGGCAGGGCAGCTCGACGTTCTCGCGCACCGAAAGAAACGGCAGCAGGTTGAACTGCTGGAAGATGTAACCGGTGTGGTCGACCCGGAAGCGATCGCGCGCGCCCTGGCCGAGGCTGCCGAGGTCGCGGCCAAGCAGGCGAATGCTGCCCTGGCCAGGCAGGTTCACCCCGCCCAGCAGGCCCAGCAGGGTGGTCTTGCCACTGCCGCTTGGGCCTTTGAGAAACAGCGCCTCGCCGGCCGCCAGATGAAAGGCGGGAATATCCAGCAGGGCCGGCTGACCTGGCCAGGCGAAGACCAGGTCATGCAGTTCGATCAGCGGCTGGCCCATTCAGAACGCGACCGCAGCCTTGGCAGGCGTTGCTTCCACGCCTTTCTGGCCTGTCGGGCCGATCAGTTGTACGTTGATCTTCTGGGTTGCCGGGAAGGCTTTGAACAGGGGGGCGAGGTCGATCTGGGTGAGCGTGTCCGGGTTCGCGCAGGTCAGTTGATAATGCGCACCGATGTCGCTGTGTTGGTGGCCGTGCTCATGTTCGTCGCCATCGTCGTCGGCTTTCGGCGCGTCGCCGAACAGGGGGCTTTCCAGCGCTTGTGCATCGTCCTTGCAGCCGGCAGCCGCGGCCAGCCCGAACAGTTGCAAGGGGTGTTCGAGTTGCTGGCGCACGGCGGCCACCTTGGCCTTGTCGGCATCGCTGCTGGCGGCATGTTCAAAGCCGACCAGGTTCATGGCCGGGCTGTCCAGCTCCAGCTCCAGGGTACTGCCATCCAGCACGGCATTGAGCTTGGCCACGCCGTGCTCGTGGGCACCGAGGGTGCCATGGGCGTGATCATGGTCATCGTGGGCATGCGCCATGGAAAGGGGCAGCAGGGCGAAGGGCAAGGCGAGCAGCAGACGACGCATGGAAGGCTCCAAGAGCAGGCTGGGAATGATTTGGTAATGTTATAACAACTTTTCTCTGCGCCGCCAGCCTGTGTGGTGCAGGTTTCATGTTGCTGTAGCATGGCCACATTGACCTGTGCTCAAGGAAAACATCGTGAGAATTCGTGGACAGATTGGTGACTGGCCAGTGGACCTGACCATCGAGTTGGACCCGGCCGAGTGGGCGCAGTTGGGGCGGCAGATCGAGGTTCCGGTTGTGGCTGAAGCAGCGGCCACCCCATCGTCGGCGCCGAGGCAGGATGACGGGCATTGGGCGGCAGCGCGCCAGGTTTTGCGCCAGGCGGGGCAGATGAACGGACCGGAGTTGCTGGACCGCCTTGAGGGATTGGCGGGCAGTACGGCGGCAGGTAAGCGGCTGTTGGTGCGGTTGCGCCACAGCAGTGATGTGAAGGTGGAAAGCGGCGCGGATGCGCCGGTCTATCACTGGATCGGCTGACCCGCAGGCGTGCAGCATTGCCTGCGGGAGCGGGCTTGCCCCGCGAACGAGGGCGGAGCCCTCGCAGCTGCTACGGGTCAGAACATGGCTGAAGACAGCTTGCGGCGGTACACCCCAACCAGCGGATGATCACTCCCCAGCAACTCGAACACTTGCAGCATGGCCTTCTGCGGCAACCCGTTTTCATAGCCACGGTTACGCTTGAACAGCTTCAACAGCCCCTCCAGCGCCGCCTCGTATTGCTGGCGGGCGAGCTGCTGAATGCTCAACTGGTAGGCCGCTTCGTCGTCTTCCGGGTTCTGCGCCAGGCGGCTTTTCAGGTCGGCGACTTCTGGCAGGCTGGCGGCCTGGCGCAGGAAGGTCAGCTGCGCCTTGGCCCCGGCCAGGGCGGCCTTGTGCTCATCGGTCTTGACCGCGTCCAGCACCGTCTCGGCCTCGCCCAATTCACCCCGTTCGGCCAGGCAACGGGCGTACAGGATCAGCGCCTCGGCATTGCTGTTGTCTTCGCCAAGCAGCGTCTGCAGCAGCGCTTCGGCTTCGGCAAAACGGCTCTCGGCGAACAGAGCCTTGGCCTGTTCCAGTGGCGAAGCGGTAGGGGCGGCAGGCATTTGCACGTGCGGTTCGAGCAGTGCGCGGATCGCCGACTCCGGCTGCGCACCGGCAAAACCATCGACCGGCTGGCCGTCCTTGAACAGCACCACGGTCGGCAGGCTGCGGATGCCGAACTGGGCGACCACCTGCTGTTCTACGTCGCAGTTGATCTTGGCCAGCAGCAGCTCGCCCTGGTAACCCTCGGCGATCTTCGCCAGCAAGGGCATCAGCGCCTTGCACGGGGCGCACCACTCGGCCCAGAAGTCCACCAGCACCGGCTTGTGGAAAGAGTTCTCGATGACCAGTTGCTGGAAGGTGGCATCGGTGGCGTCGAAAATGTACGGCGTGTCTTGGCTCATCGCGACTCTCGCAAACTCGTGAATGGCACCACTATAAAGGCTCGCGGCTAGCGTGGTACAGGCTGACCCGGCGGAATTCGTGGGGCTCGGCCAGGTCCGGGAGGGTCAGTGCGTCGAGCACGCCCAATTGCCGGTACAGCGGGTGGCAGAAGTCGCGAACCCGTGAGTCCGCCACCAGGGCCTGGCGACCACGGCCGAGGAAGGCGTCGAGCAGGGGCAGGTTGGCGCGGTCATACAGCACATCGGCGACCAGGATCAGGTCGAAGCGGTCGTCCTCGGCGAAGAAATCGCTGCTGTAACCCAGCGCCACCCCGTTCAGCGCGGCGTTGGCGCGGCAGGCGTCGAGGGCCAGCGGGTCGAGGTCGCAGGCCACCACTTCCAGGGCGCCAGCGCGGGCTGCGGCAATGCCGGCGATACCGCTGCCGGCGCCAAAATCGAGCACGCGCTTGCCGGCCACCCAGTGCGGGTGTGCAGCCAAGTAACGGGCCATGGCCAGGCCGCTGGCCCAGCAGAAGCTCCAGTAGGGTGGCTCTTCGAGGATGCGCCGGGTTTCTTCGCTGCTGAATGCGCGGTCCATGTTCTGGTCGTCGATCAGCCAGAGCTTCAGTTCGCACTCAGGCAGCTCGCTGGCCACCAGGCGCGCTTCGCCGATCAGGCCGCTGAGGGCCTGTTGCAGTGCCAGGGGTGCCACTTACGGTGCCTTCTCGAAGCGCAGCGGCCCGGTGGCCTGGGTCTGTGCCTGGGTAATGCGTACCGGCGGAAGGTGCATGATCAGCTGGCCAGAGCGGCTGGCACGGCCACGCAGCTCTACCCGGGCACCGGCCGGAAAAGCCTCGGGGTTGAAGCGCAACTGGTAAGGCAGCGCCTGCCCGGTGCCGCTCAGGTTGCTGCTGGCCAGCAAGCGTTGCGGGCGGTCGCGTTCGTCGATGACCAGCAGGGCCAGCTCCACATCGGCCCCGGCCGGGACTTCCAGCAAGGTACCGCTCAGTTCGCGCTGGTAGGCGGGCAGCGGGCCAAGGGGCTGGGTTTTCTTGGCCGATTTTGCTGGCGCGGGCGCCTGGGCCTGTTCGGGCTTGGGCCGGTCGCTACCGCAAGCGGCAAGCAAGGCGGCGCAGCACAGCACGACGAGCGCTCGATGGTGCATTGGGTCATCCTTCAGGGGCAGATTTCCCTGGATGTTAACCCCTTTGGCTTGTCTTGCCAGTGGGATGCGCTACCATGGCCCTCCCTTTTTTTGTTGCCTGCCACCATGCACTGTCCCTTTTGCGGTGCCAACGACACCAAGGTCATCGACTCTCGTCTTGTCGCCGAGGGCGAGCAAGTGCGCCGCCGTCGCGAGTGCGTCGCCTGCGGCGAACGTTTCACCACCTTCGAAACTGCCGAACTGGTGCTGCCGCGGCTGATCAAGCAAGACGGCACGCGCCAGCCCTTCGACGAAGACAAGTTGCGTGCAGGCATGCAACGGGCACTGGAAAAACGCCCGGTCAGCGTCGAACGCCTGGAAGCGGCGCTGGCGCACATCAAGAGCCGCCTGCGCGCCACCGGCGAGCGCGAAGTCAAGTCACTGGTGGTGGGTGAGCTGGTGATGGCCGAGCTGCGCAAGCTCGACGAAGTGGCGTATATCCGCTTCGCCTCGGTGTACCGACGCTTCCAGGACCTCGACGAATTCCGCGAAGAAATCGACCGCCTGGCCCGTGAGCCAGCCAAAGAGTGAGCATGCCCAGCCAGACCGCGATTCTCGACGCCCACTACATGGCCCGTGCCCTGGAACTGGCTCGCAAGGGTGTCTACAGCACCCACCCCAACCCGCGCGTGGGCTGTGTGATCGTGCGCGATGGCGAGGTGGTGGGCGAGGGCTGGCACGTGCGCGCCGGTGAGCCGCATGCCGAGGTGCATGCCCTGCGACAGGCCGGTGAGCGTGCCCGCGGCGCCTGCGCCTATGTCACCCTCGAACCCTGCAGCCACCATGGCCGCACGCCGCCGTGCGCCGAAGCTCTGGTCGAGGCCGGCGTGGCCCGCGTGGTGGCAGCGATGCAGGACCCCAACCCACAGGTAGCGGGGCAGGGGCTGCGGCGCCTGGCAGCGGTGGGTATCGAGGTCCACAGCGGCGTGCTCGAAGCCGAGGCTCGGGCCCTCAACCCAGGCTTTCTAAAGCGCATGGAGCACGGCCTGCCGTTCGTCAGGGCCAAGCTGGCCATGAGCCTGGACGGCCGCACCGCCATGGCCAGCGGCGAAAGCCAATGGATCACCGGCCCTGCCGCCCGTGCTGCGGTGCAGCGCCTGCGCGCCCGTTCAAGTGTGGTGCTCACCAGCGCCGCCAGCGTGCTGGCCGATAACGCACGCATGACCGTGCGTGGCGCAGAGCTAGGCCTGGATGATGAAACCCGTGCCCTGGCATTGAGCCGCCCACCGCTGCGCGTGTTGATCGATGGCCGCCTGCGGCTGGCGCTGGATGCGCCGTTCTTCCTGGCCGGCCCGGCCCTGGTGGTGACGGCTGCCGCAGCAGATGCGCGGTACGCCGAGGCGGGCCACGAGCTGCTGAGCCTGCCAGGCGCCGGTGGCCAGGTCGACCTGCCCGCGTTGATGCGTGTGCTGGCCCAGCGTGGCGTCAACGAGATTCTGCTGGAAGCCGGCGCCGGCCTTGCCGGTGCGTTCGCCCGGCAAGGCCTGATCGACGAGTACCAGTTGTTCGTCGCCGGTACCTTCCTTGGCTCCCAGGCCCGCCCGCTGCTGGAGTGGCCCCTGGCAACGATGAGCGAAGCGCCGCGACTGAAAATTACCGAAATGCGCGCGGTGGGCGATGACTGGCGGGTCACGGCCATCCCCCTGCCGGCGCCCGGCGTATAATGCCAGGCTTGCCCTGCGCAACCCGTTCTTGAGGAAGACCCCATGTTCACCGGCATCATCGAATCCATCGGCACTGTCCGCAGCCTGACCCCCAAAGGTGGCGACGTGCGCGTCTACGTCGAGACCGGCAAGCTCGACCTGGGTGACGTCAAGCTCGGCGACAGCATCGCCGTCAACGGCGTATGCCTGACCGCCGTCGAACTGCCGGGCGATGGCTTCTGGGCCGACGTCAGCGTCGAAACCCTCAAGCGCACCGCCTTCATCGACCTCAAGAGCGGCAGCAAGGTCAACCTGGAAAAGGCCCTGACCCCCACCACCCGCCTGGGCGGCCACCTGGTCAGCGGCCACGTCGACGGTGTCGGCGAAATCATCTCGCGCAGCGATAACGCCCGCGCTATCCAGTTCCGCGTGCGTGCACCCAAGGAGCTGGCCAAGTACATCGCCCACAAGGGTTCGATCACCGTCGACGGCACCAGCCTGACGGTCAATGAGGTCAATGGCGCCGAGTTCGAGCTGACCATTGTCCCGCACACCCTGTCCGAAACCATCATGGCCGACTATCGCGCAGGGCGTCGGGTAAACCTTGAGGTCGACCTGCTGGCCCGTTACCTGGAGCGTCTGCTGCTGGGCGACAAGGCTGGCGAACCGAGCAAGGGCAGTGGCATTACCGAAAGCTTCCTGGCCGCCAACGGCTTCTTGAAATCCTGATTGAGAAGGGGGTGCCGAGTGGCGCTCAACAGCATCGAAGAACTGGTCGAAGACATCCGCCAGGGCAAAATGGTCATCCTCATGGATGACGAAGACCGCGAGAACGAAGGCGACATCATCATGGCGGCCGAGTGCTGCCTGCCTGAGCACATCAACTTCATGGCCAAGCATGCCCGTGGCCTGATCTGCATGCCGATGACCCGCGAGCGCTGCGAAACGCTCAAGCTGCCGCTGATGGCGCCGCGTAACGGGTCCGGCTTCGGCACCAAGTTCACCGTGTCGATCGAGGCCGCCGAAGGTGTCACCACCGGCATTTCCGCTGCCGACCGCGCACGTACCGTGCAAGCTGCCGCTGCCAAGGACGCCAAGGCCGAGGACATCGTCAGCCCGGGCCACATCTTCCCGCTGATGGCCCAGCCGGGCGGCACCCTGGCCCGCGCCGGCCACACCGAGGCCGCTTGCGACCTGGCGCGCATGGCCGGCTTCGAGCCGAGCGGCGTGATCTGCGAAGTGATGAACGATGACGGCACCATGTCGCGCCGCGCCGAGCTGGAAGTGTTCGCCGCCGAGCACGGCCTGAAGATCGGCACCATCGCCGACCTGATCCACTACCGCATGATCCACGAGCGCACCGTACAACGCGTCTCCGAGCAGCCGGTGGAGAGCGAGCTGGGCGAGTTCAACCTGGTCACCTACCGCGATGCGGTGGAAGGCGACGTGCACATGGCCCTGACCCTGGGCAATATCTGCGCCGAAGAGCCGACCCTGGTGCGCGTGCACAACATGGACCCGCTGCGCGACCTGCTGCTGGTCAAGCAACCGGGCCGCTGGAGCCTGCGCGCCGCCATGGCTGCCGTGGCCGAAGCTGGCAGCGGCGTGGTCCTGCTGCTGGGCCACCCGCTGGACGGCGACGTGCTGCTGGCGCACATCCGCGAAAGCGCGGGCGATGCACCGACCAAGGTACCGACCACCTACAGCACCGTGGGTGCCGGTTCGCAGATCCTGCGCGACCTCGGTGTGCGCAAGATGCGCCTGATGAGTTCGCCGATGAAGTTCAATGCGATATCCGGATTCGATCTGGAAGTTGTAGAATACGTGCCCTCCGAGTGACTTGAGGCGGCATTGACGCCCTCTACTCGAGTCCAGACCCCTGCCGAGGCCGCTTGTATGCGGCCTCGCTCTTGAACATGAGAACATCGGAATGACCCTGAAGACCATCGAAGGTACCTTCATCGCCCCCAAAGGTCGCTATGCTTTGGTGGTTGGCCGCTTCAACAGCTTCGTCGTCGAAAGCCTGGTAAGCGGTGCCGTTGATGCCCTGGTACGCCACGGTGTCAGCGAAAGCGACATCACCATCATCCGTGCCCCGGGCGCGTTCGAAATCCCGCTGGTAGCACAGAAGGTCGCCCAGCAAGGCGCGTACGACGCGATCATCGCCCTGGGCGCCGTGATCCGCGGTGGTACCCCGCACTTCGAATACGTGGCGGGCGAATGCACCAAGGGCCTGGCCCAGGTGTCCATGGAGTTCGGTGTTCCGGTGGCCTTCGGCGTTCTGACCGTCGACTCCATCGAACAGGCCATCGAGCGTTCCGGCACCAAGGCTGGTAACAAAGGTGCTGAAGCTGCCCTGTCCGCTCTGGAAATGGTCAGCCTGCTGGCGCAGTTGGAGGCCAAGTGATTAGCGACGAAAGCGATCGTTTCAACCCGCGCGATCCAAAACCTGCGGATGCCGGCAAGCCCTCGAAGAGCGCCAAGCGCCGCGAAGCCCGCAAGCTCGCGACACAGGCGCTGTACCAGTGGCACATGGCGCGTCAGTCGGTAAACGAGATCGAAGCGCAGTTCCGGGTCGATAACGATTTCACCGATGTCGATGGCGCCTACTTCCGCGAGATCCTGCATGGGGTCCCGGCCAAGAAGGACGAGATCGACGCGGCCCTGAAGCCTTGCCTGGCGCTGGCGCTGGAAGAGCTCGACCCTGTCGAACTGGCTGTGCTGCGGTTGTCCACCTGGGAACTGATGATGCGCGTCGATGTACCATATCGCGTGGTGATCAACGAAGGTATCGAGCTGGCCAAGGTCTTCGGTGCCACCGACGGCCACAAGTTCGTCAACGGTGTGCTGGACAAGCTCGCCCCTTCGCTGCGCGAAGCGGAAGCCAAGGCGAACAAGCGCTGATCCCGGCGCTGGCCGACCATGGGTGAGTTCGAGCTGATCAGCCATTACTTCGCCGCCGCGCCCTGTGCGCAAGGTGGTGAAGGCGTGGCCCTGGGCATCGGTGACGATTGCGCGCTGCTGGATTTGCCTGCGGGCGAGCAACTGGCGGTGTCCACCGACACCCTGGTGGCCGGCGTGCACTTCCCTGCGGTCTGCGACCCCTTGCTGCTTGGCCAGCGCTCGCTGGCCGTGGCCGCCAGTGACCTGGCGGCGATGGGCGCCACCCCCATCGGCTTCACCCTTGCCCTGACCTTGCCCGATGTCAGCGCCGACTGGCTGCAAGCCTACGCTGACGGCCTTAACCGTATGGCCCGGCGTTGCCAGCTGAGCCTGATTGGCGGTGACACCACCCGCGGCCCCTTGAGTATCACCATGACCGTGTTTGGCCGCGTGCCGGCCGGGCAGGCGTTGCGCCGTGGTGGTGCTCGCCCGGGTGACCTTCTGTGCGTGGGGGGTGAGCTGGGCAACGCCGCCGGCGCCTTGCCGTTGGTCCTGGGCCAGCGCCAGGCCGAGGCCGCACTGGCCCAGCCGCTGCTCGATCACTACTGGTCGCCTTCGCCGCAGTTCGCCCTGGGGCAGCTGTTGCGCGGGCGAGCCAGCGCGGCACTGGACATCTCCGACGGCCTGCTGGCCGACTGCGGGCATATTGCCAAGGCTTCCCGCGTGGCGCTCGAGGTGAACCTGGAGCAGGTGCCGATGTCATCCGCTCTGCAGGGTTTGCTCGGCCATGAGGCCGCGGTGCAGGCGGCCCTGACCGGTGGCGACGACTATGTGCTGGCGTTCACTTTACCGCCGGCGCAGCTTTCATCCCTGCAGGCGCAAGGCCTGGCGGCGTTTCATGTCATCGGGCGCGTGCTTGAGGGCCAGGGCGTCAGCCTGCGTGACCGGCAGGGCCAGGACATCACCCCGCGGCAACGCGGCTATCAACATTTTAGGGAGACACCGTGACCGATCACCCCAATCAGGTGCCTGCGGAGTTCGTTCCGCCCTCGGTCTGGCGCAACCCCTGGCACTTCATCGCCTTCGGCTTCGGCTCCGGCACCTTGCCCAAGGCGCCGGGCACCTGGGGCTCGCTGGTGGCCATACCGTTCATCCCGCTGTGGCAGATGCTGCCAGACTGGGGTTACTGGCTGCTGCTGGGCGTGACCATGCTGTTCGGCTTCTGGTTGTGCGGCAAAGTCGCCAATGACTTGCGCGTGCATGACCATGAGGGCATTGTCTGGGACGAGATGGTGGGCATGTGGATCACCCTCTGGCTGGTGCCGGAAGGCTGGCAATGGTTGCTGGCGGGGTTCCTGATGTTCCGCTTCTTCGACATCCTCAAGCCATGGCCGATTCGCTGGATCGACCGCCATGTGCATGGCGGGGTCGGGATCATGCTCGACGACGTCCTGGCCGGCGTGTTCGCCTGGCTGGGTATGCAGGTTCTGGTGTGGGCGGTTGCCTGAGGCAGGGAGCGCGTAGATGGCCATAAGGACTGTGCTGTTGGCAATGCTGCTGGGCTTTGCTCCCTGGGTGGGGGCGGCCGAAGGTGTGCCGAAGCAGGTCCATCTGGTCAGCGAAGAATGGCTCGACTACACCAACGCCGACGGTAGCGGGGTTGCCTGGGATGTACTGCGCAAGGTGTTCGAGCCTGCCGGGGTCAAGGTCGTTACCCAGAGCGCGCCTTACAGCCGTGCGGTGGGTCTGGTCAAACGGGGCGAGGCCGATGCCTGGGTCGGCTCCTACAAGGACGAGGCTGACGACAACCTCTACCCGCGTTGGCACTTCGACATGGACCATATCTACGCCCTGGGGCTGGTCGCCAAGCCTGTGCCCACACCCAGCACGGTCGGCCAGTATCGCCTGGCCTGGGTGCGCGGCTACGACTACGCCAGCTATCTGCCCAATGCGCACAACTTCCGCGAAATCCAGCGCCGCGAAGGCATTCTGCCGATGCTCGAGCATGACCGAGTGGACTTCTACATCGATGCGTTGACCGAAGTCGACTACGTGCTGGGCCAGGCTTCCGAGCCTGCGCGTTTTCGTAAAACCCATGTCGCCGAGCTACCGCTGTACCTGGCATTTGCCCACAACGAAAAGTCCAAGGCGCTGCGCGACCTGTTCGACAAGCGCATGGCCGAGCTGGTGCGCAGCGGTGAATTGAAGCCGATTTTCGAGCACTGGAAACAGCCGTATCCGTTCACCACCGACAGCCAGCCGCAGTGAGCGCTACCCGCTCCCATACAGGTTCGGCGTCTTGAGGGCGGGCCTCTGCTAAGCATCGAACTTTTCGATCTTAAGCGACGGTATTCAGCCAGCGCACAGGTGCCGACCTGCTGATACAATCGCCGCAACAGAAATTTCCTACTTATGCCAGGAGCACAACGTGCCCGTCGTCTTTGTTGCCGCCTCTAAACTCCCGACGCCCTTTGCGACCTTCACCATGCATGGCTTTCTCGACGAAGCCACCGGCCGTGAGCATGTGGTGCTCAGCCTGGGTGATATCGCGGACGGCGAGCCGGTGCTGGGGCGCCTGCATTCCGAGTGCCTGACCGGCGATGCCCTGTTCAGCCAGCGCTGTGACTGCGGCTCGCAACTGGAAGCTGCCCTGCAGGCCATCGCCCGTGAAGGCCGTGGCGTGCTGCTGTACCTGCGCCAGGAAGGCCGCGGCATTGGCCTGTTGAACAAGATCCGCGCCTACGAACTGCAGGACGGCGGCGCCGATACCGTCGAAGCCAACGAACGCCTGGGCTTTGCCGCCGACCAGCGCGACTATGCCATCTGCCTGCCGATGCTCGAGCACCTGGGGGTGAAGGCCCTGCGCCTGATGACCAACAACCCGCGCAAGGTCAAGGCCCTGACCGACATGAACATCGTCGTCGCTGAACGTGTGCCGCTGCATACCGGGCACAACCCGCACAACCGTTACTACCTGGCCACCAAGGCCGGCAAGCTCGGCCACATGCTGGGCAACGAACACCAGGGCGAGGTGCCCCAGGCGTGACCCGCGCCGAGGTCAAGCGGCGCCTGGCCCTGGCCTGGTGGCAATACCTGGCGATAGGCCTGGTGCCGCTGCCGGTGATGGCCTGGGCTTTTGGTGGCGGTGATCCATTGATCCCGGTGCTGGCCATGCCGTTGTTCATCGCCGGTGCGGCGACCATGTTCCTCAGCCTGCCGCGCTTTGGCGCTTACAAGCGTGCCTTGATCAGTACCGCCAAGGTGCTCGGCAGCAGCGAGGAGCCGGCAGCCTGGATCGAGCTGGCGCGGGTGCGGCGGCTGGCCATGCTGTATGCCTGCTTCCCTGCCTGGGTCGCCGCGTTGTCGGTGCTGGTGGGGCTGGAGGCGGTGCCGCAGATTCTTCTGGCACTGTCCACGGTGGTCGTGCTCTACCTGTACCGCATTCCGCGTCAGCTGGGCTGATGCGCGTATTCCTCTGGCTGCTGGCGCTGTGCGCCTGTGCCGCCAGCGCGGCTGAGCCGCTGCGGGTGGTCAGCCTGGCGCCCTCGATGAGCGAGATCATGCTCGAGCTGCAGGCCGATGATCTGCTGGTCGGCATGCTCGATGGCGGCGAGCGCCCGCCAGCGCTGCAGGATGTGCCTTCTGTGGGCCGTCTGGGGCAACTGAACATGGAGCGCCTGCTCAGCTTGAAGCCTGACTTGCTGCTGCTGTGGCCGGGCAGTGTCGCGCCAGCGCAGCGTCATCAGCTCAAGCGCCTGGGCATCGCCACGTTCAGCGCCGAGCCCCATAGCATTGACCAATTGATCGATCAGATCGAAGCCATCGCCCAGCGCGTCGGCCGTGACCAGCAGGGCCGGCATTATGCGCAAACCTTGCGCGACAGGCTGCGGCACCTGCGTCAGCAGTATCGGCGTGAGCAGCCGCTGCGGGTGTTCTATCAAGTCTGGGACAAGCCGTTGTACACCCTCGGTGGCCGGCAGGTGGTCAGCGATGCCCTGGCCGTGTGCGGCGCACGCAATGTTTTCGCCGATCTGAGCCAGCCGGCGCCCCAGGTGAGCGTGGAATCTGTATTGCTGCAGGACCCCCAGGTGATTCTGGCGGGTGACCAGGCGCAGCTGGCAAGTTGGGAGGCTTGGCCACGTCTGAGTGCTGTGGCCAGTGATCGTCTGTTGGTGGTGCCGGACAAGGGCTTGGAGCGGCCCAGCGGGCAGATGATCGAGGCCACCGCGCGCCTGTGTGCGTTGCTCGACGCTAGAGCGCCGGCGTCCAGGTGACGCTCAGCAGCACAGTGCGGCCTTCCTCGCGGTAACCGTGGCTGGCGCCCTCGTAGCTGTACCGGGCACGGCTGTGGCGGTGGTCCAGCAGGTTGTCCAGCTTCGCTTCCAGTTTCAGCTCATCCGTTGCTGCCCAGCTACCCCGCAGGCCGAGCAGGCCGAAGCCGGCGAGCCGGTTGCGGTTGGCTTCGTCATCGTAGCTGCTGCTGACGGCTTGCCAGCTCCCGCCCACGCTGAACGGCCCGAATGCGCGGTCCAGGTCCAGGCTCACGGTACGGCGGGCACGGCGGGCGAGGGTATGGCCGCTGTCGCGGTCACGTGGGTCGATCAGCGCCAGCCCCAGCTGGCTGCGCCACGCGCCCCATTGCTGGTCGAGCGACAGTTCAAACCCGTTGACCCGCGCCGAGGCGACATTGCGTGGGATCGAGTCCTGGCCAAAGATGATCGCGTCGCGCAGGTCGGTGCGGTACAGCGAGGTCTCCAGGCGGCTGTCGGCGGTAAGCTGGCTGCGCCATTGCAGCTCGTAGCTTCGGGAATGCTCCGGGTTCAGGTCGGGGTTGCTGAACTGTGGGTAATACAGGTCATTGAATGTCGGTGCCCGGAAGCCTTCGCTGTAGGACAGCAGCACATCATTGTGCGCGTTCAAGGGCACGGTAAGGCTACCGCTCCAGGTGGTCTGGCCGCCGAACTGCTGGTTCTGGTCGCGGCGCACCCCCAGTTCGGTGGAGAACCGCTCGCCCTTGTACCGATGCTGAATGAAGGCGGCGCGGTTCCAGCGACTGTCCTTGTTGAAATCGGTGTTGGCGTGCACGCGGTCTTCGTACCAATCGCCGCCGATCAACAGGTTGTGCTGCTCACCCAGGGCCAGGTCGTTTTGCCAGGTAACCTGATCGCGATAGGTGTTGAACACGGAGTGCTCATCGCTGAGCTTGTCGCGTTTGTCGTCACGGTTTTCGCTGTGGGCAAGCTCCAGGCGTGAATGCCAGGTGTTGTTGAGCTGGGCGTCGAAGTAAGTGCGCAGGCTGCTGACGCTGAAGTCGGTGTAGGGTTTTTGCCCGAAGCTTTCGAAAGTGACCGGGTCAAAGCCACCGTACGGATTGTCGTATTCACTGCGCCCGCGGCTGTCGAGCAGGTTCAGGCCTGCCTCGAAGCGTTCGCCGAAGGTGTGGCTGAGGCTCAGGTTGAGTGACTTGTTACGGAACGCATCATGATCGCCGTCGCTGGCAAAGGAGGGGCCTGTGGCGTCAATGCCGGCAGTCTCGTCCAGGCTGGCACCCAGGTTGAAGCGGGTGGCGCCGTCGCCACCGGACAGGCCCAGGCTGCGCTGCCAGGTCTGGTTGCTGCCGGCGGCCAGGCGCAGGCGTGGCTGCAGCCCGGGGCCGCTACTGCGGCGGGTGAAGATCTGGATCACGCCACCCATGGCGTCGCTGCCGTATACCGCCGAGCGGGAGCCGCGCAGCACCTCGACACGCTCTATCTGGTCAACGTCGAGAAACTGCAGGCCACTGTCGCCAGAGGTGGCGTTGGCGATGCGTACGCCATCCACCAGTACCAGGCTCTGCGCCGCCTTGGTGCCGCGGATGAAAATGCCGGGCACGCTGCCGCGCCCGCCGGTGGGGGCCACTTGCACGCCTGGGACACGGGCCAGCAGGTCGGTGACGCTGGTGGGTTGCAGGCGGTCGATGTCGGCGCGGGTGAAGACGGTATTGGCGGCGCTGGTGGCGGTGCGCGACTCGACCTGGCGGTTGGCGCTGATCAGGACGTCGGGCAGTTTCAGGGCGTTGTCGCGTTCAGCGGCCAGGAGCGGAAGTGGCAGGCACAGGAGGGTGGCGGTGAAGCTCGGGATTTTCATGGGCAGTTCCAGACTATTCGCGGGACAAGCCCGCTCCCACAGGTTTGTCACTGTTCTCGAGAAGAGTGATGTACTTGTGGGAGCGGGCTTGTCCCGCGAATGGGCCGCAAAGCGGCCCCAAGGATTACAGCCCGAGCTTGGCCATCCGAGCCTTGACCGAAGCCTCGATCCCAGCCACATCCAGCCCACACTCTGCCAGCATCTGCGCAGGCTTGGCATGCTCGACATAAAGGTCTGGCAGCCCCAGGTGCAGCAGCGGCTTGGTCACCGCCTGGCTGGCCAGGAACTCGCCCACGGCAGCCCCCGCACCGCCCATGATGGCGTTCTCTTCGATGGTTACCAGCAGCTCATGGTTGGCAGCCAGTTCGAGTACCAGTGCCTCGTCCAGCGGCTTGACGAAGCGCATGTCGACCACTGTGGCATTGATCTGCTCCGCAGCCTGCAAGGCCTCGCTCAGCTGCACGCCGAACACCAGCAAGGCGACCTTCTCACCCTGGCGGCGGATGACGCCCTTGCCGATCTCCAAGGGTTCAAGGTCGCTGCTGATCGGCGCGTTGGGGCCCGTACCGCGTGGGTAGCGCACCGCCGCCGGGCCGTTGTACAGATGGCCGGTGGTGAGCATCTTGCGCAGCTCGTTCTCGTCGCTCGGGGTCATCACCAGCATGCCGGGGATGCAGCGCAGGTACGACAGGTCGTAGCTGCCGGCGTGGGTCGGGCCGTCTTCGCCGACCAGGCCGGCGCGGTCGATGGCGAACAGCACATCGAGGTTCTGCACCGCCACGTCGTGGATCAATTGGTCATAGGCGCGCTGCAGGAACGTCGAATAGATCGCCACCACCGGCTTGCTGCCTTCGCAGGCCATGCCTGCAGCCAGGGTCACCGCGTGCTGCTCGGCAATTGCCACGTCGAAGTAGCGCTCCGGGTAGCGTTCGCTGAAGTCGACCAGATCAGAGCCTTCCTTCATCGCCGGGGTAATGCCGACCAGGCGCTTGTCGCTGGCGGCCATGTCGCACAGCCACTGGCCGAACACAGCGGAATACTTGGGCCCGCTGGGCTTCTTCGGCGCGGCGGGCTTGTCGGCAGGTTCGAGCTTGGTGATGGCGTGGTAGCCGATCGGGTCGACTTCGGCCGGGGCGAAGCCCTTGCCCTTTTTGGTCACCACGTGCAGGAACTGCGGGCCCTTGAGGTCACGCATGTTGCGCAGGGTGGCGATCATGGTCGGCAGGTCGTGGCCGTCGATCGGGCCGATGTAGTTCCAGCCCAGTTCTTCGAACAGGGTGCCTGGGACCAGCATGCCTTTGGCGTATTCCTCGGTGCGGCGGGCGATTTCCCAGGCGCCAGGCAGGCGCGAGAGCACCTTCTTGCTGCCCTCGCGCATGCTTGCGTAGGTGCGGCTGGAGAGGATCTTGGCCAGGTAGTTGGACAGGCCGCCGACATTGCGCGAAATCGACATGTCGTTGTCGTTGAGGATCACCAGCATGTCGGCGTTGACTTCCTGGGCGTGGTTCAACGCCTCGAAAGCCATGCCGGCGGTCAGGGCGCCGTCGCCGATCACCGCGATCGACTTGCGTGCACTGTTCTGCAGGCGGGCGGCGATGGCCATGCCCAGCGCTGCGCTGATCGAGGTGCTGGAGTGGCCGACGCCGAAGGTGTCGTATTCACTCTCGCTGCGACGCGGGAAGGCGGCGATGCCGTCCTTCTGGCGCAGGCTGAGCATGCGCTGGCGGCGGCCGGTGAGGATCTTGTGCGGGTAGGCCTGGTGGCCGACGTCCCACACCAGCCGGTCGTCCGGGGTGTCGAAGACGTAGTGCAGGGCGATCGTCAGCTCGATGACGCCCAGGCCGGCGCCAAAATGCCCACCGGTCTGACCCACGGTGTAGAGCAGTTCCTGGCGCAACTCGTCGGCCAGGGTCTCCAGGTCGGCTTCGGCCAGCCGGCGCAGGCCGGCAGGCGTGTCAGCGCGGTCGAGCAACGGCGTGACCGGGCGTTCGCGGGGGATCTCTTGAAACGTCGTGGGCATCAGGCGAGTCGTTATAGGTGTGAAGACGCGGCAGTTTACCCCATTGTGGGAAAAGTGCCCATTCGACCACGGGTTGTGCGGGATTGGCGTCGGTGCTTAGTTGCGGCGTTCGACGATATAGCGTGCCAGCGCCCGCAGGGGCTCGGCATTTTCCCCAAACCCTTGCAATGCGACCAGCGCCTGGTCGCGCAGTTCGATGGCATAGGCCTTGGCGGCTTCCAGGCCCAACAGGGCCGGGTAGGTCGGTTTGTCTCGTGCGATGTCGGCGCCCTGGCGCTTGCCCAGGGTGGCGGTGTCGCTTTCTACGTCGAGGATGTCGTCCTGCACCTGGAACGCCAGGCCGATGGCCTGTGCGTAGGTCTGCAAGGCATCCAGTTGCGCCTGTTCGGCGCGGGCGCTGGCCAGGGCGCCGAGGCGCACGCTGGCTTCGATCAGCGCACCGGTCTTGTGCCGGTGCATGAATTCCAGGGCTTGCTGGTCCAGCTTGATACCCACCGACCCCAGGTCGATGGCCTGGCCGCCGACCATGCCCGCCGGGCCGGCAGCCTTGGCCAGGGCCTGGACCATGGCCAGGCGCAGGGTGTCGGACTGCGGGCTGAGGCGTGTGTCGAGCAGGGCGCTGAAGGCCAGGCTCTGCAGGCCGTCACCGGCCAGGATGGCGCAGGCTTCGTCGAAGGCTTTGTGGGTGGTGGGCTGGCCGCGGCGCAGGTCGTCGTCGTCCATCGCCGGCAGGTCGTCATGCACCAGCGAGTACGCGTGGATCAGCTCGACCGCGCAGGCCGCGCCATTGGCCTGTTCGGCAGGCGCACCCAACGCTTCGCAGGCCGCGTAGGCGAGCAGCGGGCGCACACGCTTGCCGCCGTTCATCACGCTGTAGCGCATGGCGGCATAGAGCCGCTCGAGCTCTTTGGTTGGCGCTTCGAACAGGGGTTCGAGGGCGGCGTCGACGCGGGCCTGGCAGTTGGCCTGGTAGCTGTTGATCATGCTTGCGGCTCGGCGTCGAAGGGTTGGGCTGCCAGCTCGCCGTCGCGTTCCAGAAGAATCTGCACCTTCTGTTCGGCCTGGGCCAGTGCGCCCTGGCAATCGCGGGTCAGGGCGATGCCTTGCTCGAAGGCGGCCAGCGAATCTTCCAGCGACAACTCGCCGTTCTCCAGGCGCTCGACCAGGGCTTGCAGGTCTGCGAGGGATTGCTCGAAATCGAGGGAGGCTTTTTTGCGGGCCATGGCGGCTGTCTCGGTGGCGTTCTTAACGGCGCGACACTAGCAGAGCAGGGCGGGGGGAGCAAACTTGTGAACGTCAGCCAGGCTTTGGGGCCGCAGCGCGGCCCCGCCGGTTTATCAGGCAATCTCGGCTTCGCGGGCCACCATCGCCTCGCGATACTGCGCCAGCTCTTCAATGGTCAGCACCGGCAAATTGTACTGCCGCGCATACACCGCCACCTGCTCCCCGCGGGCCATGCTGCCATCGGGGTTCATCAGCTCGCACAGCACCGCTGCCGGCCGCAGCCCGGCCAGGCGCGCCAGGTCTACCGAACCCTCGGTATGGCCACGACGGGTCAGCACCCCGCCGTTGCGCGCACGCAGCGGGAACACGTGGCCAGGGCTGACGATATGGCGTTGCTCGGCTGTCGAGCTCAGCGCCGCCGCGATGGTGGTAATCCGGTCGTGCGCCGAAACGCCGGTGGTGATGCCTTCGGCCGCTTCGATGGTGACGGTAAAGCCGGTGCCGTGGCGCGCCTGGTTGTTCTGCACCATCGGCGCCAGCTGCAGTGCGTCCACGGTGGCTTCGTCCAGGCACAGGCAGACGATGCCGCTGCAGTCGCGAATCATCATGGCCATGGTTTGCAACGAGATGTTTTCGGCGGCGGCGATGATGTCCGCTTCGTCCTCGCGGTCGTCGTCGTCCAGCAGCAGCACGGGGCGCCCGGCCTGGAAGGCGGCGATGGCGGCAGAAAGGTTGGGGAATTGCTTTTGCAGCATAGGTGACATGAAACGCTCCTCGTGAATGATCGATGAACGTCTCGGGGCGAACAAAACGCGCGCGCAGAGGCGCCCGAATGGCCCCTGCCTGACGCCTTCTTTCATCCGGACTATGACCGTCGGCTCTGGAGTCTCACCAGATCTGCTGACCCCCGGCATGGCCGGGGCGCTCGCGGGCTCATCTTTCGATTTACCGCCGGTGGGGACTTGCACCCCGCCCTGAAGACCGGCCAAGCATACAGCACAGTGCCACCCTGCTGGCAACCCGCGCGGCTAAGACCTTAGGCGACCGTGGGCGGTGAAACTGAAGCAACAGAAGGGCTTCTGTCGCCTTCAGAACCCGTGGTGATCCAGTAGGCGCGGGCTTGCCCCGCGAAGGAGGCCGGAACAAGTTTACCGAGACATCTCGTCGATCACTTTCTTCAGCGAGGCCGGCAACATCGGCCCATGCCCCAATCCGTCAAACCGCTCGAACCGCACCTGCAAACCCTTCACGTCGGCCAGGTCCGCTGCCAGCACTTGCGCCGGCTGCTCCCCATCGCTTTTCATAGATGCACGCGGGCTCGAAGGCTCGTCGCCACCACGCATCAGCAGCAACCTCGGGCGGTGATCACCCAAACGCTGTTGCAGCCCCTGGGCTTCGCCAACAATCACCCCGTCACGCCACCACAACGACGGGCTGGCCGCTGCGTAGTCACTGAACTCGGCCGGCCGGGTAAACAGCGCATGCAGCACCGCCAGGCCACCATAGGAATGCCCCCACAATGTTTGCCGCTGCAGGTCGATCGGCGCCACGGCGGCCACCCTCGGCCGCATGCGCTGGCTCAGCAGGTCGAAGAACGCATCCACGCCGCCGCTGGGCTGGCCGGTCAGCGGGTCACGCTGCTGCGCCTGCCCAGGTACCGACGGGGTGTAGTCATAGGTCCGCCCAGTTCGGTCGATACGCTGATCGGTCTGGTAACCCACGGCCACCAGCAACGGCGCCTGGCCTGCGGCGAGCTTGCTCAGCTGTGCGCTGTCCAGCGCGCCCAGCGCGGCATTGCCGTCGAGCATCCACAGTACCGGGTAGCCTGCGGCGGGGGCTGGGCGGTCCGGTTTGCCGACCCACAGGCGGTAATGGCGCTGGCCGTCGGCCGAATCCAGGTCCAGCTGGCTGAAGCGGTAGGCCAGGTCCTGGCGCTGCAGCAGTGACGTGTCCATCTTCTGCTCGCGTTCCGGCTTGGCCAAAGCGGCGGGCGCAGCCAGGGCCAGGGCCATGGCCATGGCCAGGTACAGGGGCATCTTGCTCATCGGGGAATCTCGCTCGGTCGTATAGGGTGGTCAACGGCTGATCAACACCTGCCGGCCGGTCGGGCGAACCTGCAGCCTGTAGGTTTGCGCCAGCATGGCCAAGGCCAGTGGCAAGTCATCGACCGGGAACGTGCCAGACACCCGCAGCTCGCCCAGGGCAGGGTCGCATTCAAGGTGCTGGTCGGTGTAGCGCGTCAGTTCTTGGGTCCACTGGCGCAGCGGCATGTCGTCGGCCACCAGCAGCCCGTTACGCCAAGCCAGGGTGGTTTCCCGCACCGCCTCGATGCTGCCCAGGTGCTCACGGCTGAAGCGCACTTGTTGCCCGGCCCGGATGATGTGCTCGCCTGGTGCCACGCTGGCGCGCTCAGGGCGTACCTGCACAGCGCCTTCATAGACGGCGAGCACGGTTTCATCGGCCAGTTGGCGCACGCTGAACCGCGTGCCCAGGGCAAGCAACTGGCCCTGCTGGGTCTGCGCCAGGAGTGGGCGGGGGTCGGCAGCGGTAACGATGTACAGCTCGCCCCGGCGCAGGTGCAGCAAGCGTTGCGCGCTATCGAACAGCACGTCCACCGCGCTGTCGCTGTTGAGGGTGATCTGCGTGCCGTCGGCCAGCCGTGCGTGCTGGCGCTCGCCCAGCGACGTCCGGTAGTCGCCGACCTGCGAGCGCCATGCCCACCAACTGAGGGGGGCGACGCCCATCAGCAGGAGCAGCCCGCGCAGCACGGCGCGCCTGCCCGTCGGGCGGTCCAAGGTCTGCTTGGCCAGCGTGGGCGGCACGCTGCCCAGGCGCGTGAGCAGGTGCTGCGCCCGTTTCCACGCGCGCTCGTGGTCGGCACTGGCAAGCCGCCAGCGCTCCAGCTCGCGCTGTTGGGCCGGCAGCAACGGCCCCTCCTGCATCAGCATCAGCCAGGAGGCCGCCTGGGCAAGCACCTGCTGGGGGATGGCAGCGTCAAGCGTGGCAGTGCCGCTATTCATCGGGCATCTGCGTCAGGCAGGTGAGGTAGGCCTCGTGGATGTACTTCTTGACGGTCGGCAATGCGATGTTCAGGGCTACGGCGATGTCCTTCTGCTTCATGCCGTCCAGCGTCGCCATCAGAAACGCCTGCCTGACCCGTGGGCGCAAGGTGTCGAGCAGCGCATCGATCTCGTGCAGGGTTTCCAGGATCACGCTTTGCAGCTCAGGCGAAGGGTGCTCGGGTTCTGGCAGCAGCAGCAGGGCTTCGAGCCAGGCGCGTTCCAGCGACTGCCGGCGGCGCCAACTGACCAGTACGCAATTGGCGATGCGGGTCAGGTAGGCGCGCGGCTGGCGGATCGGTTCGGCCCGCGCGCCCTCTCGGCTGGTCAGCACCCGCAAGAAGATATCGTGCGCCAGATCATCGGCCACGCCGCGCCCCCACGACCTCAGCCGGTAGGCGAGCCAGTTGCGTAACCAGGCGTGATTCTCGATGTACAGCGTCTCGACGCTGCACGGTTCGGTACTGTTCGGCGGGGAAAAGGGCGCATTCATCGTCGGTTGAATCGGTACATGACGGTCGCAAATGAAAACCATTATCACTAGAATTGCTCAGATCACAAGGCCGAATCGGTAAATTCAGCCGGTGCTCATGCCCCCATATCCTTTTTTCGATCTCGTGCGACAGAGGAGGTAACAGCCCGCAGCCAGTGGTGGGCGCAAACCCTACGAGCGAGATAAGCATGCTCCCAGTACGTTGTCCTTCACCTGCTCCGCGCCCTCGATTTTGCTTGGCGCCCATCACGTTTGCCCTGCGTTGCACGATGATCGGCTGCTGCGGCGCCGGCCTGTTGAACAGCAGCCTGGCCCTGGCACAGGACACCGGCACGGCTGCGCTCGCCGCCACCCGCCTGGACGATGCCACACCGCGTGACTACAACATTGCCCCGGGCCCGCTGGGCGCAGCCCTGGGCAGCTTCACCAGCCAGTCCGGGCTACTGGTGTCCTACGACCCTGAGTTGACCCGTGGGCGTACGGCGCCGGCCTTGAAGGGCCGGTATACAGTCAGCGAGGGTATCCAGCGGTTGCTGGCCAACGCCGGGTTGCAACTGGTGCCGAGCTCGACCGGCAGCTACGTGCTGATCGCCCAGCGCGCTGCGCCGAATGCGGCGGCCGAGTTATCGCCGACGATGGTCGAGGCCGCCGCCCAGGGGCCAGAGGCGCATACCTACAGGGCGCCACGCTCTTCGGTGCACCTGAACAGCGAACAGATCGACCGCTTCGGCCGTGTTTCCGCAGGCGATCTGCTCAACGGCGTGCCCGGCGTGCAGGTCGGTGACACGCGCAATGGCGGTGCCCTGGACGTCAACATCCGCGGTATCCAGGGGCAGAGCCGGGTGGCAGTCAAGGTCGATGGTTCGGAGCAGGCCTTGGACGTCTATCGCGGTTATGGCGGCACCCAGCAACGCAGTTACATCGACCCCGACCTGATCAGCAGCCTGACCGTGAACAAAGGCCCGTCGACCAAGTCTGGGGCGATTGGCGGCACGGTTGAAATGCAGACTATCGGCGTGCAGGACATTCTGGTCGACGGCAACCAGGTCGGCGTGCGCCTCAAGGGCGACCTCTGGGACAACGGCGTAGCCCCCGCTCATCGCAGCGCCAGCGCCAAGGATGAAAACCTCACCGCGCCACCCCGCGACAACCGCGCCAGCCTGTTCGGCTCCGAGGCTGAATCTGGCAGTGCCGCGTTTGCCTTCACCAGCGAGCGCCTGGACGTGGTGGCGGCATATGCGCACCGCAATCAAGGTAACTATTTCTCCGGCAAGAAGGGCCAGGATCGCTACCGCATCTATAACCAGTACGGCAGTGAACAGCCCAGCGTGGCGAGCACCTACAACGCGGGCGAGGAAGTGCTCAACTCTTCCTCGAAAACCGACTCGTACCTGCTCAAGGCCACCTGGCGCATCGCCGACGATCACACCTTGGACTTGGGCTACCGCCGCTACGATGGGCGTAGCGCCGAAATCATGCCTTCTGACATCTACCGCTACGGCACTGCGGGTATCTACCAGTACCCCCTGGGCGAGGTGAAGATCGATACCTACACCGCGCGCTATCACTACCTGCCTGCCGGTAACCCGTGGGTCGACCTGACCAGCAACCTGTGGATGACCGACGCCAAGACCAGCACGTTGAGTTCGTCATGGACTGCACCGGTTTCCCAGCTGTTTCGTACGGACCGCAGCTGGACACGGCAGGACAACCGCCGCATCGGCGGCGACCTGAGCAACGTCTCCAAATTCCAGACCGCCCATGGCGACTTCACACTGGACCTGGGCGGCGCGTTCCAGCTTGAAGACCTGCAACCGCAGAAGAATGTGCTGATCACCCAGCACGACATCGATGCCAACCGCACCCTGCGCGATGCATCCAGGCAGGCGTTCAGCTTCAACGGCAAGCTCGAGTACCAGCCGATCGAGCAACTGACCCTGTGGGGTGGTGGCCGGTACAGCCACTTCCGCACCAAGGACAACACCGTGCTGGCCAGCGCCCGGCGTGAGGATCGCGAGGTGCGCTATATCTCGGCGAGCGGCCCCAAGGGCTGGGGCAGCATGACCTGGTTCCCCGACCAGAACGGCCAGTACACCGACGCCACCGACCCGCGCCTGAACAACGGCATCGTCTTCGGCAACAGCAACGAGCCGTTCAACGGCGTGCGCTTCAACGACTTCGGTGCGACCCGCGTGGAGGTCAACCCAGAAGGCATCAGCAGCGTGGTCACAGGCTACGACCACACCCCGCAGGGCAGCAGTAGCGGCGGCGGCTTCGCGCCGGCTTTCGGCATCAATGTCGAGCTGATACCCGACACGTTCTTCTACGTCACCTACACCCAAGGCCTGCGCCTGCCTTCACTGTTCGAGACCAGCCAGGGCACCCAGCAAGTCACCCCCGGCAAAAGCCTCAAGCCTGAACGCTCGCAGAGCTGGGAAATCGGCGTCAGCGCCTTGCGCGACAACCTCTTTACCGCGCACGACTCGGCGGCGATCAAACTGGCCTTCTTCGACAACCACATCAAGAATTACATCACCCGTTACTACGACCCAAGCCCAGGTTTGTGGGGCCAGATGACCTTCAGCAACACCGACAGTTTCAGCACCCGTGGCCTTGAGCTGCAATCGCACTACGATGCCGGCCGCGTGTTCGCCGACCTGTCGGCCACTTACTACCTCAAGACCGAAACCTGCGACGCGGCGTTTGCCAGCAAATTGCGCGCCACGGCCAACCCCTACCAGAAGACCCAGGACACGCCCAACTGCACCCCGGGCAGCTTCATGGGCTCCTATACCAACACCCAGAACCCGCCGCGCTTCTCAGGCAACCTGACCACCGGCCTGCGCTTCTTCGACGAGGCGTTGACGCTGGGCGGGCGCGTGACCTACACCTCCGGCCCCACCAGCACCCTCGACAAACCCTGGCAGTCCGGCGCCACCACGCCGCAGGTCGAGTACCGCTCGGTGGCACTGTTCGATCTGTTCCTCAAGTACAAGTTGCTGGAGAACACCGAGGTGAATGTTTCGCTGCAGAACCTGACCGATCGCTATTACCTGGATCCACTGGCGCAGAGCTTCATGCCGGCACCGGGGCGCACGGTGCGGATGGGGATGGTGGCGCGGTTCTGATGGCAGGTGAGGGTGGTGGCGCAGCGGGTTTTGCCATCGTCCTGCATTTTCTGCAGGCATTAAAAAGCCGGCTTGTGGCCGGCTTCTCGGGGACGCTTCCGACTAATTTATGGTAAGCCGCAACCGCCTTAACTGTGTGGTCACAAGGACCTGATAGAGATGGCAAACGCCCGTATGGGGTGTCGCCGAGCCCTCTGGACCGCGGCTTGCGCCGGTCGGGGCTAAATGTGCCGCGTAGCATACAAGGGCTCGCGCAGGATGCCCAGCAAAAAATGGCACAGTGTGTTTCAGCCGGGGCGCTGCCGGCGGAAATGCGACCAGTGGAAGACCCAGCCGATAATCTCCAGGCCCTGTGCCTGGCGTTGGGCGCGGGTGTAGCGCTCGACGGCGTAGTTGCGCCGGTCGTGGCTGTGCAGGTACAGGGTGCCATGCTGGCCGAGGCTGAGGTTGTTTACCCTGAGCGTGCCATTGTGCAGCAGGGCGTAGGTTTCGCCCTCGATTACCTGGGTCATGCCCAGGTCCACAGCCAAGGTGGCCTCCTGCGGGATCAGCGGGGCCATGTTGGCGGCAGGCATGGCCAGGCAGATCGCCTGGTCTGCGGCAACGCCCAAGGTCTTCAGTGCCTTGCAGGGCAGGCGCAGGTGCTTGCTGGCAACCGGGGCAAGCCGGCCGTTATGCAATTCGTGCAGGGGCACTTGCAGCATCCGGCCGCCGTGGGCCGACAGCGGGGTGGGCGGGGTGTCG
>NZ_JABWRV010000031.1:0-68652 GCF_014269105.1 Pseudomonas sp. SWRI77 | reverse complement strand
CGCTACTGCTGAGGCAGGGCCATTCGCGGCGGCGCCATTCTAGGGAACTGGGGATTGTCGGACAAGATTTGTCCGACGGAATCACGCGCTTGTTTGGCTGGAAGGGGGCGGTGCCTGTGAGATCGAGCGCCGCCCGCGCGGCGCATCGCGACGCAAGGCCGCTCCTACATTTGTTTCGGGCCAATTATTCCTGAAGTGTCGGCGCGGCCCTTTGGCGCCCGCCTCAATATCGCGTCGTACAAACAAGGCGTTCGCGCGCAAATGCCACAGGCCTCATTGGCCCGAAACAAATGTAGGAGCGGCCTTGCGTCGCGATGCGCCGCGCGGGCGGCGCTCGATCTAGAGGGCGCTGGAACAATCAAGACATGCACCCGTGCGCCCCTAATCCCCTATCAGCGTCGCCCTCGCGCCTAACTCAGGTCAGAACACGTTCAACGGATAATCGACGATCACCCGCAGTTCGTCGTTGTCGCTGTTGCTGTCGATCGACGCATAGCCCTGGCTGCCCCGGTGGGCGGCGTAACGCACCAGCACCGAGAGGTCCTTGAAGTCGCCTTCCTGGAACACGTATTTCACGTCCAGGTCACGCTCCCAGTGCATGGCATTCTTGCCATCGGCGCGGTAGTAGTCGTAGTGGGTGTTGTTCTGGTCGGCTTTGGTCAGGTCTGCCTCGCCGCGCGAGTATGACAGCGTCGTGCTCAGGCCGGGGATGCCCAGGCCTGCGAAGTCGTAGCCGTATTGCAGCTTCCACGAGCGCTCGTTGGGCGCGTTGAAGTCCGAGTACATGCGCGAGTTGTCCAGGTACACGCTGTCGCCCAGGTTGATGTAGTCGAACGGCGTATCGCCATTGACCCGCTGGTAGGCAGCCGTGACGCTGTGGAAGCCGGCGTTGACGGTGAAGTGCACGCTGTAGGTGTTGTTGTCGATCTTGCCCAGCAGGGCCTGGCCGGTGTCTTGGGTGTGATAGAAGTGCACACCCGGGTTGAGGCTGACCAGGTCGTTGACCACATAGGTGTAGTCGAAGTCGGCGTAGTACTGGTTCCAGATGTCCTTCAGCTCGGCAGCGTACAGGTTGGCGGTGATGTTTTCGCTACCGCTCCACGCTGCGCCGGCCCAGTTCAGGTGCTTGCTCTTGTCGTGTTCGTCCAGCGAGCCGTAGTAGGTGTCGATGCGGCGGTGGCCGCTCTGGTTGTACGGCTTGGTGAAGCTGACCTGGCCGCCTTCGAGCAGCAGGCCGTCGATGCTGGTGTTGGTCAGGCTCACACCGCGGAAGGTCTGCGGCAGCATGCGGGTTTCGCCACCGGCGATCACCGGGTTGGTGAGGAACAGGTCACCGGCCTTCAGCTCGGTGTCAAAACCCTTCAGTTTGACCGCTGCACCTGCGGTAGAGAACGAATGCGGGGCCGCGCCCAGTTCGCCGTCGTCCTTCACATGCTGCGGCAGAATGCTGGTGCCAGCATGGCCGCCACCGCCATCGAGCTTGAGGCCCAGCATGGCATGGGCGTCCACGCCGAAGCCGATCACGCCGGGGGTATAGCCCGACTCGAAGCGCGCCACTGCGCCCTGGCCCCACTCGCGGGTGTCGCGCGCGCCGGCATTGTGGTTGTCGCGGTTGAAGTAGGCATTACGAAAATGCAGGTTCAGGGAAGACCCTTCGATGAAGCCATCAGCCTTGTCTTCATCTGCCTGGGCGGCGAAAGGCATCGTTGCAGTCAATGCAATGAACAACGGGGTAAAACGAAACGCGGAAGGCACCGGTACTAGCTCCTTTGGTCTGACGGTGGGGCAGTTTTTATTTTTGAATGTGCAACTTTCTTATGGGTGACGTTACCGCCGGGCTGATAGTTAAAACACATAAAAAAAGCCGCTGATTGGCAGCGGCTTTAAAAGGCTAACATATCGGCACCTACGGTGCCCATGGCGTAGCCAAGGGAAAACGGGAGCAGGTACGGCGGCCGATCAGCTGTCGGCATTGGCGTCGCTGGACACCTTGGAAGCTGTCTGGTTTGCGTCTTTTACGGCGTCGGCCTGTTGTGCGGCTACAGCGTCGCGGGCCTCTTGATGGACGGCGGCGAGCTCTGCATTACGGGCGACGAAAGCCGGGGATTCTTCGGCCATGGCCAGGGGCGACAACAACAGGGAAGACAGGACGAAGACGCTGGCAATACCCATACTGTTGGACATTTGAAACTACCTTCTTGCGATGCAAGTGCTAATGAGGACAGGGCTAAAGTTAGTCCCTTCAGGGCACTTTAAACAGAGCGAAGTACGATAAGCACTGTTGCGCAAAAGGTAACGATCATGCGGCGAAAGCTCAGGCTTCTGCGGCAAACCCGCGCAGTTGAGCGCTTGGCAGGCGAATGCCGAAGGTGTTGGCGCCTGCCTCGCTGCGCACAAAAACCTCGCCGCCATGCATCAACGCAATCGCCTTGACGATGGCCAAGCCCAAACCATGGTTGCCACCCCCACTGTTGCTGCGCGCTGCATCCACCCGATAGAAGCGCTCGAACAGCAGCGGCAGGTGTGCGTCTTCGATCGCCGGCCCCGGGTTGCTCACGGCGATGCTGACCTGGCTCGGCCCGCTGTCGATCCGCACCTGGATCACCTGGTTGGGCGCGGTGTGCTGCACGGCATTGTTCAGCAGGTTGATCAGCGCCCGGCGCAGCTGGGCTTTCTCGATGGGCGCCTGGGCATCGCCACTGACCGCGACGCGGACCTGTGCGTCTTCGAGGATGTAGTCCAGGTAGTCCAGCGTGGTCGCCACTTCCTCGGCCAGCGAGGCCTGGGTCAGTGCGGTGGCCTTGCTGCCCTGGTCGGCGCTGGCCAGGAACAGCATGTCGTTGATGATGCTGCGCAGGCGCTCCAGTTCTTCGAGGTTCGATTGCAGCACTTCGAAGTAGTGCTCGGCGCTGCGGCCGCGGGTCAGTGCCACCTGGGTCTGGCCAATCAGGTTGGTCAGCGGCGAGCGCAGCTCGTGGGCGACGTCGGCGTTGAACGCCTCCAGCCGTGAGTAGGCCTGGCTGACCCGGTCGAGCGCGGCGTTGAAGGCCCCGGCGAACTGCGCCAGTTCCGGGGCCAGGTCGTGGGTTTGCAGGCGCCCGTCCAGGCGTGGCGGCGCCAATGCCTGGGCTTCGTTGGACAGCGCCAGCAGCGGGCGCAGGCCGATGCGCGCCACCCAGTAGCCGAGCACCGAGGCCAGCAGCACGCCGAGCACCGCCAAGCCAACGATGGCCACCAGCAGGCTGTGCTGCGCCTGCCAGAAGGTCTCGGTGTCGATGCCGATCAGAAAGCGCAGCGGTGGGCGCTCGGCCAGCGCCGGCAACTCGCTGACCAGCACCTTGTAAGGGTAGGGCTGGCCGGGCAGGCGCAGGTCGCGCATGCCCGGCGGGCCTTCGGCAAACGCGCGAACCAGCTCGCTGGGGTGGCCATAGTCGTAGGCCGGGTCGCTGCTGACCACCCAGAAGCGGATGCGCTTGTCCTCTTCACTGAGCAGGTTGAGCTTGTTGCTGACCTTGGCCCAGTGATCGGCCGTGCCGAAACGGTTGAGGGTGGACTCCAGCACACTGAAACGCGCATCCAGCTCGGCGGCCGGCAGCAGGTCGAGGCTGCGGTCCACCTGGCGGTACAGCGCCGTACCAATCAGCAGGAACACGCCCACCGCCACCAGGATGAACAGCGCCGACAGGCGCAGTGCGATGGAGTTAGCCCGCACGGCTTTCCAGGACATAGCCCATGCCTCGGATGGTGTGCAGCAGCTTGTGGTCGAATGGCCCGTCGAGCTTGGCGCGCAGGCGTTTGATCGCCACTTCGACGACATTCGCGTCACTGTCGAAGTTGATGTCCCAGACCAGCTCGGCAATCGCGGTCTTGGACAGGATTTCGCCCTGGCGGCGGGCCAGCACGCTGAGCAGCGAGAACTCCTTGGCGGTCAGGTCCAGGCGTTGGCCGCCCCGGCTGGCCTTACGTGCCATCAGGTCGATCCACAGGTCGGCGACCTGTATCTGCAGCGGTTCGTGGCTGCTGCTGCGGCGGGTCAGGGCCTGCAGGCGGGCGACCAGTTCGAGGAAGGAAAAGGGTTTGCCCAGGTAATCATCGGCCCCTTCGCGCAGGCCATGGATGCGGTCTTCGACCCGCTCGCGGGCGGTCAGCATGATCACCGGCGTCTGCTTGCGCGCCCGCAAGGCGCGCAGCACGCCGTAGCCGTCCAGGCCCGGCAGCATCACGTCGAGCACGATTACCGCATAGTCACCTTCCAGGGCCAGGTGCAGGCCGTCGATACCGTCACGCGCCAGGTCCACGGTAAAGCCTTGCTCGCTGAGGCCGCGATGCAGGTAATCGGCGGTTTTTTCTTCGTCTTCGATGATCAGCACACGCATGGTCTTGTCTCAACTGGCACTTGGCGCGGCCGCGTTGGCGGCCCGACGGCGATGGAACAGGCGCTCCAGGGCCAAGTATATGACTGGGGTGGTGAACAGCGTCAGGGCCTGGCTCACCAGCAACCCGCCGACCACGGCAATGCCCAGCGGTTGGCGCAGCTCGGCACCGGCGCCGAAACCGAACATCAGCGGCACCGCGCCGAGCAGCGCGGCCAGGGTGGTCATGATGATCGGCCGAAAGCGCGTCAGGCAGGCCTGGTGGATCGCCTGCTCGGGCGTCATGCCGTGATGGCGCTGGGCTTCAAGGGCGAAGTCGATCAAGAGGATGCCGTTTTTCTTGACGATGCCGATCAGCAGCACCACGCCGATCAAGCCCATGATGCTGAAGTCCTGGCCCATGGCCCAGAGCAGGATCAGCGCGCCCAGGCCCGCTGAGGGCAGGGTCGAGATGATGGTCAGCGGGTGGACAAAGCTCTCGTAGAGCACCCCGAGGATGATGTACACCGCCACCAGGGCGGCGAGGATCAGCCACGGCTGGCTCGACAGCGAGCTCTGGAAGGCCTGGGCCGCGCCCTGGAAGTTGCCGCTGATCGAGTCGGGCATGCCCAGTTCGCGCTGGGTGCGCTCCAGGATGCTCACCGCGTCGCCCAAGGCCACGCCCGGGGCCAGGTTGAACGACAGGTTGGCAGCCGGGAACAGCCCATCGTGGCTGATCGACAGCGGCCCGGTGCTGGGCGCGGCAACGTGGGCCACGGCGGACAACGGCACCATCTCGTTGCTCAGGGGCGAGCGCAGGTAGAAGTAGTTGAGGCTCTCGGCCTTGCCACGCTGGCGCGCGTCCAGTTCGAGGATCACTTTGTACTGGTTGGTCTCGGTCTGGAATTCGCTGATCTGCCGTTGGCCGAAGGCGTCGTACAGTGCCTGGTCGACGTCGGTGGTGGTCAGGCCGAAGCGCGCGGCGGCCTGGCGGTCGATGTCGATGCGGGTGACGCTGGCCCCCAGTTGCAGGTCGTTGGACAGGTCGCGCAGTGCCGGGTTTTCACGCAGGCGGTCGGTCATGCGCTGGGTCCACAGGTTCAGTGCCACGCCGTCGTTGCTCTTGAGCACGTACTGGTACTGGGTGCGCGACGGGCCGGAACTGAGGTTGATGTCCTGGCCGGCGCGCATGTACAGGACGATGCCCGGCACCTGGGCGAGCTTGGGCCGCAGCCGGTCGATCAGCTCGCTGGCCGAGACATCGCGCTCGCCGCGAGGCTTGAGGGCGATCCAGAAGCGGCCATTGGCGATGGTCTGGTTGCTGCCGGTGACGCCGACTGAGTGCGAAAATGCACGCACGGCCGGGTCAGCCTCGATGATCTTGGCCAGGGCCTGGTGCTTTTCGATCATCGAAGGGTACGACACGTCCGCTGCCGCTTCGCTGGTGCCGAGAATGAAGCCGGTGTCCTGCAGTGGGAAGAAGCCCTTGGGGATGGCCACGTAACCCACCACGGCCAGGGCCAGAGTGAGGCCGAACACGCCGAGGGTCAGGCGCTGATGGGCCAGGGCGTGGTTCAGGCCTTTTTCGTACCACCTCACCAGGCGCTCGCCAAAGCCGCCGTGCTGCTCGCCGGCCGGGCGGCGCATGAACAACGCGCAGAGGGTGGGTGCCAGGGTCAGCGAGACCACCACCGAAATCAGGATGGTGGCCGTGGCGGTCAGGGCAAACTCCTTGAACAGGCGCCCGACCACCCCGCCCATGAACAGCAGCGGGATGAAGGCGGCAATCAGCGAGAAACTGATCGACACCACGGTAAAGCCGATTTCGCCGGCGCCCTTGAGTGCCGCCGTGCGGCTGTCGTCCCCCGCTTCGAGATGGCGGTGGATGTTTTCCACCACGACGATGGCATCGTCCACCACGAACCCCACCGAAATGACGATGGCCACCAGGGTCAGGTTGTTCAGGCTGAAACCGAGTACGTACATCAGCGCGCAACTGGCAATCAGCGACACCCCGAGCACGCTGGACACCACCAGGGTCGCCGACCATTGACGCAGGAACAGCGCCATGACCCCGATCACCAGGGCCACAGCGATCATCAGGGTCAGCTCCACTTCGTGCAGCGAGGCGCGGATGGTTTGGGTGCGGTCCTGCAGGACCGACACCTCGATCGAAGCGGGGAGCATTTCCTGCAGCTTGGGCAGGGCCGCCAGCACCCGGTCCACGGTGTCGACGATATTGGCGCCGGGCTGGCGAAAGATCACCAGGTTCAGCCCAGGCTGGTCGCCGGACCAGGCCTTGACGTAGGCGTTTTCGGCGCCGTTGATCACCTTGGCCACGTCGCGCAGGTGCACCGGCGCGCCGTCGCGGTACGAGACGATCAGCTGGGCGTAGTCCTCGGGGTGGAACAGCTGGTCGTTGGCCGCGAGAGTCGACACGCTGTGCTCGCCGTACAGCGCGCCCTTGGCCAGGTTGAGGCTGGTCTGCTGGATGGCCAGGCGCAGGTCGGCGAGGGTCAGGCCGATGGCTGCCAGCTTCTCCGGTTGCGCCTGCACGCGGATGGCGGGGCGCAATTGCCCGGTGATATTGATCAGGCCGACCCCGTCGATCTGGCTCAGTTGGCGTGCCAGCAGGGTTTCGGTGTAATCGCTCAGGTCATTGCCGGGCATCTGGTTCGAGCTGACAGTCAGCACCAGCACCGGGCTGTCGGCCGGGTTGACCTTGCGCCAGGTCGGCGGGTTGGGCAGGTCTTGCGGCAAGCGGGCAGTGGCGGTGTTGATCGCGGCCTGGACTTCCTGGGCCGCCGTGTCGATGTTCTTGTCGAGGGTGAACTGCAGAATCAGGTTGGTCGACCCCAGCGCGCTGCTGCTGGTCATCTGGGTCATGCCGGGGATGGCACTGAACTGCACTTCCAGCGGCGTGGCCACCGACGAGGCCATGGTTTCCGGGCTGGCCCCTGGCAACTGGGCAGTGACCTGAATGGTCGGGAAGTCGGCCTCGGGCAGCGGTGCCACCGGCAGGCGGGGGAAGGCGATGGCCCCCAGCATCACCAGAGCGAAGGTCAGCAGCAAGGTAGCGATCGGGTGGTCGATGCACCAGGCCGAAACCCCGTTGCGCGCGTTCATGGCTGGCCCCGGCCGTCGGCCATTTCTGCGGGGGCCGGCGCATCGGTGGTGACTTCGACCCGCGCCCCAGGCTTGAGCCGCGACTGGCCGTCGAGCACCAGGCGCTCGCCTGCCTTGACCCCGGCGATAACGTTCAGCCCGCTGTTCTGGTACAGCACCTTGACCGGCACGCTGGTCACCTTGTCACCGTCCAGGCGGTACACGAAATGGCCGTCGACGCCGCGCTGCACCACGGGTGGCGGCACCACCAGGGCGTCTTCTTGCATTGCCGTGCGCAAGCGAACGGTGACCAGTTGGCCGGGCCACAGGCGCCCGTCCTTGTTGTCGAATTCGGCCTTTACCCGCACCGTGCCCGTGGTCGCCGAAATCTGGTTGTCGATCAGCGCCAGGTGGCCTTCACCGAGCAGGCTGCGTTCGCCGTCGGCGTCCATGTAGGCCTGCACCAGCGCCGGGCTGGGCGCCTTGAGCAGGCTTTGCAGGGTGGGCAGCATCTGTTGCGGCAGGGCGAACTCGACGGCGATCGGGTCGATCTGGGTCACGCTGAACAGGCCCTGGGTGTCGCTGCTGCGTACCAGGTTGCCGGGGTCGACGTTACGGATACCGACCCGGCCGGTCACCGGTGAGCGGATCTGCGTGTAGGACAGTTGTACTTCGGCGTTGGCGATGGCGGCCTGGTTGCCCTTGACCGTGGCCTGCAACTGGTTGACCAGGGCCTGCTGCTGGTCGAGGGTTTGCTTGGATACCCCGTCATCGGTACTCAGCAGGCGGTAGCGCTTGAGGTCGACACCGGCGACCTGGATCTGCGCCTGGCTCTGCCCGAGCTGCGCGCGCGCCTGGTCGAGGCTGGCGCGGATCGAGCGGTCGTCGAGGGTGGCCAGCAGGTCGCCTTCCTTTACCCATTGGCCTTCCTTGACCAGCACCTGGGTCAGCACGCCTTCCACCTGTGCGCGGATTTCGACGCTGTGCAGCGACAGCACCGAACCGATGGCGCTGGCATAGCGCGGCACGTCTTGTTGGGTGACGCTGACCACGCGCACGGGGATCGCTGCCTGGGCGCGGGGGGCGGGCGCTGGTTGACGCTGGCTGAACCAGACGCCCAGCGCTACCAGAATGAGCAGCGCCAAGGCGGCAAGGGTGGCAGAGCGGGACGGACGTCGCATCGGGGGCGGGCACCTTGGCCAGAAGGGGGAGACGGTTGTCTGTACTCAAGCTTATAGCCCCCGGAGAGGGTCGGCAGCATGACGGCTGGCTGACAGCGGTGACAGTTTCGGGTTTGGCGACGGTTTTGTGATGGGGCGGAAATCGAGCGCCGCCCGCGCGGCGCTCGATCTCGAATCCGCCACAAGGCCCAAGCCATGCACCCGGCCCCGCCGCAATCCGCGTTACCCCCTCAAAACCCAATAAACGCGTAATAAACCGGCGTTTCAGAGGTCGTGCTCAGCCCAATCCCCCGCAAACTGGCCGTCAACGCTTCATCCTGCACATGCAGCGTCCACCGGGCCCCATTATCCTCTGGCACCTGCGCCAACGCTGTCGCAAAAGCCCCCATCTCCGGCAGATAAGCCGTAAACCCGTTCCCTTTCAGCGCACTGGTAGTCATGCCCAACGCCTGGCAAACCGCAACCTTGGCCGCGATGTCATCACGATCCGCCTGGCGCGAAGCCTCCACCAGCGCCGCCAGCCCCGCGTCGGCCAGCTGGCTGCCATGAATCAGCGCCGGCCCCTGCTGCCAAGCCTCGGTCGGGCAGTCCTTGTTCTCGGGTCGCAGCGGAATATGCGGGTTGATTTCCACCGGGTAGATGCGACAGACCAGCGGGCGCGTGTCGTAAATGGTGCACAGGTCATTGTCGTCGAGGTTGCGACAGCGCCCCGGGTTGAAGGCCGCGAAGGTCACCGAGACGCGAGCGACCGTGTCGCCGCAGGCCACCGGGTGGGAGCGGCGCAGCACATGCTCGCGTTGCTCCTCGGGCATGCCCGGGCCATCGGCCACGAAGGCTTCTATCAATACCACCACCTGGCCCCCAGACCCCGCCCACTGGCGCGCCTCGTCGAGGGTCAGCGGCACATGGTGGCCGGTGCAGCACTTGCCGCAGCCGGTGCAGGCGAAACGCAGGTTGTCGGTCACTTGGCTTCCGGGTTCCATTCGCTGACGAACGCGCGCTGGTGCTGGCGGTCGTAAAGGCACAATTCGGTGCCGCTACGTTGCTGCATGTGCTTTTGCGGGTAGACGCCTTCGATCAGTAGGGCACTCATGCCGACCTGGTCGTCGAATTCGGCGGGCTTGCCGCGCGCATGGGCGTCCTTGAACTGGCTGGCGGCAAGGCACGTCTTGAGCATCTGCTGGCGCTGCTCGTTCCAGGCCTGGCTGCTGGAGGCCTGGGCGACACCGCTGAACAGCGCGCAGGCGACTAGGAGGGAGCTGAAAAACTTCATACGCGATTCCGGCAAATATCTTCCGAGGGGAGCGAATTATGCCCGAGTCACCCCCGACGGCAAGCCGGGGAGTTTGTCGCTTGATGTATCAACGCTCGGCAAACACCACTGCCCGCGCCGCCACCACCAGGCAATCGGTCAGCTCCGGCGAGGAGAACTTGGTAAGGATGGCATTGGCCCCCGCCAGCCTGGCTTTTTCGCTGCTCATGGCGCTGTCGAGCGAGGTGTGCAGCAGGATATACAGGTGCTGAAAATCGGGCGTTTCACGCAGGGTACGGGTGAAAGCATAGCCGTCCATTTCGGACATCTCGATATCGGAGACGATGATGTTGATCTCCTGCGCGGTGCCCTGCAGTTCCAACAACACGTTGATGGCATCCTTGGCGCTGCGTGCGGTATGGCATTCGATGCCCAGGTTGCGCAGGGTGTGCACCGACTGCTGCAAGGCCACCTGGCTGTCGTCCACCACCAGGATGTTGGCGGCGGCCAGCAGGCTCGCGTCTTCTTCGGTCAGGGCGCCGTGCTGTGGCTCGGCGGCAGGCGGGGCGATGGCATGGATGACCTTCTCGATGTCCAGTACCTGCACCAGCGCGTTGTCGACCCGGGTCACGCCGGTGATGAACGAGCGGTTGCCCGAACCGAAGGGCGGCGGTTTGATGTCGGTGCTCAGGCAATGCACGATGCGGCTCACGGCCTGTACATGCAGGCCCTGGCGCGAGCGGCTGATCTCGGTGACGATCAGGCAGCCGCCGTCCGGGTCGGCCAGCGGGCGCTCGCCGATGGCGCGGGACAGGTCGATGACCGACAGCGAGTTGCCGCGCAGGGTGGCCACACCTTTCACATGGGGGTGCGATTCGGGCAGCTTGGTCAGTGAAGGGCAGGGGATGATCTCGCTGACCTTGAGCAGGTTGATTGCCATCAGCTTGCCGCTGCGCAGGGTGAACAGCAGCAGGGACAGCGAATCCGCGCGGGCATTTTGCGTGGCCATGGTGACCTTCGTGGGAATAGGGGGATAACGGGTTATCGGCGTATTTGCGTCGGGCTTTAGTGGGCGTGTTGTCGCTGCCTGGCCTGATAGAGCGGGAGGCGCAAAGCGCCCCCACGATTACCGTTCGCGCAGGGCTTCCTTGGCTCGGTTCAACGGCTTGATCAGGTAGTCGAGGATGGTCTTCTCGCCCGTGCGGATATCCACCGTGGCAATCATCCCGGGCACGATCGCAAAGTGCTTGCCGGCCTTGTTCTGCAGGCTGTCCTGCTCGGTGCGGATAAACACCCGGTAGTAGTAGATCTCCGGCTTCACCTCGTCCTGCAGGGTATCCGGCGAGATGCCGACTACTTTGCCTTCCAGCCCGCCGTACACCGAGTAGTCATAGGCACTGATCTTGACCTTGGCCGCCTGGTCGGGGTGGATGAAGGCGATGTCCCGTGGGGCAATGCGGGTCTCGATCAGCAGGCGCTCGTCCATCGGCACGATCTTCATCACTTGCCCACCGGGCTGCACCACACCGCCCAAGGTATTGACCTCGATGTCCTTGACGATGCCGCGCACCGGTGAGCGCAGGGTCAGGCGCGTCAGCGAGTCGCTGCGCCCGCGGATCACCTCGGACAGGCTGTCGGCCTCGGCGCTGGCCTTGGCCAGTTCCTCGCGTGCACGCACCAGGTAATCGGAGCGCGCTTCGTTGGCCTTGAGCTGCAGTTCCGAGCGCTGGCGGTTCAAGCGGATCACCTCGACCCGGCTCGAGGCGCCCATCTTCGCCAGGTTCTCGGTGATCTTCAGCTCGCTGCGCACCAGTTGCAGCGAGTCCTCGATACCGGCCAGGGTCTGCTCCAGGCCACGGCGGCGGGTCTGGTACAGCGCGGTCTCGGCGTCGATCAGGTCGGGTGAGTCGCGCAGGCTGTCGGGGAACACCAACGGCTTGCCGGTCACCTCGGCCTGCAAGCGGGCCTGGCTGGCCTTGGCCGCGCGGTACTTGGCTTCGCTTTCGCCGACGCTGGAGGAGGTCTTGGTCGGGTCGAGCTGGGCCAGTACCTGCCCGCGGTCGACCAGGTCACCTTCGGCCACGCTCATCTGCGCGACGATGCCGCCCTCGAACGACTGGATCACCTGCTCGCGTGAACTGGGGATCACCTTGCCGGTGCCGGTGGACACTTCGGTCACCTCGAACCAGGCCGCCCACGCCAGGAACGCCGCCAGCATCAGCGCACAGATCGTGATGATACGGCCGGCGCGGAACACCGCCTGGTCGTCCTGCCCGTCCAGGTAGGACGCCGGGAGTTCATGGTTGCTCATGCCTGGGCTCCTTGCAGTTTCGCCAGCGCGGCATCGCGTTTGTCGTCGATGACGATGCGCCCGCCATCGAGCACGAGGATTCGGTCGACCCGCTGCAGCACGCTCAGGCGGTGGGTGGCGATCACCAGGGTGCGGCCCTGGCAGAAGCGTTCGAGGTTATCCAGCAGCTTGCGTTCGGTCATGTCGTCGAGGGACGCGGTGGGTTCGTCCAGCAACAGCACCTGCGGCTGGCGCACCAGCAGGCGTGACAGCACCAGGGCCTGGCGTTGGCCGCCGGACAGGCCCACGCCGCCTTCCAGAATCAAGTGGTCCATGCCTTTGGGCAGCCGCCGGACAAAGTCCAGCGCCCCCGTGGCGGCCAGGGCGGCGACCAACTCCTGATCACTGGCCTGGCCGGCACCCAGGGTGAGGTTTTCCCGCAGGGTGCCGTGGAACAGCCGCGAGTACTGCGGCAGCAGGCCGACATCGCGGCGCAGGTCGGCAGGGTCGAGGTGGGCCAGGGCGATGCTGTCCAGGTTGATTTCGCCCTGCACCAGGTCCATGGCACCGCCCAGGGCCTGCAGCAGGGTGGATTTACCGGCACCGTTGCGGCCGAGCACGGCGATGCGTTCACCCGGCTGGATGTCCAGCTGGGCGATGCTCAGGACGGGCGGGGCCTCCGGGCTGTAGCGGAAGTTGGCCTGGCGCAGCTGATACTCGCCGCGGATGGCCGGCAGGTGCACGCGGGCTTCGTTTTCGGGGTGATCGACCGGTGACTGCATCAACTTGTCGAGGCCTTGCAGGGCCACCTTGGCCTGCTGCCAGCGAGTCAGCACATGGGTCAGTTGTGCCAGCGGCGCCATCATGCGCGACGACAGCATCGACGCCGCCACCAGGCTACCGGTGGTGAGGTCGCCGGCGATCACCATCGGTGCGCCGATGACGATGACCACCGCAAACACCGCACCCTGCACGTTCTGCGTCCAGGTCACCAGGCCGTTGGTCAGGGTGCGCAGGCGCAGGTTGGTGTGGGCGCAGGCGGCGTTGTACTGGTTCCATTGGCGCTCGAAGCGTGCCTCGGCTTGCAGTGCCTTGATTTCGTCCAGGCCCTGGATGCTCTCAACCAGCATGGCGTTACGCAGCGCCGACTCACGCATCGAGGCATTGGCCAGGCGGGCCAGGCGCCGTTGCGCGAGCAGGCCGGGCAGGACCATGGCCAGCAACGCCACCAGCGGGATGAACACCAGCACGCCGCCGATCAGCCAGAACACGAACAGGAACAACAGGAAGAACGGCAGGTCGGCCAGGGCCGTGGCGGTGCTCGAGGTGATCAGGTCGCGGATCGACTCCAGCTCGCGTAACTGCGAGATGAACGAGCCGGTCGACTTGGGTCGCACCGAATTGCGCAGGCGCAAGGCATGCCCATAGACCAGGTCGGAGACGCGCAGGTCGGCGCGCTTGCCCAGCAGGTCGGTCACCTTCAGGCGTAGCAGGCGCATGCTGAAGTCGAACACCAGCGCCAGTACTACACCGCCAAACAGCACGTACAGCGTGGGCAGGGACTCGGCGGGGATCACCCGGTCGTACACCTGCATGGAAAACAGCACGCCGGCCAGGGCCAGCACGTTGGCCACCAGCGAGGCGACCATCACCTGCCCATACGGGCGCAGGTCGCGCAACACGATGCGGGCGAACCAGTGGCGGTCGTAGGGGGCGGTGTAGTCGTCGGTGCGCACATCGCGCAACGGCCGCGCCGGGCGCAGCAGGGCAACCCGGGTGATGCGCCCTTTGAGGGTGTCGCGCGGCAGGCGTGAGGTCAGCCCCTGGTCACCGGCGAAGACTACCGCCAGGTCGTCCTCTTCGGTTACCGACTCGACCACTGCCAACTGGCCGTCGTCGAGTTCCAGTACCAGCGGCGTGCGCCATTGCCGCAGGCCTTTGGCATCGAAGCGCACGAAGCGCAGCGCCAGCCCGGCCTGGCGGGCCATGTGGCGAAGAATTTCATCCAGTGGGCGGGCATCTTCGACGGCCGCCAGGCGTATGCGTTGCGGCGACACGTCCAGGCGGTAGTGGTGCGCGACCTGGAGCATGACCTCAAGCCAAGGCCCCAGGTCTGGCCGTTGCTGGGCCGTTTGCTCCGGGGGCTGGCTGGGCAGGGTCACATTGACGGATTCGTTCATGGCTGGATCTCCACACCTTGCAGGTTACGCCCCTCGAGCCCGAAGGCCGTGCGCAGGGCGCCGGTGTTGTAAAGGCAGTCGACATCCAGGCGCAGCAGGTCGGAGCGGGTGCCGGCGAGTTCGAAGCGTGACTGGTAGATTTCCTGCTCGGCGTTGAGCAGGTCGAGCAGGGGCCGGGTGCCCAGGTCCAGGTACTGCCGGCCGTACAGCATGCGGGCTTCCTGAATGCTGACCTGGCGGGCCTCCAGCGAACTGAGCCGACGGCCCAGCCCCGAGGTCTGCGCCATGGCCTCGGCCAGGCCGCGGCGGGCCTGCAGGCGGGCGGCATCTTCGGCCGAGTCGGCGGCAGTCAGCGCATGGCCGGCGGCGCGGCTGCGGGCGCTGATGGCGCCGCCCTGGTAGATGGGCACCTCGACGTTCAGGTAGATGCCTGCCTGGGTGCGGTCCATGCGTGAGTTGTCGCGGTCGTAGTCGTTGTCCAGGTAGTGGTTGATCTGCGGCTGCAGCGACACGGTGGGGTAGGCTTCGGCCTTGGCCTGGGCCAGTTCGGCCTGGCCTTGGGCGCGTTGGGCCAAGGCCATCAGCACGGCGGGCAAGCGGTCGTCGCCTTGTGCCGGGCGCTTGCAGGCCTGGTTCAGCTCGGGTGGCGATTCTTCGGCCAGCGCCGGTGGCGTGACCCGCCCCAGCAACGATGCCAGGGTCGAGCGCCAGCGTTCGTACTGTGACTGGTATTCCTCCAGGGTGGCGCGGGCGCTTTCCACGCGGGACTCGGCCTGGACCACGTCGGAGCGGGTGCTGGCGCCCATGTCGCTGCGTTGGCGAGCCATGCCGGCGATGTCGCCCACCCCGCGGATCTGGTCGCGGGCAATGGTGATCAGTTGTTCGTAGCGCCGGGTTTCGACCCAGGCATAGGCGGTGTCGCGGGCCAGTTCGTCGACCACCAGCAGGATATTGGCTTGGGCGCGGGCGGCGGCGGCCTGGGCAGCGCTGACGGCGCTGTCGACCTTGCCGAAGTCGTAGAGCATCTGCTTGAGTGACAGGTTGAGCGCCTGGCTGTTGCGGTCGCCGCCGTAGCCGGTGTCATAGCCAGTGCGCACACCGCCGGAAATCTGCGGGTAGTAACCGGCGCGGGCAACATTGATGCCTTCGCCTTGCTTGTAGAGGTTGCCGATGGCCTCGGCGATGCTGGGGTGCCATTGCGCGGCTTGCAGCACCGCTTCGGTCAGGCCAAGGCGGTCGCCATTGGCGACGGGGGCCATGCCGATGGCAGGGCGGGCGGGCACTGCATCGGGCGCATCACGTAACAGTGATGGCCCGATCTGGCGCAGTTGTGGGTCGATGTCATCGGCCGCCTGGGCAGCCGTGTTGAAGTTCAGGGCCAGGAGCCCCAAGGCTCCCAGCAACAGCGGTGACAGCGGACTGCTTCGCTTCACATAGTTCCCTTACTGCTATTCCGTCCTTGCCGCCGGGCGATGGCCCGGCGGGGTTGCAGCGGCCTCAGACGACATGGATACCGTTCTGCACCCACAGGTGCTGGCTTGGATCCTCCTGGGCCGTGTATTGGTTATAGTCGATGCCGTCGGCGGTTTGGTTTCCGACCAGCGCCCAGTTGTCCGTCATGTGAACCGAGTCGTTTTCATCCCCCTTGATGACCAGTGTGTCGGTGCCGGTTTCGGTGATCGCGACCACGTCCGCCAGGTTCAGGGTCAGCGCCACCGAACTGGTGTCGTTGAGGTCGATCACTTCGATGTCATGCACCCGCCCGGCCAGGTTACCCAGGTCGATGCTGGCATCACCGCCGCCCCACAGCAGGGTGTCGGTACCGGTGCCGCCATCGACGCTGGCGAAGTTCTGGTCGACCACCACCAAGGTGTCGTCGCCCGCCCCCCCTTGCAGGGTGATGTGGCCGCCCTGGCTGCCATCGAGGTGGTCGTTGCCGTCGGTGCCGGCGATCACTTCGCTGGAGGCCGCCGCCGCGATACTGGCCAGTGCCACACCTTCGTCGCCGGTGTCGGCCAGCAGCGAGCTGGTGGCGGTGAAGTTGGCGGCGTTGTCCAGGTTGATGGTGAGGTTGGCGGTGTCGGTGGTGCCGTTGGGGTGGGTCAGTTCGTAGGTGAAGGTTTCATGCTGGCCGATCACCGCATTGGTCAGCCCGGCGTCGAGGGTGTAGGTGTAGCTGCCATCGGCGTGCACCAGCAAGGTGCCGTAGTTGCCCTCCACACTGACCCCGTTGTAGCCCGGGATGGTGTAGGTATTGGCCGCCGTCATCACACTCAGCACGGTCAATGGCGAGCCGACGTTGTCGTCGGTCAACAGGTTGCCGGTGACTGCGGTGGCGCCGCTGACCACGAACTCGGTCAGGTGCGTGGTAGTGGCGTTGACGCTGGTGGTGATCGAGCTGGCCAGGCCGATGCCGCCTGCGGTGACACGTATTTGGTAGGCGCCGGCGCCTTGGTTCTGGAACGTGTAGCCGGCACCGCCGCCAAGCAGGCTGATCAGTGAGCCGCCACCGACCGACTGCACCAGCACGTACTGGCCGGTAGCCGGGTTGAGTTTGAGCAGGTCGAGGGTGGTGCCATTGAGCAGGCTCAACAGGTTGGTGGAGTTGACTACCACTTGCAGGTTGGCCGTGGTGTCGGCGGCAACGCTAGTGTCGTAGAGGGCCTGGCGTGAACCAATCAATGGCAAGCGGAGCGTGCCTAGCGTGTCACTGTTGGTGTCTACCCGGTTGGCCAGGGTGAGGTGGCTGGTACCGGCATCGTTGACCGCGTCGACCACCGTGGCCGGTGCGCCGTAGTTGCTGTCGCTCCAGATTTCCGTGGCTTGTGGGCTGTCGATGCGCACATACAGGTTGGCGGCATCGGACGCGCCGTTGGCATGCAGCAGCTGGTAGCTGAACACATCGACCTTGCCGACGCTCGATGGGCTGCCGTTAGGCGTGTAGGTGTAGCTGCCGTCGCCGCGGATCACCAGGGTGCCGTACAAGCCCTGCACCGTGGTGGCGCTGCCCGCCGAGACATAGCTGCCGTCCTTCATGACCTGAAGGACGGCGGCGCTGTCCGGGCCAAGGGCGTCGACGGCGCCGTCGGTGCCGACGTCAGTGATGACGTTCCCCGATGTTGCCGTGCCGGTGCCGGTGAACTGCGTGAGGCTGGTGGTTTCGATGTCCAGCGTGGTGGTCACGTTGGTAATCAGGCCGATGCCGCCACTGCCGACGGTCAGGCGATAGTCCCCCGCCTGCAGCACGCCGATATCGACGCGGATGCCCTGGCCCAGCGGCAGCAGGATCAGGTCGAGCAGGCCTTGGCTGGTGCCTGTGGCCAAGGTCACCCAGTTACCGTCAGCGTTCTTCACCTGCAGGGTGAAGGTCGTGTTGTCGAGCAGCGACAGCGCGCTGCTGGTGTTCAGGGTCAGCGTCGGGTCCACGGTGGTACCGGCACCTACCGTCCAGGTGTAGGTCTTGGTGAAGCCCGCCAGCAAGGTCGTGAAGCTGTCCTGATAAGTCCGCGAGCTGACCACCGGTGCCAGGTTGACCTCGGCGGTCACCAGGTTGTCGCTGGCGATCACCGGGGCATTGGCGTCGACGTCGGGCGCGGTGATGTTGACGTTGCCGGACACGTTGCCGCGCCCGTCGCTGAGGGTGACCGACAGCAACTGGCCATTATCCTGAGGTGGGCTCAGGGCCACGGTGAAGTTGCCGTCCGGTTGCACCACCGCCGTCTGCAGCACGGTGCCGTTGGCACTGCGCACGGTGACGGTGGCACCCACCTCGCCACTGCCGGTGAGGCTGCTGCCGTCGGCGCTGATCACCAGGTTGCTGGCGGCCGCTGGTGGGGTCAGGTCAGGTGCGGTAAGCGCGGTGCCGGTTGAGGCATTACCCGCACCGTCGGTGAGGGTGACGCTCAGGGCCTGGTTGTCGATCTGCGCCGCAGTCAGGCTGACCACGAACAGGCCGTTGCTGCCCACTGTTGCAGTGCCCAGCACGGTGCCTGCGCTGTTGCGCACGGTGACGGTGCTGCCGACCTGGCCAGAGCCGCTGACGGCCGTGCCGTTGGCGTTGATGGTTGCCAGCGGCGCTGCCGGTGGCGTGGTGTCCGGCGCCGTCAGGCTGATGCTGGCGGACAGGTTGCCGGACGGGTCGGACTGGCGTACGACCAGCAATTGCCCATCATTTTGCGCTGTGGTCAGGGTGATGGTGAAGGTACCGTCGGGTTGCACCACGGCCGAGCCGAGCGGGCCGCTCGGGCCTTGCACGGTCACGGTTGCACCGGCCTCGCCACGCCCTGTGAGCTCGGTACCCGTGCCGTTGATGACCACGTTGGTAGGCGCAACAGGCGGCTGTACATCGATAGCCGTGAAGCTGGTGCTGCCAGACGCGTTGCCGGTCGTATCGGCCTGGCTCACGGCCAATACCTGGCCATTGAGCTGCGGCGTGATCAGGTTGATGCTGAACACGCCACCGGCATTCACCACCCCGGTGCCGAGCACGTTGTTGGCGGCGTCGCGCACGGTCACCGTAGCATTGGCCTCACCGGTACCGGTGAGTACCAGGCCATTGGCGGACAGGCCGGTCACCAGCGGGTTGGCCGGTGGCGTGATGTCGGCGGCCTGGACGAAGGTCGGTTGCGATTCGCCGCCCACCAGTGCCACTGCCGTCACGCTAAGGTGCTGGCCGTCGAGCTGCGCCGTGTCCAGTTGCAGGGTGAAGGTGCCATTGAGTGTGGCCCCGCCCGTGCCGATCAGGTTGCCTGCGGCATCGTACACGCGGATGCCGACACCGCTCGGCGCGTTGCCCGACAGGGTCAGGCCGTCGCTGCCCAGGGTCACGTTGGTGGGCGGCACCGGCGGTGCCAGCAGTGGCGTGATATAGGTCGCGACCGCCGAGGTGTTGAAGCCGTCAGACTGCGTCACCGCCAACGTGGCAAGGCTGCCGGCTGCCGGCACCAGGGTTACCTGGAAGTTGCCGGCAGCATCCACCTCGCCAGTGCCCAGCACGATGCCGCCGCGGCTGACGGTGACCGTCGCATTGGGTTCGCCTTTACCGGTCAGCACGTTGAAGGTGTTGTTGATGGCCATGTCCGTGACCACCGCAGGCGGCGAGGTGTCGTTGGTCTGGTAGCTGGCAGGCAGCGAGGCGTTGCCGGCATCGTCGGTGGACACCACGGTCAGCAGTTGGCCATTGTTCTGGGCCGGGTTGAGGGTGACGGTGAACTGGCCGTTCTCAGGTACCTCCACCGTGCCAACCACCGCGTTGTTCGGCCCGCGAACGGTGATGGTGGTGCCTGCTTCGGCAGTACCCGTCATCGAGGTGCCGGCCGGGTTGAGCAACAAGTCGGTCGGTGGTAGCGGTGGCGTCAGGTCCGGTGCGGTCACTTGCAGTGGCGCGGACGGGTTGCCGGTGGCGTCCTGGGCGATGAGGGTCAGGGTTTGGCCGTTGATCTGCGCAGCGTTCAGGTCGAGCACGAAGGTGCCGTCCGGGTCGACTGTCACCTGGCCAAGCAGGTCGCCATTGTTGTTTACCACGGTGACGCGGGCGCCGGCTTCACCGGTACCAACCAGCTGGGTGCCGCTGTCGTTGATCACGGCGATCACTGTGGCTGGCGGGGTAATGTCAGCTGCGGTGGTCGTGCTGATCGGCGAGACGTTGCCGCGCGGATCGGTCAGGGTCACTTGCAGCACCTGCCCGTCAAGCTGCGCCGAGCTCAGGTCGACCACGAACTTACCGTCGGCACCCACCTCGATGGTACCGATCTGGGTGATGCCGACATAGACGCGAACGGTAGCGCCCGCTTCGCCGATGCCGCTGAGCTGGTCGCCCGCCACGTTGAGCCGCAGCTCGGTCGCAGGCGCTGGTGGCGTGAGGTCGGGCGCCAGGATGTTGACCGGCGCACTGATATTGCCGGGTGGGTCGGCCTGTTGTACCGACAGCGGTTCGCTGTTGATCTGCGCGGGGGTCAGCTCGACGCGGAAGCTGCCGTCGGCCTGCACGGTGCCAAAGCCCAGCACGGTGCCTGCAGTGTTGCGCACGGTGACGGTTGCCCCGGCTTCGCCCAGGCCGGTCACCACGCTGCCGTCGACACTGATGTCGACCTCGGTGAGCGCGGCGGGCGGGGTGAAGTCTGGGGTCTGCAGGGTGGCTACCGCCGATACGTTGCCGGCAGCGTCGGTCTGGGTGAAGCTGAGCAGCTCGCTGTTACCCAACGCCGGGGTGAGGGTGACGGTGAAATGCCCGCTGGCGTCGACCGTGGCCCTGCCGACTTCATCGCCATTCGGCGCGGTGACGATGACCTCTGCCCCAACCTCGCCGCGGCCGGTGAGGGTGATGCCATCGCTGGAGATGGCAAGCTCGGTTGGTGCGGCTGGTGGCGTGGTGTCGGGCGCGGTGATGGCACTGGCATCCGACTGGTTGCCGGCGGCATCGATCAGCACCACTTGCACCTGCTGGCCGTTGGCCTGCGGCGTACCGAGGTCTACCTGGAAGCTGCCGTCGCCACGCACGACCGCGGTGCCGAGCACGCTGCCATCGGCAGCCAGCACGCGGACAGTGGCGCCCGCTTCGCCGGTACCGTTGAGCAGGCTGCCGCCCCCGGCGAAGGCCAGGTTCTCGGCGGCATCGGGTGCCACGCGATCAGGCGCGGTGAGGCTGATGCTGTTGGACTCGTTGCCGGCAACATCGGACTGGCTGGCGCTGAGCTGTTCGCCGTTGATCTGCGCGCTGCCAAGGCCAATGCTGAAGTTGCCATTGACATCGACCAGACCGGTGCCGAGATCGATGCCGCCTTCACCGATCACGGTGACGGTGGCACCCGGCTCGCCGCGGCCACTGAGCACCAGCCCGTCGCTGGACAGCACGACATTGGCCAGTGGCAACGGTGCGGTGGTGTCGGGCGCTTGCAGGCTGGCCGGCAGCGACGTGCTGCCGTCGGTGCCTACGGCGCTGACTTGCAGCACTTCGCCGTTGGCCTGGGCGCTACCGAGGTTGACCGTGAAGGTGCCGTCGTTGGCGACCGGGGCGGTACCCAGCAGTACGCCATTGGGGCCATACACATTCACCGTGCTGCCTGGGGTTGCCGTGCCGGTCACTGCCAGGCCATCGGCAGCCAGTACCAGGTTGTCGGGTGTATCCGGCGCCAGCACGCCCGGCGCGGTGACGGTTTGCGCAGGCGAAACGTTCTGCGCGGCATCGGCCTGCACCACGCTGAGGCTTTCGCCGGTAATGGCAGCCGGTGACAGGGCCACGCTGAAGTGGCCATCGGCCCCGACGGTGGCGGTGCCTAGCACGCTACCGTCCGGTGCGCGAACGGTGACTGTGGCGTTGGCTTCACCGGTGCCGGTGAGGGTCGCGCCATTGGCCGCTACAGCAAGGTTGGTCACGACGGCAGGTGGCGTGGTATCGGCTGCGGTGTAAGGCGCGGCTGGCGACACGTTGCCTGCGGCATCGGTGGCGGTTACCTGCACGGTCTGGCCGTTGGTCTGGGCACTGTTCAGGGTGACCTGGAAGGTGCCATTGCTGCCGGCCACTGCAGTGCCGAGCACGTTGCCTGCGGCATCGCGCACGGTCACGGTGCTGCCCGCTTCTGCGTTACCGGTCAGTTGCAGGCCGGTGGCAGCCAGGGCCAGGGTGGTCGGTGCCGGTGGTGGGGTGAAGTCCGGCGCGGTGACTGCCACTGCAGTAGAGGTGTTGTTGCCCGCGTCGGTCTGGGTCACGCTCAAGTGCTGGGCGTTGAGCTGTGCATTGTCGAGCGTCAGTGTGAAGCTGCCGTTGGCGGCCACCAGCCCGGTGCCGATGATGGTGCCATCCGGGCCGCGCACGGTCACGGTGGCGCCTGCTTCACCGAGGCCGCTCAGGGTCAGGCCGTTGTTGTTCAGCACCACATTGGTCAGCGGCGCGGGTGGGGTCAGGTCAGGGGTGCTGACGTTGACTGCCGTCGAGGTATTGCCAGCAGCATCCACTTGCGTGACGCCGATGGCCTGGCCGTTGGCCTGCGGTGTGTCGAACACCACCGTGAAGCGCCCATCGGCCCCGACCACGGCGGTGCCGAGCACGGTGCCGGCGGCATTGCGGACCTGGACCGTGGCGCCCACTTCACCGCTGCCCGACAGCTGCCGGCCGTCCTGGCTGAGGACGGGGTTGCTGATGGCGGCAGGCGGTGTGCGGTCTGGCGTCGCCATGCTGGCCGGGCCAGACACGTTACCCGCAGCATCGCTGAGCGTGACCTGCAGGGGGCTGCCGTCGGTTTGCGCGCTCGGCAGGGTGATCTGGAACTGGCCGTTCTGGTTGACGGTGCCGGTGGCCAGGATCGCGCCGCTGGCATCACGCACGGTGACGTTGGCACCGGCTTCGCCTTCGCCGCTGAGCACGGTGGCCGCGCTGTTCAGGCTGAGGTTGTTGGCTGCCAGCGGCGCCTGCAGGTCAGGCGCCTGCAGGGTGGCCGCGAGCGAGACGTTACCCGCGCCATCGACCTGGGTGACGATCAGGTTTTGCGCATTGGCCAGCGCTGGCGCGAAGCTGATGCTGAACAAGCCATTGCTGCCGACGGTCGCGGTGCCAAGCACGTCGCCCTGGGCATTGACCACGCGAACGGTCGCACCCACTTCGCCCTGGCCGGTCAGCGTGCTGCCGGTACGGTCGATGGCAACCTGGGTCGGCGCATCCGGCGCTGTGCTGTCGTTGGCCACGAGGGTGGCCGGTACCGACGGATTGCCATCGACCGAGGTGCGAGCGGTGACCACAAGGGTCTCGCCATTGAGCTGGGCATTCTGGAAGAACACCCGGAAGGTGCCATCGCTGCCAACCGTCGCCGTGCCCAGGGTGGTGCCGCCGGCGGTCACGGTGATCAGCGACCCGACGGTGCCCTGGCCGATCAGCAGGAAGCCATCGGCGCTGAGGGCGAGGCCGCTTGGAGTGGCGGCTTCGGTGCCATCCGGGCCGTCCAGCGAGACCGGGGTGGACTCGTTGCCGGCAGGGTCGATCACCACCACGTCGACGGTTTCGCCCGCCGTCAGTGGTGGGCTGACCGGTACCACGAAGGTGCCGTCCGGGCCCACGGTTTCGCTGCCGCGCTCGCTGCCGTCCGGGTTACGGATGACCACCGTGCTGCCAGGTTCGGCGCCCCCTCCGACAATGCTGCCATCCGGGTTGACGGTAACCCCCGTGGCCGGGAGCGGGTCGGTGGTGTCGGGTGCGGTGATGGTGATCGGCGCGGAGCCGTTGTTGGCGCCGTCGGTGACTACCACGGTCACGCTTTCGCCATTGGTCTGCGGGGTCGGCAGCGTCACGCTGAAGCTGCCGTCGGGGTTCACCGGCTCGGTGGTTTCGTTGCCGTCCGCGTCCCGCACCGTCACCGAAGTGGCGCCTGGCGCGTTGCCGGTAACGGTGGTGCCATCCGGGCTGACCACCACGTCGGTGGGCAGTGCTGGCGGCGTGACGTCCGGTGCGATGATCTGGGTAGGCAGGGATTGGTTGCCAGCGGCGTCGGTCAAGGTCACGTCCAGCGCCTGGCCATCGAGCTGCGCAGGCGCCAGCGGTACTGTGAACAGGCCGCCAGCCGGTACTACCACACTGCCCACCAAGGTGCCGTCGGGGGTGCGCACTTCAACAGTCGAGCCCGCTTCGCCGGTGCCCTGGATCGCGTTGCCGCCGGGGGTGATGGAGAGCCCGTCCGGTGCGGTAGGGGCGGTGCTGTCATCGGCGGTGAAGGTGGCCGATGGCGATGCATTGCCTTCGCTGTCGATCAGTACTACCGACAGCACTTCGCCGTTGGTCTGGGCGGGCGTGAGGGTAACGCTGAAGGTGCCGTCCTCGCCCACCGGGAGGGTGCCCAGCAGGTCGCCGGCTGCGTTGCGCACTTCCACGGTGCTACCCGGTTCGCCCTGGCCACTGAGTACCGTGCCTTCGGGGTTCAGGCCCAGGCCTTGCGCCGCTGCCGGTGCTTCGAGGTCAGGCGCGGTCACGGTGCCAGGCGTCGAATCATTGCCGGCGCCGTCAGCCTGGGTGACGGACAGGGTCTGCCCGTTGAGTTGTGGCGGGTCGATGCTTACGCGGAAGCTGCCGTCGGCCTCGACCACGGCGGTGCCCACAATCGCGCCGGCCGTGCCGGTGACGGTAACCTGCGCACCCGGCTCGCCGGTGCCGCTAAGGGTGCGGCCATCGCCCGACAAGGTGAGGCCTGTCGGGGTGTCTGGCGCTTCGCTGTCCGGTGCCGGCAGGGTGACGGCGGTGGACAAGTTGCCGGTGGGGTCACGTTGCTCCACGGTCAGTGCCTGGCCGTTGGTTTGCGGCGTGTCCAGGGTGATTTCGAAGGTGCCGCCCGCACCGACCACGACGCTGCCCAGTACGGTGCCGTCCGGCCCCCGCACGATGACCGTGGCATCGGGTTCACCGGTGCCGGTGACGGTGGTGCCTACGTCATCGATGGCGACGCCAGTGACCTCTTGCGGTGGCGTGGTATCGGGCGCTGTGAAGTCGACCGGGCCTGCGCTGTTGCCCAGGTTATCGGTGGCTTCCACGGTCAGGCTTTCGCCATTGCGCTGCGGCTGGTTGAGGGTGACGTCGAAGCGGCCGTCGGCAGCCACCGTGGCGGTTCCCAGCACGGTGCCGTCCTCGGCGCGCACGGTCACGATCGAACCGCTCTGGCCCTGCCCGGTGAGGTGGATGCCGGCGGTATCGATGGCCAGGCCCGAAGGCTGCAGCGGGCCATCCAGGTCAGGCGCATTGACGGTTGCGCTGGAGGTGTTGCCTGCGGGGTCGCGCAGTACCACGTCCAGTTCCTGGCCGTCGGTTTGCGCGGGGGTCAGGATAACGCTGATGACGCCGTTGTCGCCGACCTGGGCATTACCCAGCACATCGCCCTGGGCGTTGATGACCTGCACGGTGGTGCCTGGCTCGCCGCGCCCGGTGAGGACGCTGCCATCGGCGCTGAGCTGCAGGTCGCTGGCCTGGTTGGGCGGGGTGATGTCGGGTGCGGTGATCTGGGCCGGCAGCGAGCTGTTGCCATCGGCATCGACGGCGACCACATCAAGCACTTCGCCGTTGGCCTGAGCAGGTGTCAGGCCGATGGTGAAGGTGCCGTCGGTGCCTGCCTGGACGCTGCCAATGACAGTGCCCTGGGCGTCGCGCACCTCAACTTGCGTGCCCGCTGGGGCAGTGCCGCTGATGGATGAACCGTCAGGTGCCAGCACCAGATCGCTCGGGCTTTCGGGCAGCGGTGCATCGGCAACGATGACGTCGATGCCCACCGAGGTGTTGCCAGCGGCGTCGGTTTGCACCAGTACGATCGACTCGCCAGCGGCCAATGGGTTGGCGAGGTCGATCACGAAGGTGCCATTCGGGGCCACCGTGCCGGCGCCGATGACAGTGCCACCGGCATCCCGCACTTCCACTTCGGCGCCGGCTTCGCCGCGACCGGACACGGCCAGGCTGCCAGCACCGGCGACGACGTCGGTGATGATCGCTGGCGCGGTGATGTCCGGTGCCACGTAGCTCAACGGCACCGAGGCGTTGCCGGCGGCGTCGACCACGGTGATGGCCAGGGTCTCGCCATTGGCCTGGGCAGGGTTCAGGGTCAGGGTGAAGGTGCCGTCGGGCTCGACGATGGCGCTGCCGATCAAGTCGCCCAAGGCGTCACGTACGTTCACCCGCGCGCCCGGTTCGGCGCTACCGGTGAGGCTGTTGCCAGCGGTAAGCACCAGGTCGGTGGGTTGCAGCGGGGCAACCTGGTCCGGTGTGGCCACCGAGCCTGGTTGCGAAACGTTGCCGGCGGCATCGGTCAAGGTCACTTGCAGGGACGAACCGTCTACAACCGCCGACGGCAGTTGCACGGTGAAGTCGCCGTCAGGGCCTACCGTGCCACTTTGCAGCAGTTGGCCCTGGTCGTTGCGTACCTCGACCGTCGCGCCAGGTTCGCCTCGACCAGAAACAGTGCGCCCGTCATCGCTGACCACCAGGTCGGTGGCCGGCTCTGGCGGCGTGGTATCGCCGCCGTTGTCGATATCCGGCGCGGTGACGGTGCCGGCTGTCGAGCTATTGCCCGTGGTATCGGTGGCAGTGACTTGCAGTTGTTCGCCATCGACTTGGGGTGGGGTAAGGGTGACGCTGAAGGCGCCGCTTGGGCCGACCAGCGTGCTGCCCAGCTCGGTGCCATCGGCTGCCAGCACCCGCACGGTGCTGCCGGCTTCGGCACGCCCGGTGACCACGCTGCCATCGGTGCTGACGGCGAGTTCGGTGGGCGTGTCGGGGGCGGTGATGTCCGGTGCGCTGACTTGTACCGGCAGGGACGATGCACCGGTGCTGTCGATGGCCACCACATCCAGCAGTTCGCCATTGGCCTGTGCGGGTGTGAGCACGACGGTAAAGGTGCCTTCGGCACCGACCACCACGCTGCCGACCAAGGTGCCGTTGGCATCGTGCACTTCTACGCGGGTGCCGGTCTGGGCGCTACCGCTGATGCTGGTGCCGTCTTCAGCGACCACCAGCTCGCTTGGACTGGTGGGTACGGTGGCCAGCGGCACATCGTATTGCAGGGCTTCAGAGGCATTGCCGGCCGCGTCGGTCTGGACCAGGCTCAGGCGTTCGCCCGGCTGCGCGGCGGGGTTGAGGTCGACCAGGAAGGTGCCGTTGGCAAGCACGGTACCGCTGCCCAGCAGGTTGCCATCGACGTCACGCACTTCGACACTGGCCCCCGCTTCGCCGCGGCCACTGAGAGTCAGGCCGTCGGCACCGACCACGATGGTACTGACCGCTGCCGGTGGGGTGATGTCCGGGGCATCGAACTGCAGCGGAGCAGAGGTGTTGCCGGCGGCATCCACCAGGCGGATGTCGAGGGCTTCGCCATTGGCCTGTGCAGGCGACAGCGTAAGGCTGAAGCTGCCGTTGTCGTTGACCAGGCCCGTGCCGATCAGGTCGCCATCAGCGTCGTGGACCTGCACCGTGGCACCCGGCTCGCCGCTACCGGTCAAGGTCACGCCATTGGCCAGGGCCAGGCCGGTCGGTTGTTCGGGTGCCTGCAGGTCTGGCGAGATGACCGAGCCAGGTTCGGAGGCGTTGCCTGCGGCGTCGGTCAGTACCACTTGCAGGGTACTGCCGTCTTTGACGGCCGGGTCCAGGGTGAGCTGGAAGCTGCCATCCGGGTTGACCGTGCCGGTGGCCAGGAGAGTGCCCTCTGCATCGCGCACCTGCACGCTGGCACCGGCTTCGCCGCGGCCGTTGAGCTGGCTGCCGGCGAGGCCGATCACCAGGTTGGTTGGCGCCTCCGGTGGGGTGGTATCACCGCCGTCGATGTCCGGGGCCGTGACGGTTCCCGCCGTGGAGCTGTTGCCGGCGTTGTCGGTGGCCGTCACTTGCAACACCTCACCGTCGACCTGAGGTGGGTCGAGGGTGATGTTGAAGATGCCGGTCGGGCCAACCAGTGCACTGCCAAGTTCAGTGCCATCGGCCGCCAGGATCCGCACGGTGCTACCGGCTTCGGCACGCCCGGTGACCACGCTGCCATCGGTACTGACGGCAAGTTCGGTCGGTGTGGCGGGCGCGGTGATGTCGGGTGCGCCCACTTGCACTGGCAGCGACGATGCGCCGGTGCCGTCGATAGCCACCAGGTCGAGCAACTCGCCGTTGGCTTGGGCCGGGTTGAGGATGACGGTGAAGGTGCCTTCGGCGCCGACCACCACGCTGCCGACCAGGGTGCCGTTGGCATCGTGCACTTCCACGCGCGTACCGGCTGGGGCGCTACCGCTGATGCTGGTACCGTCTTCGGCCACCACCAGGTCGCTTGGGCTGGCCGGCGCGGTGGTCAGGGGTACGTCGTATAGCAATGCTTCGGAGGCGTTGCCGCTTGGGTCGGTCTGCACCAGGCTCAGTTGCGCGCCCGGTTGGGCAGCTGGCGCAAGGTCAATCAGGAAGGTGCCGTTTTCGCCAACGGTGCCGGTGCCGATCAGGTTGCCATCGGCGTCACGCACTTCGACGCTGGCTCCTGCTTCGCCCCGACCGCTCAGGGCCAGGCCGTCGGCGCCGACGACAATGTTGCTGACTGCCGCCGGTGGGGTGATGTCCGGGGCATCGTATTGCAGTGGGGTGGAGCTGTTGCCAGCGGCATCCACCAGGCGCACATCCAGCGCCTCGCCATTGGCCTGCGCAGGGAACAGTGTGAGGCTGAAGCTGCCGTTGTCGTTGACCAGGCCGGTGCCGATCAGGTCGCCAGCAGCATTGCGAACCTGCACCGTGGCGCCCGGTTCGCCGCTACCGGTCAAGGTCACGCCATTGGCCAGGCCCAGGCCGGTCGGTTGCTCAGGGGCCAGCAGGTCTGGCGAGATGACCGAGCCGGGTTCGGAGGCGTTGCCTGCGGCGTCGGTCAGTACCACTTGCAGGGTGCTGCCGTCGTTCACGGCTGGGTCCAGGGTGAGCTGGAAGCTGCCATCCGGGTTGACCGTGCCAGTGGCCAGGAGATTGCCCTCGGCATCGCGCACCTGCACGCTGGCCCCGGCTTCGCCGCGGCCGTTGAGCTGGCTGCCGGCGAGGCCGATCACCAGGTTGGTCGGTGCCTCCGGTGGCGTGGTGTCACCGCCGTCGATGTCCGGCGCTGTGACCGTGCCGGCTGTGGAGGTATTGCCCGCAGCATCGGTTGCGGTGACCTGCAGCACCTCCCCATCGACTTGCGGCGGGTCGAGGGTGATGTTGAAGGTGCCGGTCGGGCCGACCAGGGCAGTGCCCAGTTCGCTGCCGTCAGCGGCAAGAATACGCACGGTGCTGCCCGGTTCGGCGCGGCCGGTGACTGTGCTGCCGTCCGCGCTCACGGCGAGCTCGCTTGGGGCGGTTGGGGCAGTGATGTCCGGTGCTGCGATTTGCACAGGCAGGGACGACAAGCCCGTGTCATCGATGGCCACCACATCCAGCAGTTCGCCGTTGGCCTGGGCCGGGTCGAGGATGACGGTGAACGTGCCATCGGCACCCGCCACCACGCTGCCGACCAGGGTGCCGTTGGCATCATGCACTTCAACACGGGTGCCAGCCGGGGCATTACCACTGATGCTGGTACCGTCTTCGGCCACTACCAAGTCGCTCGGGCTGGCCGGCGCGGTGGTCAGGGGTACGTCGTACAGCAGGGCTTCGGAGGCGTTGCCGCTCGGGTCGGTTTGCACCAGGCTGAGCTGCGCACCAGGCTGTGCGGCCGGGTCGAGGTCGATCAGGAAGGTGCCGTTGGCCAGTACCGTGCCGGTGCCAATCACATTGCCACTGGCATCGCGTACTTCAACGCTGGCACCCGCTTCGCCACGGCCGCTCAGGGCCAGGCCGTCGGCACCGACGACGATGTTGCTGACAGCGCCAGGTGGGGTGATGTCCGGAGCATCGAACTGCAGCGGGGTGGAGGTGTTGCCGGCGGCATCCTCCACGCGGACATCCAGTGCCTCGCCGTTTGCTTGAGCGGGGGCGAGGGTGACGCTGAACAGGCCATCCGCGCCCACCAGGGCGGTGCCGATCACCGTGCCCGCTGCATCGCGTACTTGAACAGTGGCGCCTGGTTCGCCGCGACCGGTAAGGGTCACGCCTTCGGCCAGGGCCAGGTCGGTGGGTTGTGCCGGCGGCAGCAGGTCTTGCGAGGCGACCGAACCCGGCTGTGAAACGTTGCCGGCAGCATCGGTCAGGGTCACTTGCAAGGTGCTGCCGTCGATGACGGCAGGGTCAAGCGCGATCACGAAGGTGCCATCTGCACCGACGGTTCCGGTCGCCAGCACATTGCCGGCGGCATCACGCACCTGCACGGTGGTGCCTGCTTCGCCGCGGCCGCTGAGCTGCGAGCCAGCGAGGCCGATCACCAGGTTGGTCGGCGCCTCCGGTGGCGTGGTGTCGCCGCCATCGATGTCCGGCGCGGTGACGGAGCTGGTTGTAGAAGTGTTGCCTGCGGCGTCGGTTGCGGTGGCTTGCAGGACTTCGCCATCGACTTGCGGCGGATCCAGGGTGATGTTGAACACGCCGGTCGGGCCGACCAGGGCAGTGCCCAGCTCGGTGCCGTCGGCAGCAACAATACGCACGGTACTGCCCGGTTCGGCGCGGCCAGTGATGACGGTGCCGTTGGCATTGACGGCCAATTCGGCAGGTGCAGCCGGTGCGGTGATGTCTGGCGAAGTGATCTGCGCAGGCAGGGACGACAACCCTGTGTCATCGATGGCGACCACGTCCAGCAACTCGCCATTGGCCTGGACCGGGCTGAGTTCGAGGGTGAAGGTGCCGTCGGCACCGGCAATGGCGCTGCCGACCAAGGTGCCATTGGCATCATGCACTTCCACGCGGCTGCCGGCTGGGGCGGTACCGGTGAGGGTGGTGCCGTCGGCATCGATGGCCAGGCCGCTCGGGCTGGCCGGTGCGGTGGTCAGCGGTACGTCGTATTCGAAGGCCACCGAAGCGTTGCCGCTCGGGTCGGTCTGCACCAGGCTCAGCTGCTCGCCAGGTTGCACGGCAGGGTCGAGGTTGATGATGAAGGTGCCATTGGCGGCCACGGTACCGGTGCCGGTCACATTACCGTCGGCATCACGCACTTCGACGCTGGCCCCGGCTTCGCCGCGACCGCTCAGCACCAGGCCGCCAGCGCCGACGACAATATCGCTTACTGCGCCAGGCGGCGTGATATCCGGGGCATCGAACTGCAGCGGGGCCGAGCTGTTGCCAGCAGCGTCCAGTTGACGGATGTCCAACGCCTCGCCGTTCGCCTGAGCGGGGGCGAGGGTGACGCTGAACAGGCCATCGGCGCCGACCAGGCCGGTGCCGATCACGGTGCCTGCGGCGTCGCGAACCTGAACAGTGGCGCCTGGTTCGCCGCGACCGGTAAGGGTTACGCCTTCGGTCAGGGCCAGGTCAGTCGGCTGCGCCGGTGGCAGCAAGTCTTGCGACGCGACCGAGCCCGGTGGCGAAACGTTGCCGGCAGCGTCGGTCAGGGTGACTTGCAGGGTGCTGCCGTCAATCACGGCGGGGTCAAGCGCGATCACGAAGGTGCCGTCTGCACCGACGGTGCCGGTCGCCAGTACATTTCCGGCAGCATCACGTACCTGAACGGTGGTACCTGCTTCGCCGCGGCCGCTAAGCTGCGCGCCAGCGAGGCCGATTACCAGGTTGGTCGGTGCCTCCGGTGGCGTGGTATCACCGCCGTCGATATCCGGCGCGGTGACGGAACTGGTTGTCGAGGTATTGCCCGCAACGTCGGTTGCGGTGGCTTGCAGCACTTCGCCATCGACTTGCGGCGGAGCGAGGGTGATGTTGAACACGCCAGTCGGGCCGACCAGGGCAGTGCCCAGTTCCGTACCGTCGGCGGCAAGAATACGCACGGTGCTGCCGGGTTCGGCACGGCCGGTGACGACAGTGCCGTCAGCGCTGACGGCCAGCTCACTCGGTGCGGCCGGTGCGGTGATGTCTGGCGCATTGATCTGCGCAGGCAGGGACGACAGCCCCGTGTCATCGATGGCGACTACGTCCAGCAGTTCGCCGTTGGCCTGGGCCGGGTTGAGTTCGAGGGTGAAGGTACCGTCGGCACCGGCAATGGCGCTGCCGATCAGTGTGCCATTGGCATCGTGAACTTCGACACGGCTGTCGGCCGGCGCGGTACCGGTGAGGGTGGTGCCGTCGGCGTCGATGGCCAGGTCGCTCGGGCTGGCTGGCGCGGTGATCAGGGGCACATCGTATTCAAAGGCAACCGAAGCATTGCCGCTCGGGTCGGTCTGCACCAGGCTTAGCTGTTCGCCAGGTTGTACGGCGGGGTCGAGGTCGATGATGAAGGTGCCATTGGCGGCCACCGTGCCGGTGCCGATTACATTGCCGTCGGCATCACGCACTTCAACACTGGCCCCGGCTTCGCCGCGACCGCTCAGCATCAGGCCGCCAGCGCCGACGACAATATCGCTTACTGCAGCAGGCGGCGTAATGTCCGGGGCATCGAACTGCAGCGGGGCGGAGGTATTGCCAGCAGCATCCACCAGGCGGATATCCAGTGCCTCGCCATTAGCTTGAGCCGGAGCAAGCGTCAGGCTGAAGCTGCCATCCGCATTGACCAGGCCGGTACCAATCACGTTGCCTGCGGCGTCACGCACCTGCACCGTGGCGCCTGGTTCGCCGCGACCGGTAAGGGTCACGCCTTCGGCCAGGGCCAGGTCGGTCGGCTGCGCCGGTGGCAGCAAGTCTTGCGAAGCGACCGAGCCCGGCTGCGATACGTTGCCAGCGGCGTCGGTCAGGGTGACTTGCAGGGTGCTGCCGTCGATCACGGCAGGGTCAAGCGCGATCACGAAGGTGCCGTCTGCAGCCACGCTCCCGGTCGCCAGCACATTGCCGGCGACGTCACGCACCTGCACGGTGGTGCCCGCTTCGCCACGGCCGCTGAGCTGAGTGCCGGCAAGGCCGATCACCAGATTGGTCGGTGCGCTCGGTGGCGTAGTGTCTACCCCGTCGATGTCCGGCGCGATGACCGAGCTGGTAAGCGACGTGTTGCCAGCGGCGTCGGTCGCCGTGGCTTGCAGCGTTTCACCATCGACCTGAGGCGGGTTGAGGGTGATGTTGAACACACCAGTCGGGCCGACCAGGGCGCTGCCCAGTTCGGTGCCGTCGGCGGCAAGAATACGTACGGTGCTGCCCGGTTCGGCGCGGCCAGTGATAACCGTGCCGTCAGCGCTGACAGCCAGCTCGCTCGGTGCGGTCGGCGCGGTGATGTCTGGCGCGGTGATTTGTGCAGGCAGGGACGACAGCCCCGTGTCATCGATGGCGACTAGGTCCAGCAGTTCGCCGTTGGCCTGGGCTGGATTGAGCTCGATAGTGAAGGTGCCGTCGGCACCGGCAATGGCGCTGCCGATCAGCGTGCCATTGGCATCATGCACTTCCACACGGCTGCCGGCTGGGGCGGTACCGGTGAGGGTGGTGCCGTCGGCATCGATGGCCAGGCCACTCGGGCTGGCGGGTGCGGTCGTCAGAGGGACATCGAACGCCACCACGGCCGACGCGTTGCCGCTTGGGTCAACCTGTACCAGGCTCAGCTGTTCGCCCGGTTGCGCAGCCGGGTCCAGGTTGATCAGGAACGTACCGTTGGCGCCGACTACACCGCGGCCAAGCAGGTTGCCATCGGCGTCGCGTACTTCCACGGTGGCGCCCGCTTCGCCACGACCGCCCAGTACCAGGCCGCCAGGGCCGACCACGATGTTGCTGACGGCATCCGGGGGGGTGATGTCTGGGACATTGAATTGCAGCGGAGCAGAGCTGTTGCCTGCGGCATCCACCTGGCGGATATCCAGCGCCTCGCCATTGGCCTGAGCTGGGGAGAGCGTCAGGCTGAAGCTGCCATCTACGCCTACCAGGCCGGTGCCGATCACTGTGCCCGCTGCGTCGCGAACTTGAACAGTGGCGCCAGGCTCGCCGCGACCGGTAAGCGTTACGCCTTCGGCCAGGGCCAGGTCAGTTGGCTGTGCCGGTGGCAGCAGGTCTTGCGAAGCGACCGAGCCCGGCTGCGATACGTTGCCGGCAGCGTCGGTCAGGGTGACTTGCAGGGTGCTGCCGTCAATCACGGCAGGGTCAAGCGCGATCACGAAGCTACCGTCTGCACCCACGGTGCCGGTCGCCAGCACATTGCCGGCGGCGTCACGCACCTGCACGGTAGTGCCCGCTTCGCCACGGCCAGTGATCTGATGGCCCGCGAGGCCGATCACCAGATCAACAGGGGCGTCAGGCGGCGTGGTGTCGCCGCCGTCGATATCGGGTGCGGTGACGGAGCTTGCTGTCGAGGTATTGCCTGCGTCGTCGGTTGCGGTGGCTTGCAGTACTTCGCCATCGACTTGCGGCGGAGCGAGGGTGATGTTGAACACGCCGGTCGGCCCGACCAGGGCGCTGCCCAATTCGGTGCCGTCGGCGGCAAGAATACGCACGGTGCTGCCGGGTTCGGCGCGGCCAGTGACGACAGTGCCGTCAGCGCTGACGGCCAGCTCACTCGGTGCGGCCGGCGCGGTGATGTCTGGCGCGGTGATCTGCGCAGGCAGGGACGACAACCCTGTGTCATCGATGGCGACCACGTCCAGCAGTTCGCCGTTGGCCTGTGCCGGGTTGAGTTCGAGAGTGAAGGTGCCATCGGCACCGGCAATGGCGCTGCCGATCAGCGTGCCATTGGCATCGTGGACTTCCACACGGCTGCCGGCTGGGGCGGTACCGGTAAGGGTGGTGCCGTCGGCATCGATGGCCAGGTCGCTCGGGCTGGCTGGCGCGGTGGTCTGTGGCACATCGTATTCAAAGGCAACCGAAGCGTTACCGCTCGGGTCGGTCTGCACCAGGCTCAAGTGTTCGCCAGGTTGTACGGCAGGGTCCAAGTCGATCAGGAACGTGCCGTTGGCCAATACCGTACCGGTGCCAATCACATTGCCATTGGCATCGCGCACTTCAACCGTGGCACCCGGCTCGCCACGACCACTTAAGGCCACGCCTCCGGCACCGACGACGATGTTGCTGACGGCAGCAGGCGGCGTAATGTCCGGGGCATCGAATTGCAGCGGAGCCGAGCCGTTGCCAGCAGCATCCACCAGGCGGATATCCAGTGCCTCGCCGTTTGCTTGAGCGGGGGCGAGGGTGACACTGAACAGGCCATCTGCGCCCACCAGGCCGGTGCCGATCACCGTGCCCGCTGCGTCGCGAACTTGAACCGTAGCCCCTGGCTCGCCACGACCGGTAAGGGTCACGCCTTCGGCCAGGGCCAGGTCGGTCGGCTGCGCCGGTGGCAGCAAGTCTTGCGAAGCGACCGAGCCCGGCTGCGATACGTTGCCCGCGGCGTCGGTCAGGGTGACTTGCAAGGTGCTGCCGTCGATCACGGCAGGGTCGAGCGCGATCACGAAGGTGCCATCTGCACCGACGGTGCCGGTCGCCAGTACATTACCGGCAGCATCGCGCACCTGCACGGTAGTGCCTGCTTCGCCACGACCAGTAAGTTGATGGCCCGCGAGGCCGATCACTAGATCAACAGGGGCGTCAGGCGGCGTGGTGTCGCCGCCGTCGATATCGGGTGCGGTGACGGAGCTGGCTGTCGAGGTATTGCCTGCGGCGTCGGTTGCGGTGGCTTGCAGTACTTCGCCATCGACTTGCGGCGGAGCGAGGGTGATGTTGAACACGCCGGTCGGGCCGACCAGGGCGCTGCCCAGTTCGGTGCCGTCGGCGGCAAGAATACGCACGGTGCTGCCGGGTTCGGCGCGGCCGGTGATAACAGTGCCGTCAGCGCTGACGACCAGTTCACTCGGTGCGGTTGGAGCAGTGATGTCCGGCGCGGTGATCTGCGCAGGCAGGGACGACAACCCTGTGTCATCGATGGCGACCACGTCCAGCAGTTCGCCGTTGGCCTGTGCCGGGTTGAGTTCGAGAGTGAAGGTGCCATCGGCACCGGCAATGGCGCTGCCGATCAGCGTGCCATTGGCATCGTGGACTTCCACACGGCTGCCGGCTGGGGCGGTACCGGTAAGGGTGGTGCCGTCGGCATCGATGGCCAGGTCGCTCGGGCTGGCTGGCGCGGTGGTCTGTGGCACATCGTATTCAAAGGCAACCGAAGCGTTACCGCTCGGGTCGGTCTGCACCAGGCTCAAGTGTTCGCCAGGTTGTACGGCAGGGTCCAAGTCGATCAGGAACGTGCCGTTGGCCAATACGGTGCCGGTGCCAATCACATTGCCGTTGGCGTCGCGCACTTCAACCGTGGCCCCCGGCTCGCCGCGACCACTCAGGGCCACGCCTCCGGCGCCGACGACGATGTTGCTGACAGCAGCAGGCGGCGTAATGTCCGGGGCATCGAATTGCAGCGGGGCGGAGGTGTTGCCAGCGGCATCCACCTGGCGGATATCCAGCGCCTCGCCGTTGGCTTGAGCGGGCGAAAGCGTCAGGCTGAAGCTGCCGTCTGCGCCCACCAGGGCGGTGCCAATCACGTTACCCGCAGCGTCGCGAACCTGCACGGTGGCGCCTGGTTCACCGCGACCGGTGAGGGTCACGCCCTCGGCCAGGGCCAAGTCAGTCGGCTGTTCCGGTGGCAGCTGGTCTTGCGAGGTAACCGAGCCTGGTTGCGAAACGTTGCCAGCGGCGTCGGTCAGGGTCACTTGCAAGGTACTGCCGTCGATCACGGCAGGGTCAAGCGCGATCACGAAAGTGCCGTCTGCACCCACAGTGCCCGTCGCCAGCACATTGCCGGCGGCGTCACGCACCTGCACCGTGGTGCCCGCTTCACCGCGGCCGCTGAGTTGCCGCCCGGCCAGGGCGATCAGCAGGTCGGTTGGCGCATCCGGCGGGGTAGTGTCGGGCGGTGTTTCGACATCCGGGGCCGTGATCCCGGCGGCTGGCGAAGTGTTGCCAGCCGCATCCTGGGCGGTCACTTCCAGGGCCTGGCCATCGGTCTGCGCAGGCTGCAAAGCAATGCTGAATTGCCCGTCGGCACCGGCCACCGCGCTGCCCAGCAGCACGCCACCGGCGCCCCGCACCGCTACCGTGGAGCCGGGCTCGGCACGGCCGGTGAGGGTTGTACCCTGTTCATTGATGGCAAGCTCGGTCGGCGCTACGGGGGCTGTTGCATCCGGGGCGGTAACACTGCCTGGGGCCGAGACATTGCCAGCGCCATCGGTCAGGGTGACTTGAAGGTTCTCGCTGTTGATCTGCGGGGGGGTAAGCGACACATTGAAACTGCCATCGGCACCCACCGTGCCGCTGCCGATCAGGTTGCCCGCAGCGTCGCGAATGTTCACCGTGGTGCCTGCTTCGCCACGCCCGGTCAGGCGCAGGCCATCGGGGGACACCAGCAGGTCGATGGGCGTGGCAGGGGCGGTGGTATCGCCCGGGTCCGAGCTGCCGCTGCTGCCACCGCCACTGCTGTCTGCAGCGGCCGCCGCGCCGCCGATACCCAGCAGGCTGAGCCCGGCAATCGCCCAGGTGGGCATCTCGCTACCGGCCACACCGATACCCGCGACCAGTTCATCCAGCGAAGCCACTTCGTCGAAGGTAAAGCCAGTGAATGCTGCTGCATCGTAGTTTGCATGCCACAGGGTGCCGTCTTCACCGACGAAGACGATGTCGCTGCCGACCCCCGCCTGATCCACGGCGAAGAAGTTGCCGATAGTGACCTTCTCGCCTGACTTCAAGGTAACGATCAGGTCTTGCCCGCGCTGGGTGACGGTTGCCACTTTATCGGGAGAAACCGGCATCTGCACGACGCCTGGCCCGTTGAGACTGACATTGCCCCAGGCACTCTGGGTGGCGACTGCGGATTGCTTATCGGCGACGACGATGTTGTCCATGGATGCTCCCTGCTGGTGTGCGGCTACACTGGCTCGACTTCGCGACCCAGGGCCGGCGCAACGTGAAAGAACGTGTTGCGCGCAGCCTCGACCATGACGGCCGTGATACCGGTAGTTAGGGAGATATAGCAGCCCAGCAGGAAGCAACCAGATGGCTTTCTGGGTTAATCCTTTGGTAGATAGCCCTCAGCGAAGCCCCAGCCGACGCGCCAGCCGACTGAGGTTGGCGCGGTCCAGGCCCAGTTCGCGCGCAGCGGCGGCCCAGTTTTCTGCATGCCGTTGCAGGCAGTTTTCAATGACCTGGCGTTGGTAGTCATCCATGGCTTCACGCAGCCCACCCTCGGGCAATGACGCCGCTTGCAGCGGGGTGGGTGAGGGCAGGGGGGGCAACGCGGGGGCGGCACGCAAGTCCAGGTCGATGGCATCCAGGGTGAGGATGCGTGGCCGGTCGGGGTGCTGGCCCAGCGCCTTGAGTGCCGAGCGACCGATCAGGTGTTCCAGCTCTCGCACGTTGCCTGGCCAGTCGTAGGCCAGCAGCGCGGCCTGGGCTTCGCTGCTCAGGCGCAGGCTGTTCAGGCCCAGGCGCGAACGGTTCTGTTCGAGGAAATAGCCCGCCAATAGCAGCACATCACGCCCACGTTCACGCAGCGGCGGCACGTGCAGCGGGTACACACTCAGGCGGTGGTAGAAGTCGGCGCGGTAGTTACCGTCGCGTACTTCTGTTGCCAGGTCACGGTTGGTGGCAGCGATCAGGCGCACGTCGACCCGGTGCTCACGGTCCGACCCCAGGCGTTGCAGCTGGCCACTCTGCAGCACCCGCAGCAGCTTGGCTTGCACCATCAGTGGCAGTTCACCGACTTCATCAAGGAACAGCGTGCCGCCATTGGCCAGCTCGAACTTGCCAAGGCGTTCGCCATGGGCGCCGGTGAAGGCGCCGCGCACGTGGCCGAACAGTTCGCTTTCCACCAAGGTGTCGGGCAATGCGGCGCAGTTGAGGCTGATCAGGGGCTTGTCGGCACGGTTGCTGGCCTGGTGCAGGGCCTGGGCCACCAGCTCTTTGCCGACGCCGGTCTCACCGGTGATCAGCACGGTCAGTTCGCTGCCGCCGACCAGGCGTATCTCCTCTTCCAGGCGTTTGTGCGCGGCGCTCTGGCCAATCAGCTGCTTGTCTTGGGTGCTGGCCTGGCGGTAGATCTCGGCGCGGTGGTGTTCGTCTTCTGCGCGCAGGGCCAGGTGCTCGATGCGCTCGGCCACCGTCACCGTGGCGGCGGCCAGGCTGGCGAAGGCCTGCAGGGCATCCAGTTCCAGGCTCTGGAACTGCCCTGGGGTGAGTGCGTCGAGGGTCAGCAGGCCCCACGGGCGTTCGTCGACCATCAAGGGGCAGCCCATGCAGTCATGCACTTCAAGGTCGGCATCGGCGGCGGTGACCAGGCCGTCGTAGGGGTCGGGCAGTTCCGAATCGCTGGGGAAGCGAGTGGGTTGCGGGCGGCTCAACAGGACCTGGAAGCGCGGGTGCTCGCTGACCTTGAAGCGTCGGCCCAGGGTATCGGCGCTCAGCCCATCCACCGCCAGAGGCACCAGCCACTCACCGTCCAGGCGCAGCAGCGCGGCAGCGTCGCAAGGCAGCAGCCCACGCATGGCCTGAAGCAGTCGACGGTAACGTTCGTGGTCGCTCAGGTCGCGGGACAGGTCGCTGACCAGAGGGAGGAGGGCGGTGAGCAGGGGCTTTGCAGTCATAAGGACTCCTATTGGTCATTATGACTATACGCCGGCCTGGGTCATTATGACATGGCCTGCGTCAACCCCTTGATTTTGCTGGCGATAAAAGTTGGCACGATTGGTGATATGCCTAATTCAATCATTACAAGCCACAGGTTCAGGAGTCGTTGCAATGCTCAATGCCGAACAACGTGCAATCATCAAGGCCACCGTACCCCTGCTGGAAAGCGGCGGCGAAGCACTGACCACCCACTTCTACAAGATGATGCTCAACGAGTACCCGCAAGTACGCCCGCTGTTCAACCAGGCCCACCAGGCCAGCGGCGACCAGCCACGTGCGTTGGCCAACGGCGTGTTGATGTATGCCCGCCACATCGACCAGCTCGAACAGCTCGGTGGCCTGGTCGGGCAGATCATCAACAAGCACGTCGCGCTGCAGATCCTCCCGGAGCACTACCCGATCGTAGGCAGCTGCCTGCTGCGTGCCATCGAAGAAGTGCTTGGCAAGGAAATCGCCACCCCTGAAGTGATCGCTGCCTGGGGCGCCGCGTATGGCCAGTTGGCCGACATCCTCATCGGCGCCGAAGAAAGCCTCTATAAAGAGAAGGAACAAGCCGCCGGTGGCTGGCGCGGTACCCGCGCGTTTCGCCTGGTACGCCGCGAGCAGGAGAGCAGCGAGATCGTCTCGTTCTACTTCGCGCCGGTGGATGGCAAGCCGGTGCTCAAAGCCGAGCCAGGGCAGTACATTGGCCTGCAGTTGTTCATTGACGGTGCCGAGCAGCGTCGCAACTACTCCTTGTCGGCCCTGTGCGACGGCAAGCAATACCGCATCAGCGTCAAGCGCGAAGCCGGTGGCAAGGTCTCCAATTACCTGCACGACGAACTGGTCGTGGGCGAGACGTTGCAACTGTTCCCGCCAGCGGGCGATTTTACCCTGGCCGCCAGCGACAAGCCGCTGGTGCTGATCAGTGGTGGTGTGGGTATCACCCCGACCCTGGCGATGCTTGAAGCGGCGCTTGCGACCCAGCGCCCGGTGCATTTCATCCACTGCGCGCGCAACGGTGCCGTGCACGCCTTCCGTGACTGGATCGATGGGCTGGCCGAGCGCCACCCGCAGCTCAAGCGCTTCTATTGCTACGCAGAGCAGGATGCCGACGACCAGGCCGATGCCGTGGGCCTGCTGAGCCAGGAGCTGTTGGCGCAGTGGCTGGGGCGTGAGCGTGACGTCGATGCCTACTTCCTCGGGCCCAAGGGCTTCATGGCAGTGATCAAACGTCACCTCAAGGGCCTGGGCGTGCCTGAACAGCAGAGCCGCTACGAGTTCTTCGGGCCGGCGGCAGCGCTGGAGTAACCTGCGCCTATTGTGGGTAGGCGCCCCGACAAGGCCGTGCCTGCCCAGAGCACCTCATCTATATAAAGGAGAGATGAAACAGGCCCCGAACCTTTCATCTTTAATCCTCCTTTAATCACGGTATCCTTCACTCCCGGGTGTCGAGGGGCTTGCTCCTGTGCGGCACCCGGGTAGCCGCTTTTTTGCCGTGGGGCGTTGAACCGACGTCGCCAAGGCCGGTCTCAGCCATCTCCGGATAATCCGCGCAGTGCCATCACGCCGCCACCTCGGCACGCTCAAAAGGCCCTGCCCAGCGTGTAGAATTGCGCACAGGCAGGCGGACCACGCGGCCACTATCCATCGAAGGAATCGGCAATGAACGAACAAACATCGCGCCTGAATCGGGAACGGCGCTTTCTGGTGCTGCTAGGGCTGATCTGCCTGTCGCTGATCGGTGGCGCCCTCTATATGCAAGTGGTGCTGGGCGAGGCGCCTTGCCCGCTGTGCATCCTGCAGCGCTATGCCCTTCTGTTTATCGCCGTGTTCGCCTTCATCGCCGCCGCGATGCCGGGGCGCCGCAGCCTGACCTTGTTCGAAGGCCTGGTGGTGCTCAGCGCGGTGGGCGGAATCGTTGCGGCCGGCAACCATGTGTATATACTCGCCAACCCCATGGTCAGTTGCGGCATCGATACCCTGCAGCCAATCGTCGATGACCTGCCCCTGGCCAAGCTGTGGCCACTGGCGTTCCAGGTCGACGGCTTCTGCAGCACGCCGTACCCACCGATCCTCGGTCTGTCGCTGGCGCAATGGGCACTGGTCGCGTTCGTGCTCACCGCCATTCTGGTACCGCTGGGTATCTACCGCAACCGACGTCAGTCTTAGACAAAAGTCCCGAATTGTGTGAGGTCTTTTGCACCGCGTGAGATGCGCAGAAAGTTGCTCCCCGCTTGATCCAGATCAATCACGAAGCCTTGTAGAATGCGGCTTTGAGGGCTACCGGGCGGGGTGCGACAAACTGTCGCGAAGTTGATTCTTCGGGGTGCATTGTTACGTATTCTGTAAAAGACTGTTGCTCAATAAGTCATAGTCAAGGGTTGGCGACCTATCTACAATCGCCCCCAATTTCCGTTCGGCACTGCTTGCGAGTCGCAGGATTGAAGGAAGCCCCAGCGCTCCCTTTTGCTGACTTCGTCAAGTTTCGCCCAGCGGCGATACCGAGCGGACACCCCTCCGCGTTTTCCCGCACCAAATGGACTTGGTCTGAAGTACAGGCCTGTTGCCTACGAAACCATAAGCACCGCTAACACGCTTGAGCCAAGGTCCTGCAGTCGGACCCCAGGCAGGAGCGAGTACGGGCGCGAAATGCCTCACTTGGCAGGACGAAGTGTTGGCTACCAAAACACAAATTGCATTGAAGCAAGCTGATCTAGAGGTCGTGAGATGAGTAAAAAGCGTTACCCCAGACTGTTTGGCATATTGCCCTTTTTAGGCATGCTTTTACTCAGTGGGTGCAACTGGACCCTGCTCGACCCGAAAGGTCAGGTCGGCATTGAGCAAAAGAACCTCATCCTCATCGCTACCGGCCTGATGCTGCTGGTGGTGATTCCGGTCATCATCATGACCGTGGCGTTCGCCTGGAAGTACCGTGCTTCCAACAAGGCTGCGACCTACACGCCTGACTGGTCGCACTCGACCAAGATCGAGGCTGCGGTGTGGATCATCCCGATCCTGATCATCATCGCGCTGGGTTATGTCACCTACAAGTCCACCCACAAGCTGGACCCGTATCGTCCGCTGGATTCGGACGTCAAGCCGATCCAGATCGACGTGGTCGCACTGGACTGGAAGTGGCTGTTCATCTACCCGGAGCAGGGCATCGCGACGGTCAACAAGATCAACTTCCCGGCTAACACTCCGGTCAACTTCCGCGTCACCTCCGACGCCGTGATGAACTCGTTCTTCATCCCGGGCCTGGGCGGCCAGATCTACGCCATGGCCGGCATGACCACCAAGCTGCACCTGATCGCCAACGAGAACGGTGTGTTTGACGGTATCAGCGCCAACTACAGCGGTGCTGGCTTCACCGGCATGAAATTCAAGGCTACTGCCACTTCCCAGGAAGACTTCGACAAGTGGGTCGCCGAAGTGAAGCAGTCGCCTCTGAAACTGGGCAAGGCCGAGTACGAAGCACTGGCCAAGCCTAGCGAATACAACCCAGTCGCGCTGTACAGCGAGGCGCCAGCGGAGCTGTTCCAGACCATCGTCGACAAGTACGAAGGCATGAACCGCGGCAAGCCGGTCCACGAAGAAGCAGGCAGCAAAGATCTGGCCACCACCACGGGTGTGGAATCGAGTACGCAACCAGCTGCCGGTGCAGAGGAGTAAGAGATGTTCGGTAAATTAAGCCTGGAGGCGATACCCTATCACGAGCCGATAGTCATGGTGACGCTTGCCATGATCGCGCTCGGCGGTATCGCTGTCGTCGGCCTTATCACCTATTTCCGCAAGTGGACCTACTTGTGGACCGAGTGGCTGACCACGGTCGACCACAAGAAAATCGGGGTGATGTACATCATCGTCGCGATGATCATGCTGCTGCGCGGCTTTGCCGACGCCATCATGATGCGTACACAGCTCGCTGCTGCTACCGGCGGCTCCGAAGGCTACCTGCCGCCTGAACACTATGACCAGATCTTCACCGCTCACGGTGTGATCATGATCATCTTCATGGCGATGCCGTTCTTCACCGGCCTGATGAACCTTGCGGTTCCTCTGCAGATCGGTGCACGTGACGTTGCCTTCCCGTTCCTGAACTCCCTGAGCTTCTACCTGCTGCTGGCAGGCGTGCTGCTGGTCAACATCTCCCTGGGCGTCGGCGAATTCGCCAAGACCGGTTGGGTTGCCTATCCGCCGCTCGCGGGCATTCAGTACAGCCCTGGAGTGGGTGTCGACTACTACATCTGGGCGCTACAGCTCTCCGGATTGGGTACGACGCTTACCGGTGTGAACTTCCTCGTCACCGTGATGAAGATGCGCGCACCTGGCATGAAACTGATGGACATGCCGATCTTCACCTGGACCTGCACCTGGGCCAACGTGCTGATCGTTGCTTCCTTCCCGATTCTGACCGCTGCACTCGCTCTGCTGACTGTTGACCGTTATCTGGACTTCCATATTTTCACCAACGAGCTTGGTGGGAACCCGATGATGTACGTCAACCTGTTCTGGGCGTGGGGTCACCCTGAGGTTTACATCCTGATTCTGCCGGCCTTCGGCGTGTTCTCGGAAGTGACTTCGACCTTCTCCGGCAAGCGTCTGTTTGGCCACCACTCGATGATCTACGCATCGGGCGCAATCGCCATCCTGGGCTTCGCGGTATGGCTGCACCACTTCTTCACCATGGGTGCCGGCGCCAGCGTCAACACCTTCTTCGGCCTGGCGACGATGCTGATCTCCATTCCGACGGGTGTGAAGTTGTTCAACTGGCTGTTCACCATGTACCAGGGCCGTGTGCGCTTCACCGCGCCGATGCTGTGGACCCTGGGCTTCATGATCACCTTCTCCATCGGTGGCATGACCGGCGTTCTGCTGGCAGTACCAGGTGCCGACTTCGTTCTGCACAACAGCCTGTTCGTAATTGCTCACTTCCACAACGTGATCATCGGTGGTGCGGTATTCGGCTACATCGCCGGCTTCGCCTACTGGTTCCCGAAAGCCTTCGGTTTCACCCTGAACGAGAAGTGGGGCAAAGCTGCCTTCTGGTTCTGGATCTCGGGCTTCTACGTTGCGTTCATGCCGCTGTACGCCCTGGGCTTCATGGGCATGACCCGTCGTCTGAACCACTCCGACAACCCACTGTGGGAACCCTACCTGTACGTAGCCGTTGTCGGCGCCGTGCTGATCCTGTTCGGTATCGCTTGCCAGCTGATCCAGCTCTACGTTTCGGTCCGCGACCGCAACCAGAACCTGGACGTGACCGGCGACCCATGGGGCGGTCGTACCCTGGAATGGTCGACTTCGTCGCCACCTCCGTTCTACAACTTCGCCCACATGCCTGAGCAGGTTGGTCTGGATGCATGGCATGAATCCAAGGAAACCGGCGTTGCCTACAAGCCGGCGACCAAGTTCGACGCCATCCACATGCCGAGCAACACCTCTACCGGTTTGTTCATGGGCCTGTTCCTGACCGTCTTCGGCTTTGCCTTCATCTGGCACATCTGGTGGCTGGTTGGCGCAAGCCTGGTTGCAACCATCGCTGTCTTCGTTCGCCACGCCGCGCGTGACGACCAGGGCTTCATGGTTCCGGCCGAAGAAGTGGCGCGCATCGAAGGCGAGCGCATGAAAGCGCTGGCCAAAGCAGGTGCTCTGCCTGCCGGCGCACGTGTCGAATCGTTTGAGCGGGTGTAATCAATGTCCAGTCAAGTAATGCACGGCGCTGCTCATGGTCACGACCATGGGCATGACGACCACCACCACGACTCGGGCCAGATGACCGTACTCGGTTTCTGGCTGTACCTGATGACCGACTGCATCCTGTTTGCGTCGCTCTTCGCCACCTACGCGGTGCTGTCCGGCAGTTTTGCCGGCGGCCCGTCGGGTCATGACATCTTCCAGCTCGATTTCGTGCTGGTAGAAACCGCGTTCCTGCTGCTGTCCTCGATCACCTTCGGCTTCGCCATGCTGAAGATGTTCGCTGGCAATAAAGCAGGTGTACTGGGCTGGTTGGCTGTGACCTTCCTGTTCGGTGCAGGCTTCATCGCGATGGAAATCTATGAATTCCATCACCTGATCGCCGAGGGCTTCGGCCCGCAGCGCAGTGGCTTCCTGTCGGCGTTCTTCGCGCTGGTCGGTACCCACGGTCTGCACGTGACTGCCGGCCTGATCTGGATGGCAATCATGATGTACCAGATCAACAAGCACGGCATCACGCCGACCGCCAAGACCCGCATGAGCTGCCTGAGCCTGTTCTGGCACTTCCTGGACGTGGTCTGGATCTGCGTATTCACCGTCGTTTACCTGCTGGGGGTTCTGTAATGGCTAACGCACACGACACTCATCACGAAGGTAATCACGGTAGCGTGAAGTCCTACATGATCGGCTTTGTTCTGTCGATCATCCTGACCGCGATCCCGTTCGGCCTGGTGATGTTCCCAAGCCTGCCGAAGAACCTGACCGTCCTGGTCGTGGTGGCCATGGCCGTCATCCAGGTGGTAGTGCACCTTGTGTACTTCCTGCACATGGACCGCTCGCAAGAGCAGCGTTCCAACGTGTCGACGTTCCTGTTCACCGCCATGGTAATTGCACTGCTGGTCGGCCTGTCGCTGTGGATCATGTTCAACATCCACATCGAAATGATGGCCAAGTGAGGTAAGACTGCATGTCCGTTAAGCACTTTATCCAAATCACCAAACCGGGGATCATTTTCGGTAACGTGCTTTCCGTGGCAGGCGGATTCTTCCTTGCCGCGAAGGGCCATGTGGACTTCGCCCTGTTCCTGGCGGTGGTGGTTGGTACTTCCCTGGTGGTGGCGTCCGGTTGTGTGTTCAACAACTGCATCGACCGCGACATCGACATCAAGATGGAACGTACCAAGAACCGCGTCATGGTCCAGGGCGGCATGTCGCTGACCCTCGCGCTGATCTACGCCACCCTGCTTGGGGTGGCGGGTTTCAGCCTGCTGTATGTCCAGGCCAACCCACTGTCGGCGTTCTGTGCGCTGATCGGTTTCATCGTCTACGTCGGTTTCTACAGCCTCTGGCTGAAGCGTAAATCGGTGCACGGCACGTTGGTCGGCAGCCTGTCCGGTGCCATGCCTCCGGTGATCGGCTACTGCGCCGTCAGCAACAGCTTCGACCTGGCTGCAGTGACCCTGCTGGTGATGTTCAGCCTGTGGCAGATGCCGCACAGCTTCGCGATCGCCATCTTCCGCTTCAAGGATTACAGCGCTGCCAACATCCCGGTTCTGCCGGTGGCGCGCGGCATTCTTGCTGCCAAGAAGCAGATCGTGCTGTACGTGCTGGCCTTCGTGCTCGCGACCCTGATGCTTACCCTCGGCGGTTACGCCGGCCTCGGCTACATGGCCGTGGCGGCAGCCATGGGCCTGTACTGGCTGTATATTGCCTGGGGTGGCTACAAGGCCGAGGACGACAGCAAGTGGGCCCGCAAGGTGTTTGGCTTCTCCATCCTCACCGTTACCGCCCTGAGCGTGATGATGTCGGTGGACAGCCAGACTGCTGCGGACGTGCTGATGACCTACGCACGCTGATACCGCTGCCTGTTACACGAAAGCCCCGGCCATGTGCCGGGGTTTTTTTTACCTGTATTTCCTGTGCCGGCCTCTTCGCGGGGCAAGCCCGCTCCCACAGGTGTAGGGCAAGTCCCAATGCCTGTGTAACCCTGTGGGAGCGGGCTTGCCCCACGAAGAGGTCGGCCCTGAAAACATAAAATTCTAATTTTCAAAAAATACATCTGAAAAAATATAATAAAACAGGAAATTGTCCTTTACAGGTATCCTGTTTCGGCACTATCTTCTGATCCAGGCCGCTATATCGGCCAACGTCGCTCGGACGGTTCCGGGCGCTTACGTCTGCAGAGGAAACCATGGCCAACCCAGGTTTGCCGCGCCGCTTCGCGCGCATCGATCGTCTCCCCCCTTACGTCTTCAACATCACTGCCGAGCTCAAGATGGCCGCCCGCCGCCGTGGCGAAGACATCATCGACCTGAGCATGGGCAACCCCGATGGCGCCACCCCGCCGCACATCGTCGAGAAGCTGGTGCAGGTCGCCCAGCGCGAAGACACCCACGGCTACTCCACCTCCCGCGGCATCCCACGCCTGCGTCGGGCCATCTCCAATTGGTACAAGGAGCGCTACGAGGTCGACATCGACCCGGAAAGCGAAGCCATCGTCACCATCGGCTCCAAGGAAGGCCTGGCCCACCTGATGCTCGCCACCCTCGACCAGGGCGACACGGTGCTGGTACCCAACCCCAGCTACCCGATCCATATCTATGGTGCAGTGATAGCCGGTGCCCAGGTGCGTTCGGTGCCACTGGTGCCGGGTGTGGATTTTTTCAATGAGCTCGAACGGGCCATTCGCGAGTCCATCCCCAAGCCGAAGATGATGATCCTCGGCTTCCCGTCCAACCCCACCGCGCAGTGCGTCGAGCTGGACTTCTTCGAGCGGGTGGTGGCCCTGGCCAAGCAGTATGACGTGCTGGTGGTGCATGACCTGGCCTACGCCGATATCGTCTACGACGGTTGGAAAGCGCCGTCGATCATGCAGGTGCCCGGGGCCAAAGACATCGCGGTGGAGTTCTTCACCTTGTCCAAAAGCTACAACATGGCCGGCTGGCGTATCGGCTTCATGGTGGGTAACCCAGAGCTGGTCAATGCCCTGGCACGCATCAAGAGCTACCACGACTACGGCACCTTCACGCCCTTGCAGGTGGCCGCCATCGCCGCGCTGGAAGGTGACCAACAGTGCGTGCGGGACATCGCCGAGCAGTATCGTCAACGCCGTAACCTGCTGGTGAAGGGCTTGCACGAGCTGGGTTGGATGGTCGAGAACCCCAAGGCGTCGATGTACGTCTGGGCTAAGATTCCGCCGGAGTATGCGCACCTGGGCTCGCTGGAGTTTTCCAAGAAGCTGCTGGCCGAGGCCAAGGTCTGCGTGTCGCCAGGTATTGGCTTTGGTGATTATGGCGACGACCACGTGCGCTTTGCTCTGATCGAGAACCAGGACCGTATTCGCCAGGCGATCCGCGGTATCCGCCAGATGTTCAGGGCCGACGGCATGACCCACAAGTAAACCGCGCGGGGCCGCAACGCGGCCCCCATCGGGCAGGAGGTTGGCCTTCCGTCTGCCTGCCCGTTATGCACGCCAATACCTTCAGCACTCATTCTTCCTGTTCAGGTATTCAAATGAGTGTATTCACAGCCTATTTCTGCGGTACCGCTTCCAACCGTTTCGATGATGCAAACCCCAATTTCTGGAACGGTGAACTGGTCTCGACGTTGGCCAGCAACGATAAAGGGTTCGAGTTCGCTCATTGGATTGCAGTCGATGGGCCTGGTAGCGGCAACCTTCAGGACGACAACCTGTTCGTCGAGCCAGGCGGCTACTTCAACTGGAGTGGCCAGTTGTTCGGCCGCGGCTGGGAAGAAAACGTGAACCATGTGCTGCAAGTCATCAAGGGCGAAAGTAACTGGCAGCGCACCAAGCTTAGCGAGGATGCGTACACAAGGCTCAAAGACGCGGGCGTACCGATCCCGGATGCGTCCGCAACGGCATCCTGGTTCTGGCGAACCTACGACTATGGAGACCGCCACCCAACCCCACAGGAGCTGCAGGAGCAGATCATCAGCATGTTCCGCAAGCCGCGCCTGCCCACCCAGGTCAACCTGGTGGGCTGGAGCCGGGGTGGTATCAGTTGCCATATGCTGGCCAATGCGATGGCGCAAGACCCGGTGCTGCGAGATATCCCGGTCAACATTTTTGCCATCGACCCGGTGCCAGGCATTGGCAACATCCAGACGCAACGGGTAAAACTGGCGGGCAATGTCAGAGAGTACGTCGGTTTCTATTCGCGGGATGAGCGCTCCAAAGGTTTTGCCTGCGTGATCCCCTCTGTAGAGAGCGGCACGCACATTTGCATTTATCCGATGCCGGGCCGGCATGCCACCTTGGTCGGCAATGCGTCGGTCGATGGCGCGGGCGACGGCAAAGTGCTGACTGAGCCCGGTTTGATCGTGCGGCATTTCGCCGAAGTGTGCCTGACCCGTTGGGGTGTCGATTTGGACAGGCGACTGGCGCTGGATGACGACCAGTTGATGCGGCATCACCTGGCCATGGCCACTGCCGATGAGCAATACCAGGCCATGCGTAGCCAATCGTATACCGTCTTCACCGAAGGCAGCAAGGACGACCGGCTGGTGCACTGCGGCGAAGCCCAGGCGCACTTCAGCCAAGTGAGCGGCGAAAGCTATGACCCAGGCGAAGGCCTTGGCTTGCAACACTGGGATGCCAGCACTTACAAGGCCCTGCGATAGGTCAGGCGGGCGGCCATCCAGTGAGCTGGCCGCCTGTTTTTCGGGCTTCGGGCTTCCCGGATCAGCGGCGATTTTTTTTGCATTGCCCCTCTATCCAGCCGGCCCCGGTTGGATTGAAAATGGCGCAGCGGGCCCTGCCCCGATAACAACAACCTTCCCTCCGTGGCCTCATGTCCGAATATAACCCTTGCCTTGACTGCGGCGCCTGCTGCGGGTACTTCCGTGTGTCCTTCTTCTGGGGCGAATGCCAGTCTGCCGGGGGCGTTGTGCCTGACGACCTGGTGGTGCAGATCAACCCCACCCGGGTCGCCATGATCGGCACCGATGCCAAGCCTTGCCGCTGCGTGAGCCTTGCGGGCGAGATTGGCAAAGAGGTGGCGTGTACCATTTACGCCAACCGCTCGAGCCCTTGCCGAGAGTTTGAAGCGTCGTGGGAGGGTGGGGTGCATAACCCCAGCTGCGACGATGCTCGCGCGGCCTATGGGCTACCGCCGCTGACCCCGCCAGGGGCTAACGAGCCACATTGGCCGGATGACGGGGCTGAGGTAGCTTGAGGTTACTGAGTGGCCTGTACCCGCGAGAGGGTCATCCTGAATGGCCTGTCGGGGCGCGAGTAATGGCTGAAAGGTGCATGACGCAAGGGCTGCAGCGCTCTTGAGATCGAGCGCCGCCCGCGCGGCGCATTGGGTGCAGCTTGGGGCCCTCAAGTGGGCTGCGTAGCAGCCCATCCAGCCATGCTTTGCGCAAAGCCGGAGCAAGGGTTGCACCCATCCGGCAGGCTGGTTATCACGATCACGATCACACTTTGCGCCCCACCGCAAGACCCCAAAATGATCCCCAAAACACTATAAAAACCCAAGGCATCCCCCAGCCGCCCCGCTTGACGTTAAACTGTCATCTCCCCAGCAATGGACAGGAGATCCGGCGTGACCCCACCCCGCAGTTTCCCCAGTGACCTCTGCCTCGACAGCCCCCGCCTGCAATTGCGCCCGATGCGCCATGGCGATGCCGCGCAATGGCTGGCGATCATGGCCGACCCCGAGGTCATGCGTTATTGGCATCATGCACCCTGGCAAGACCTTGCCGAGGCTGAAAGCGCACTGGCCGCTGACCGCGAAGCCTATGCCAATGGCGACCAGCTCAAGCTAGGCATGTACCGCCGTGACAACGGCGAACTGATCGGCATGGTCCAACTGTTCAATATCGACGACGTTTCCCGCCGTGGCGAAATCGGCTACTGCCTGGCCAGCGCCGTACAGGGCAGGGGCTACATGGACGAGGCATTGACCTGCTTCATCGACTACCTTGCCCATACCCTGCACATGCGCCGCCTTGAGGGCGAAATCGACCCGCGCAACCAGGGTTCGGCACGCACGCTGGAGCGTCAAGGCTTCGTGCTCGAAGGCACCTTGCGGGCGCGTTGGTGCGTGGCCGGCGAGCTGTCCGACTCGGGTATCTACGGCTTGCTGCTGGAGCCACCTGTTGCTTGATGTTGTAGCGAGCATCAACGCCCGCCGAGTATCACACCACCGTAGTTGGCCTTTCGCGGCACCTACTTAGATCTGGAAGCGGGGCAGGGCCTGGGTTATGGTCGCAGCCTGTCCCGTTTTCCCCCAGGTGTGCCCCTTGCCCGTTTTCTACCTGAGCATCAGCCTGCTTTTGTACTTGCTCGCGCTTTTTTTCGATGGCGCGCTGATGAGTGGCGGCCGCCACATGCCGGCCTTGCAGATGTTGCTGTATGGGCCCTGGGGCATGCCGTTCGGGTTGTACCAGTGGTTTGCCAACCCGTTGTTGGCGGTGGCAATTCTTGCCCACCAGCGGTTCCGTCGGATGGCGTTGGCGTGCGGGCTGGCCGCGCTGTATCTGGCCGCCAGCAGCTTTGGCATCGACCGCCTGCCAGACAGCCAGAGCTACGACTTCAATGCACGCACCGGCTTTGGTGCGGGCTTTTATCTGTGGCTTGCGGCGATCGTAGTGTTCTGCGCGGGCCAGGCCTGGCATTGCTGGAAGGCCCGCAGCGCAGCCGACATGCCTGGCTGGCGCTGGCTTGATGTGGCCTTGATTGCTGCGCTGGGGGTGGCGTTGTATGCCGCCACGCAGATGCCGTCGTTGCGTTTCGAGCCGGGCAAGGTGCTGATGCCGCCGGAGCAACCGCAGTCATTTTGATACTCACAAGGAGGGTTTGCATGATCAAGCATTACCTGGCAGGCCTGGCACTGGCCTGCGTGCTGCCGCTGGCGGTGGCGGACGACTATACGCCGGCCTATGGGCAGTGCATGGACAAGGCTTCAAGCACCCTGGCCATGAGCGAGTGCATCAACGCCGAGACCCACGTGCAGGACCAGCGCCTGAACCGGGTATACAAGCAACTGATGGGCAAGCTGGATGCCGGGCAGCAGAAGACCCTTCGGGATGTACAGCGCAAGTGGATGGCCTACCGTGATGGCAACTGCATGTTCCATGTGCAGGCCAGTGGCGGAACCATGGCACAGCTGGAAGGCGGCACGTGCGTGATGGACATGACCCGTGACCGGGCGGCGGAGCTGGAGCGGGTGTTGGGGCCCGTGTAGGAGCGGCCTTGCGTCGCGAAAGGGTCGCGTAGCGGCCCCAGATTTCAGCTTCGCCGCGAATATTTTGGGGCCGCTACGCGACCCTTTCGCGACGCAAGGCCGCTCCTACGACGAGCGGGCCTTGAGGTATTCGCGCACCTCTACAGCGTCCCCGGCAAACTCGATACGCTCGGCCTTGGCATCGCGCTGATAGGCATACATCGGGTCGTAATACTCCGTCAGCAACCCTTCGATCCAACCCCTGTGCAAATCCACCGAGCCACAGCGCAGTTGCTCGTCCAGCGCTTCACGCATGACCGCCGACAACCGCTGGAATCGCTCACCGCCCAGGCGCTTGTGGATATTGGCCAGGCTCTGCAGCATGCGCTCGGCGAACAGCCGCCGCCCCAGCTCTTCGCCGTGCAGCGCGACGAATTCGGCGCTCAGGTTGACCACGTAGTCGCGCAGGATACGTTCGACACGGTTCTCGAAGCTGTCCTCCAGCCACACCAACGGGTACTGCTGCATGCCTTGGTACAACGCCAGCGGCACCGTGCAACTGCCGACGATACGGCCTTCATCTTCGAGCACGAACTGCTCGATGCCGCGTGCGCGCTTTTTCAGCACATCGACGGCCAGCTTGTTTTCGAAGTCGATCTGCGCAGGTTGCGCCGTGGCGCGTTTGCCGAAGCTGGAACCGCGGTGGTTGGCGTGGCCTTCAAGGTCGAGGACGTTGCTCAGTTGCTGCAACACATCGGTCTTGCCGGTGCCGGTAAGGCCACCCAGCAGGACGAAATCGCAGTGCTCCACGGCGTCCTGGGTGGTATCGAGGAGGAAGGTGCGCATGGCCTTGTAGCCGCCCTTGACGCGGGGGTAGTCGATACCCGCTTCATCACGCAGCCACTGCTGGACAATCTGCGAGCGCAGGCCACCGCGCGCGCAATACAGATAGCCGTCAGGGTGGGCCCGGGCAAAGCTGGCCCAGGCGTGCAGGCGCTCACGCTTGGTCGTGCCTCTGACCAGTTGGTGGCCGAGGGTGATGGCGGCGGCCTGGCCCTGCTGCTTGAAACAGGTGCCGACCTTCTGCCGCTCCAGATCGTTCATCAGGGGCAGGTTGACGACACCCGGAAAGGCGCCTTTGGCAAATTCGACGGGCGCGCGCATGTCCATCATCGGCACGTCGTTCAAGAACAGCTGGCGGTAGTCGGTGCAGTCGGGGCGCATCAAAGCACCTCGACTGCATGGCCCTGTCGTTCGACCAGGGTGCCGATGGGTGCCAGCGCCAGGCCCAGTTCGGCGGCCACAGCGAGAAACTGCGCTTCACCCTCAGGGCTGACCGCCACCAGCAGGCCACCGCTGGTCTGCGGGTCGCACAGCAGGTGCTTTTGCTCATCGCTCAAGGCGCCGATCTTGTGGCCATAGCTGTCGTAGTTGCGCAGCGTGCCGCCTGGGATGCAGCCCTCGGCCAGGTAATGCTCGACACTCGGCAGGCGGGGGACTGCGGCGTAGTTCAGCCGGGCGGTGAGGTGGCTGCCTTCAGCCAGTTCGACCAGGTGGCCCAGCAGGCCGAAGCCGGTGACGTCGGTCATCGCCATGACACCGTCGAGCTTGCCGAAGCGGCTGCCGGGGGTGTTGAGGGTACACATCCAGTCGCGTGCCAGGCCCTGGTCCTGTTCACGCAACTTGGCCTTTTTCTCGGCGGTGGTGAGGATGCCGATGCCCAGCGGCTTGGTCAGGTACAGCTGGCAGCCTGCAGTGGCGGTGTCGTTGCGCTTGAGGTGGCGCTTGCTGACCACGCCGGTGACGGCCAGGCCGAAGATCGGCTCTGGGGCGTCGATGGAGTGGCCGCCGGCCAGCGGAATACCGGCTTCGGCACACACCGCACGCCCGCCGCGAATCACTTCGCGGGCGACTTCCGGCGGCAGCACGTTGACCGGCCAACCAAGGATGGCGATGGCCATCAACGGGTCGCCGCCCATGGCGTAGATGTCGCTGATGGCGTTGGTGGCGGCGATACGGCCGAAGTCGTAGGGGTCATCGACGATCGGCATGAAGAAGTCGGTGGTCGAGACCACGCCGCGTTCCTCGTCCAGGGCATACACGGCGGCATCATCGCGTGAAGCATTGCCGACCCAGAGCTTGGGGTCCAGGGCCTGGGCGCCGCTTTCGGCCAGGATCACGTCCAGCACCTTGGGGGAAATCTTGCAGCCACAACCGGCGCCGTGGCTGTACTGGGTCAGGCGGATTGGCTCGCTCATACGTTCCTCAGCAGATCAAATCGTTGCGCGATTGTAGCAAAGCTGGTCATTGCGCCGTGGCGCCTTATAATTTGCACGGACGGCGCGGCAGCCGCCCCTAAGCCCACTAATGCCCTGGAGATGTCAATGTTCAAACGCCCTGTGGCGCTCGTCGCCAGCCTCGTGCTGTCCTGCTGTGCCGTGATCGCTCAGGCTGCAGAAACGCTGCGGGTCAGTGCCATCCCCGACGAAGCCCCCACCGAACTGCAACGCAAGTTCAAGCCGCTGGGGGAGTACCTGTCCCGCACGCTGGGCATGGAGGTGAAATTCGTGCCGGTCTCCGACTACCCGGCGGTGGTCGAGTCGCTGGCCTCGGACCGCCTCGACCTGGCTTGGCTGGGCGGCTTCACCTTTGTCCAGGTACATCTCAAAGACCCCAATGCCACGCCGTTGGTACAGCGTGAGCAGGACGCGCAGTTCACGTCCAAGTTCATCACCGCCAACCCCAATGTGAAGAGCCTGGCCGACCTCAAGGGCAAGTCGTTCGCGTTCGGGTCGATATCGTCCACCTCGGGCAGCCTGATGCCGCGTTACTTCATGCTCAAAGAGGACAAGATAAAGCCTGAGGACTACTTCAGCCGTGTGGCTTACTCCGGTGCCCACGACGCCACTGCGGCCTGGGTGCAGGCGGGCAAGGTCGATGCTGGGGTGCTCAATGCCAGTGTCTGGCAGAAGCTGGTGGATGCCGGCAAGGTCGATACCAGCAAGGTCAAGGTGTTCGCCACCACGCCCACCTATTTCGACTACAACTGGACCGTACGCGGCAACATGGACCCGGCACTCAAGGCGAAGATCAAAAAGGCATTCCTCGACCTCGACCCGGCCAACCCCGAGCACAAGGCGATTCTCGACCTGCAGGCGGCCAGCCGTTTCATCGAGACCAAACCTGAGAACTACCTGGGCACCGAACAAGCCGCGCGCGAGGCCGGCCTGCTCAAGTGACGGCTATTCGTTTGCACGGTGCCAGCCTGCGCCACGGCCAGGTGCGTGCGCTTGAAGCGGTGAGCCTGAGTATCGAGCAGGGCGAGCGGGTCGCGATCATCGGCCCGTCAGGGGCGGGCAAGTCCAGCTTGCTGCACCTGATGGCCACCGCTATCCAGCCCAGTGACGGGGGGCTGGAGCTGTTCGGTGAACTGCCCTGGGCGCTGTCTGGCAGGGCGCGTCAGCGGTTGCGGGCGCGGGTTGGCTTGGTGCACCAGGCGCCGCCCTTGCCGCCGCGCCAACGGGTGGTCACGGCGGTGCTGGCGGGGCGGCTGGGGCAGTGGGGCACCTTGCGTGGCTTGCTCAACCTGTTGTACCCGACCGATGTAGCAGGCGTGCGCCAGGCGTTGGCAGAGTTGGGGCTGGCCGACAAGCTTTTCGTGCAGTGCGGGCAGCTGTCTGGCGGCCAGTTGCAACGGGTGGGCATCGCCCGGGTGTTGTATCAGCGGCCGGCACTGCTGCTGACCGACGAGCCGGTGTCGGCGATGGACCCGGTGCTGGCCGACCACAGCCTGGCATTGCTCAACCGTCACGCCCAGGCCAACGGCGTCACGCTGGTGGCCAGCCTGCATGCGGTCGAGCTGGCATTGGCGCACTTCCCGCGGGTGATCGGTATCCGTGAGGGGCAGGTGGTGTTCGACAGCCCGGCCGCAGCCGTCAGCCCGCAGATGCTGGCGGCACTCTACGCCAACGAACAATTGGCGCCGCCGCCCACGCCGGGGCCTACGCTTGCGCTGACGGTACAGATCCCACGATGCTGAAGGCCGATACCCGCGACCCAGCGGCGCTGCCACGGTTGCTGCTGACCCTGCTGGCCTTGGCGGTGTTATGGCCGGGGGTGCAGTTGAGCGAGCTGAACCCGGGTGTGCTGTGGCAGGCCGAGAATCGTCAGCAGATCGCCAGTTTCACCCAGGCGTTCTGGCCACCGGCGCATGATGCCGAGTTTTTGCTGCTGCTGTTCGAGGCCACGCTGCAGACCCTTGCCGTGGCCACGGCCGGCATGGCCCTGGCGCTGCTGCTGGCGGTGCCGGCCAGCCTGCTGGCCAGCCGCGCCTTGTCGTTGCGGGCGGCCTCGCGCGGCGGCCGGGCCGGGCTGTTGTCGCGGGTGCTGCGCATGCCGGTGCGCGGGCTACTGATCTTTCTGCGTAGCGTGCCGGAAATCGTCTGGGCCTTGCTGTTCGTGCGTGCCGTAGGGCTTGGGCCAACGGCCGGTGTGCTGGCCATCGCCATTACCTACAGCGGCATGCTCGGCAAGGTCTATGCGGAAATCTTCGAGTCAGTCGACCAGCGCCCGGCCCATGCGCTGTTGCAGGCGGGCAGTGGCCGGCTGATGGCTTTCTTCTACGGCATCTTGCCCAATGCCGTGTCGGAGGTGGTGTCCTACACCGTCTACCGCTGGGAGTGCGCGGTGCGGGCTTCGGTGGTGATGGGCTTTGTCGGTGCCGGCGGCCTTGGGCAGCAGATCGACCTGTCGATGCGCATGTTTGCCGGTGCGCAAGTGGCGAGCATGCTGCTGACATTCCTGTTGCTGGTGTCTTTTGCTGACATGCTCAGCCGCTTCCTGCGGGCGAGGCTGGCATGAACCGGGTGATCAACCTGCTGGTGCTCGGCGCGCTTGTGGCAGCGGTGGTGGCCTCGTTCGCTTACCTGGAGCTGGACCTGCAGGCGCTGGTAGGTGACGGCGGGTTGGGGCAGATGGCCGAATATGCGCGGCGCTTCCTGCAGCCAGACCTGTCCGCCGAGCATTTGCGCGCGGTGGGGCGTGGCGCCTTGGAGACCTTGGCCATGTCTGGCCTGGGTACCTTGCTGGCAGTCATGCTGGGTGTGCTGCTGGCGTTGCCGGCGGCGGGCCGGTTCGGCTGGCCGCTGCAGGCTGCGGCGCGGGTGCTGCTCAATGCCTTGCGGGCCATCCCCGAGCTGGTCTGGGCGGCGCTCACCGTGCTGGCAGCAGGGCTTGGCCCGAATGCCGGCACCCTGGCCCTGGCGTTGCACACCGCCGGGGTGCTGGGCCGGTTGTTTGCCGAGGCCCTGGAGAACGCGCCGGCCGAGCCTGCGGCCGCCATTCGTTTGCAGGGTGGCAGCCAGGTTGCGGCGTTCTGCTTTGGCACTTTGCCCAACCTGTGGCCGCAGTTGTTGGCCTACAGCCTGTACCGCTGGGAGAACAACATCCGCATGGCCAGCGTGCTGGGGTTTGTTGGGGCGGGTGGCTTGGGGCAGATGCTCTATACCACCTTGAGCCTGTTCCAGGAGGCGCAGGCCAGCACGGTGATCCTGGCGATGCTGGTGCTGGTGTTGCTGGTGGATGCGTTGAGTGATGTGCTGCGCCAGCGCTATGTGCGCGCCTGATCGGGGCTGCAAAGAGGCCCCGACAGCCGTCAGGTCACCTGTTCCCCATGCTGCGCCTCCCGTTGCATCGACTCCAGGTTGCGCTCGATCGTCTCGCAGATGGTATCCATCTGGATCTGGTGCTCGCTGAACCGGAACGGGCTCTGCAGGTCGGTGCCGATGCGCTCGATGGCCAGCAGCATGAACCCCACCACCGTCGAGGCCAGCGGGGTAAACCAGCCCAGCGACTCGACCAGCCCCACCGGCACGATCAGGCAGAACAGCGTGATGAACAGCCGCGGAAAATACACATAAGGGTAGGGCAGCGGTGTGTTGGCAATCCGCTCCATTCCGCCCTGAGCATTGGACAGGTCCACCAGCGTCGACTCCAGCCTCGCCAGGCGGATGCTGTCCAGGCGCCCGGCCTGGTACTCCCGCGCCAGCAGGGCCGCCGAGCCGCTGAGGATGTCATTGGCGAAGTTGTTCGAGCGGTTGCGCCGCTCGAACTCCGCTGGGGGGATGAACGCCATCAGTTCATCCGGGCAACGGTCACCCTTCAGGTGCGCCGCCAGGCAGTTCACATAGGCGATATGGCGGCGCAGCAAGGTGGCCTTGGCCGGGTTCAGGCTATCGTCCGGGTCGTCGATCAGGGTCAGCGTCTGCCGGGCAAAGCTGCGCGAACTGTTGACCAGGGCACCCCACAACGTGCGCGCCTCCCACCAGCGGTTGTAGGCACTGCTGTTGCGAAAGCTCACCAGCACCACCAGCGCCGAACCCAGCAAGGTCAATGGAATCAGCGGCAGGGTGAACTTGCTGTTGAAGAACAGCATGAAGTCGATGGTGACCAGCACATCCCAGATCAGCAGCCAGAACAGCGACCAGCCGATGTAACCGATGGTCTTAACGACCAGGCGGTACTTGCGGGCGATGATCTCTTTCACACGGGGTACCTCGGAACGCGGGGGATGCAGGATCGGACGCCGAGTGAGGGTTATGGTTCGGTGTAGTCTCTCTTAGGGTGTTAACAGAAGTGTCGAGCTACCCAAGTATTTGCCTCATCTGCACCAACGCCACCCGCTCCCCATTTGGCGCCTGGCGCGCCTCGATGCCGAACGGCACAAAGCCCATCTGTGGATAAAGCAGCAACCCCGCCGTGTTGTGATTGAAGCACGACACCCAAACCTCCCGTGCCGCAAACTGCTTGCGGGCCAGCTCGACCATGGCGTTGACCAGGTAGCTGGCCACACCATGGCCGCGGGCCGCTGGGGCCACGACCACGTTGCCCAGGGCGCATACCCCGCCGTGCTCGGCTTTGTAGAAGTTGGCGAAGGCCAGCACCATGCCGCCGCCTTCCACCACCGTGGACCCGTTGCGCTGGGCGATGGCGTCGGTCAGTTGCGCGGGCGTGAGCGGGTAGGTGGCCTTGGGGAACATGTAGAACAGTTCGTCCGGGCCTTGAGGGAAGCAGCAGATGGCGGGGATGTCATTGGGCTGTACAGGGCGGTGGCTGAGGTGCATGGCAGGTCCTTTTACAGGCGTGTGGCTGGCGCTCACAGCGTAGCACTGCGCATGGGGCGCGGGCCTGTCGGGAGCGCCTGGCCGCCGCTCAAGGTTTGGCGGCCACCGCCACAAACCCCTTGATCGCGGCAGGCGCATGCGGTTTGGCCTTGCGTGCCAGCAGGTACTGGAAGCGCCGCCATTCCTTGTCGATCTCGCTGTACGACATGAACACGCTGACGCGCTCTTTATCGGCGAGGTCCGGGCGAGCGCGCACGTCGATCTCGTTCTTGGGGATGAACGCGACATTGATACCCACCACCTGGCCGTCATCGGCGAACACCGGCCCGCCCGACATGCCCTTGACCATGGGGCCGTCGTGCAACGAGTAGAAGACACTGCCCGGGGTGCCTTCGAGGCGTACCAGTGTTGGCAGGGCATGGCCCTTGCCCTGTACGGGCATCATCAGGCTGTTGAAGCCGACGGCCGTGACCGACTCACCTGGCACGTATTGCCGCCAATGCGGTACCTCACGCGCCTTGTGCTTGAAGAACACGACATCACCGAGGCCCTCGTGGACCACGTTGCGCAGGAAGGGGGTGTGTTTTGCGGTCACTGCGTAGTCTTCGTTCCACTGGATGGCACTGGCCATCAGCAACATCGGCAACGGCGCACCGGAGGTGACCACGAAAGCCTGGCTGTAGACGGGATCGGAGACGTAGGACGTTGGCACTCCATTGCACCCACTGAGCAGCATCATTGCCGCCAGACAGGGCACGGTTGTTTTCATGTGTCACACAGTCATGGAAAAATGGGAGCGCAAATATGGCTAAGTGCTATCACTCTGGCAATACTTTGTGCATATATCCGACGAGTAACATCTTAAGTAGGGGGGAGGAGGCTAGCCAATAGATTCGAGGCATGGCTGCTGCCCCGCTCGCCAGGCACGCGGCGTCAATTTGATGAGGGATCAAGGGCGCGTTTTTCGTGTTACTCATCACTCGCGATGAGGGTGATGAGCTCCATTGAGCTCCATTGAGCTGTATTGAGCTTGTCGGACAGTGAGAAGCTGCAGTTTGAGCCCTTGTTGCAGGCTGAACTGGATACCCTGACACTGAATAACTGTGCCAGGTATCGGCTGGGCATGAGCCAGGTGCAAGCGTGGATCAAGGCCGGACGCCCACGTTGACGAGGCGTACGCAGGGCATTGGTCGCACGTATTCATAGATCAAAACTGAAAGGAATCAAACATGCTGAAGCTCAATCCCCTGGTCCCCGAACTCATTGTTTCCGACCTCACACGAAGCCTTGCCTTCTACTGCGACATACTCGGCTTCAAGGTCGAGTACGAGCGGCCAGAAGATCATTTCGCTTTTCTTTCTTTCGGCGGCAGCCAACTTATGTTGGAACAGGACTGGCACAGTGAATCGCCTTGGCGGGTCGGGCCTCTTGAGCCGCCTTATGGGCGTGGTATCAACCTGTCCATCGAATGCCCGAACGCTTCAGCGCTGGTGTCGACACTGGAGGCGGCCGGGTATCCCCTCAGAAACCCGGTTGAAGAGCATTGGTACCGCAGCGGTGAATTACTGTTTGGTCAGCGCAATTTTCTGCTGCTCGACCCGGATGGTTACTTGCTCCGTTTTGCAGAAGCTATCGGCAGCAAACCCTGCTAGCCGCACCGGTCAAAGCGACTACCCATTCGGGTTGATTGGATCATCGCTATCATCCAAGGCGCCATTCGATGTCCCAGTGTGTGCTGGCCATTTCTACGGACTGCCCAATTCGATCACGCTATAGGTGAACTCGTTGGCCTGCTTGGCCTTGCCGCGCGCAGACTCGGCAACCTGAACCCGATCATCATCGTGGACCACCAGTACCTGGCGGGCATTCAACGCTACAACGCCTTCCGGTTTGTTATCGAACCACAAGGGCGAGCCGTCGGGCCCGAGGAACGGTAGCGGTGTACCCGGTCCGTCCGGTTCAAGCAGTGACAATGGCAATGCCCACAAATAGCCACCAATCTGGTCACCCTGCTCATGGCTGGTGGTGGCCAGCAGGCGCTTGTTGAAGGGGTCGTATTCCAGGCTGGAAAGGCTCAGCGGTCTGTCGTCGCCCTGCACGCGCGGTTCGAATTGATAGGCCAGTTCGAAGGCGCCACTGATCTCGGGCTCACCGGCCTGCACTGTGATCGGCGCCTGCAGGGTTCATTTTCATTTTGCGGCTCCTTGCACGAGGGATGAAGGCAAGGGCCAGCGTAGGGAAGGGTGCTGAGCCGGGGCAGAGGGCAGTTGTGCCAAGGGGCCGCGCGACGGTGCTTGAGGATTGCTAAACGCCAGGCACAAAAAAACCGACCATAAGGTCGGTTTTTTCTGGATTTTGGTGCCCGAGGGAGACTCGAACATGGTCTGCTGATCCTTGTTAAATAGGGTTGGTAGGTCTTCGCTCTGAATTTCTACTCACAAATCTACTCACATTGTCTCTGTTTGATGATCTCGCAACGACAACGCCGAACCGTCTGGAGATGGCATATAATCTAGAGATTAATGGCTGATGCTTACTGACGATGTAAATAAAGGAACTGTGAATGACGGCAAAGGATATCAAACGGGTAACCGAGCAAGGATTTAAACTTGATGAAGATGGATCTTCCAACATAAATTTGGCCCTGATATCACTTAGGCTTGCACTCAAGGCTTATTTTGCTACCTATAAAAGTTTCTCTTACCGAATCAGGTCTCTCGACGCAAAGAATGCCTCCAGCGAGGAAGAAATAATATTAAATCATCGCTCCGCGTATTGCGAGGCGTACACGGAATGCATTGTTCATTTTCAACATTTTGCCGAACTTAGCTGCAAGAGTTTTTTGCGGAACGATCATCAGCTTTTGGCGGACAGTGTTATCAGAGCTCCTGAGTTGCTGCACAAGCTGGTGCACAAAAAGAAGCTTACAGTTGACGAGGAACAAAAACTTTTTAGTGCGGAGTTTGGGGAGTCTCTGACTAGGCTTAGGGATCTGGTTAAGACTGGCCAGCTGAAAGGAAGTAAAAAGCTAGGATTTATTCTAGCGCATTATGATGCACTTGTGCAGCTGAATAGTTTGCGCAATAGAGTCTGGCATCGCGGGTTGTATGTGCTGAAATATACGGCTTTGGACGAATTCGTTGGGCGCTACCTGCTGCCATACGTAGTAGATACTCTAAATCACCCCCTGTTTAAAGGCGAGGAGATTAATTGGAAGTACAAGTCGTTAGCTTGTGGCTTAGATCCTATTGCAGAAATAATCAAGCACTTTGCAAACGAAACTTACGATGTGGGAAAGGTCGCCTTCTTCAAGGAGCTTGGACGATCCGCATACGAAAACAGATTGCCTCCAGTGACTAAAGTGAAAAAAAGATCGAAGGAGGCTAAAAAGTTTATTTTCGATACCATGTTTGGTTCTGAAAGGAAGGCGCGAGCGGAAAGGATTGCCAAAAGTGAGGCCGCTCAAGATTACAATCACGTAACTGAGTGTCCGACATGTGGTGCTAAATCCCTGATTGTTCACGAGGAGACCGATTATGACTACGATGAACAAACTGATGAGCTGGTAAACTATCGTCGCTATACTCATCGGGTCCATTGTGAGGGGTGCACTTTTACTCTGGAAGATGCTGTAAAAAACGCTAGTGATTACGGAATTCCTGGGATCAAAGATTTTTTCATCGCTGAAGCTTGACTTGAGTATTTACCATTTGTTTCTGGCTCAAATGACGTTGTTTCTTGGAATAGACGCCTGTTCAAACAGGCGTTTCGAGATCTGAAATTTGGAGGGGAAGGGCCTCATAATCCTTTGGTCCACGGTTCGAGTCCGTGTGGGCCCACCAACAAAATCAATGGCTTACGTCTAAAGAGACTAAGCCATTCGTGTATCAGCTTCTCGTTTTTCCCCGTTCCGTCCCCGTTTGTCCAGCTCGCCAGCAGTCATACGGAGCTGGAACAACCGCCAACCCAATGCCAGGGGCTACCTGGCAGCAGCTGAGATTCAATGTGGGATCACGCTCAGGGTTGGAGGAGGGGCCGCTGTCTACGCCCCTTCTCAACACCTAGGCCCGTTCTCAGGCTATACCCGCGGCGGGTTACTATGTGTCAGCAGTGGATTTGATTAGGGATCTCATCCTTGAGATCCACGTTTTCATTGAAACTGGCAGCTCACCCTTTGAATCTGGCAATGGCTAGCGAACGGCCTAGAAATACAAACTAGATATAAGGGCTAAAAGCTTTAGCCATTACATCTCTCAAAGCTTGCGGCACTCCTTCCCAATTGTCCGCCCAATTTAAGGTTTCCTTGTACGCCTTAAATGGTTTCTCTGTAGCGGGGGCAGCATACCCTATTAAGTCTTCAACACATTCGTGCAGCATAGTGACTTTGGCATTGTCCCCCACAGCATCGGCAATCGGCTGATTGAAAACTTCGGCGCCAGCGGTACCTTGATCTCTGTCATGAATGACATAAAAATTAACATTCAACGCTTTAAGGTATTTTACTAATCCTATGATGGCGGCCTTACCTCTGGCTTTGATTATTTCGCTTCCAGACAAAAGCTTTGCCCGTTGTAGTGGGGACATTCGACGAATAGCTTCTTTAATTAGGACTTCTTCAGTGTCCCCTTCTACCACAACCACCTTGCGAGTAAAAAATATACGTGACACATGATCATCAAGCTTAATTAGCATCTTTACTTGATCTTTATCATTTCCTTGTAGCGCTTTAAATTTTTCAGAAACTGAAAAGGCATGTATCGTAGAGTGCCCTTGCTCATAATGGAATCGATTTAAAACTTGCTTCGGCTTTCGCGCCAGATCAATTAAATACGGAGAGTGTGTAGTTGCTACAATTTGGGATGTCCCGCCAGAAAGCTCGTAAATCAGATCGCGCATTTGGTTTGCTGCGCTTGGATGAAGGAATATTTCCGGCTCTTCAAAGCCTATTATAAGTCCACGATCATCATTTCCGCCCCTTTTTTTGAGCCATTGTTGACGGAACCGTAGAAGCCCGAATACCGCAGCTCGCACCATTCCCGTACCTTGGTTAGCGATGGTGGTGCGGATGTTACTCGACATCTCAATTGCGAAAACCGGATTCAGAGACTCTGGCCCGGAAAGATCTGCAGAAGCGAAAATCCTCGACTCTGGAAATACTCCACTCAGGACTTTGTTCAGCTCTTGCATCATTTTTCCGAATTCCGAAGCATCGTCGGAAGGATCAAGCTCTTTTGCAAGAAGATTTAAACTATCTTGAGCGGACTTAAAATGTTCAGAAGTTTCTCTGACATCTTTAAAAAGCTCGTTAAGAGTCTTATGTAATACACCAGCCTTATCGAACTCGTGAGATGAGGATTCGGCAGGTATAAGTAAGAAATTTGGCAGCTTTGAAAGTACTACCCCGCCAATACCGCCAGGGTTTTTATCCCAAACTTCTTCCTCTGAAACATCCCAGATCTCATCAATCAACTCTAGCTTGGAGCGATCGGCAGCACCAATCTTCTTATCCGCATCCTTGAATAACTCTTTAACTACTTGCTCATCAATACCTAGAGCCAATAATTCTGCCGGCTTGGTAACTGCGGCAAATTTTTCGTTGAGGGTGCGAGCGAAAGACTTTAACTCGGTAACTACGCTCTCCCCCAAGGCATATGTCTTTCGGTAAAATATACTCTTCCCTGTTTCTCCTGACTCACCTGGATCATAGCTAAAGACTCTGCCCTTAAATCCTCTCCAGTCAGATGATTTTTCTGGAACATCACGAAATTCAGCTTCGAGTGTGATGGTCTTACACGAAATCTTATTTTCACCTGTTTCCGGATCAGCTTCTGAACAATAGAACGACGGATCCATTACAGTCTTAGCCGAGAGCAGCCACTCCACTGCCTGCAGTACTGAGCTCTTCCCCGCGTTATTCGCTCCAATCAAAAACGTCGCTTCGCCAAACTCAACTGTTGCTGAGTGGATTCGCTTGAAACCAGCTATTTCTAATTTATGAAGTCTCATTTTTTCATCATTCCCTGAATCGATATCAAATTGATATCCAAATGACATCATTACCTAAGCCGGCGATTTTTTTCAATCTCCAAAGGTCGTATGCAAAATCTGCCCGCTTGGTAAAGGCTTGCTGAGTGAGGCCCTAGCGCATCACGCGCGCTCACCAGACCCAAAGCACAGAGGAAAGAGGTGAGCCACGATAATTAGAACTGAAAATCACTAACCCTCTCCCATAAAGGCGCTTCAATCGCCAAAGGGCAGAGCTCCTGGATGGTCCGGATGGATGCCAGGCTCAGCCAGTGGGGTCCTTCTGCAGCTGATAGATCATAAGCCGTGTGCAAAGGGTAGGCATTCAGTAGCGTCAGCAGGAGCGCAACGCTTTTGGGTGCCCTCAGAACTGAGGACACCCCCTACATACCCGGGATCAGGGATATGTAAAGTGATCCAGGCTCACTTCAAGCCTTGTCCTGCGCCTCGATCGATGCAGAGATGATGGCCCCCCCCCCAACGCCGCTCACCGATGCAGATCGGTACCGGTAGACCGCTAGCTGTAGTGTTTTTGGCACTGCCAAAGGCGTAGCTCGCCTGATTCTCGGGCGAGCCGCTATGGCTTAGCCCGCTGGCTTGTGGGCTAAGCATCTGCAGCACTCCACCGGCCACGTTAGCAATACCAGCGCCCATCAAACCGGCAGCGAGGCCGCCCGAGGCGAATGAAGCGGCGACGATCAGAGCCGCGCCGATAACAGTTTGCAGCAGCCCGCCGCGCTTGCTGCCGTGAATGACTGGGACAAACCACAGCTCCCGTGCCCCGCCTCGATCCAGGTCACCGCCACCAATGTTCTTGCCGTTCTTGAAGATAGCGAAGCGCAGGCCACGACTCTCTGCATCCGCCAGGTCACGGCCGAAGCCTGGATAGTTGGCATCCAACGCTTTGGCGGCCTCTTTAGCGTCACCGCGTTCCAGCAAGAAGTGGTGATGTTTGCCGTACTTCTTGCCCAAGAAGCCGCCCAGGCGGATCTTGGTCTTTGGCGCGTAATCAATCGCGGTTGCGGCCATCACACTGCCTCCTGTGGCATAGCCAGGTGAACGCCCAGGCGCCGAGCAAGCATCTCGCGACACTGCAACGCCTCCAGGCGGATGGCGGCCTCACGGGCAGGATCAGGGTTCCAGTTGGGCGCATAGCTGCACATGGAAGCGCGGGCTCCGCGCAGGGTGCCACGCAGCAAGTCGGCGGATATGCGCGCCTCCTCTTCGGTGAAAAATACGCCATCGAGCTTCACCCTTTGGCAGGCCTGGACATGATCGACTTCCCACAGCAGATAGCACGGGCCGCCTTTGTCTAGGGTGAAAGTGGCCACGTCGCAGGCTCGGGCGAAACGCTCTTGAAAGGTGGACGGAGCTGGTTGAATGGTCATCAGCGGTTAGCCTCCAGTGTTAATTCGTCGGTGTTAAAGCGTTAACTTTTCGAGGTTAAAGCTGTTAACCCGGTTAACATCCGCCAGAGGGCCCTAACGCCGTCTATGCCGCTGTTTCCGTGGCTTACAGCCCCATGCACGTTCGGCATGGGTGTTAACGTCGCTTTAACATTTTTTGTTAAAGGGGGAAAAAATCTGCACGTGGGGTCCTAGGCGGTCTAGGTCAGCGAACCTTCCAGACTTTCGACCCGCCCCCCTCAGTAGGTCGGCGCGATGTACGGCGGCGCCGACCGGATCTGCTCCAGCGCTTCGGCTGCGCTCAGGCCGCTGGCCAACAGGCGATCGATCTCTTTGCTCAACCGCTCACGCTCTTCCATCTGGCGCAACAGGGCGCGGCTGTGGGCGATCTGGTTGAGGGCTCGTTGAACTGGCTTGGGTAGATGGGTATGGCTCATGGTCTTCTCCGGTGTGAATGAAAAGGCCCGCGAGTGCGGGCCAGTGCCGGATCACCCCACAAAGGAAAGAAGGGCTCCGACTGCTGCGGTTAGGAGGTCGTGGCACTCACAGCTAACCCACGCTCGTTGTTACGGTGTCGGCGTGCCGGCCAGCGTGACGAGTCGAGTAGCTGTGGGAGCGAACACAGCCAGGCCAGCGCGCAGCTCTGCCAGGATGGTCACCATGTTGCGGCGGAAGTTGTCGCCGTCGTGGCGGCTAGCCTCCACGGTCACTTCCTGGCGGTCCAGCAACGCGGCCACGCTGGTATCGAGGATCAATGCCTCGCCTTGCGGCATGCCGTTGGTGACGACTACAGGGGTGCCCCACAGGCTGGGCGGCGCTGGATCGCGCGGGGTGCCAATCACATACTGGCCGTCGCCATCCTCGGCGCGCTCGCTCTCGATGGCGAACCAGTCACGCGGGTTCATCACGATGACGTTCGGGTTCCAACCTTCGGCCTTGAGGTCAGTGAGGGCTGCGCCGATGCGGTCAGCTGGCTTGCCGGTGGTGATGCCAGCAGCGGTTGCCTGCTTCTTGAACCCGAGGATTTCACCTGGCCCACCGTCGCCGTTGATGAGCTCGGCCTCCAGCTTCTGGCGAACCCCCACGCTCATCAGCGTGTTGATCTGCCCCTCAAGCTGGTCATTGTCCTGCAGCACCTGGAGGCTCGCCGGAATCCAGGTAGCGATGGTGGCGATCTCCGCCCGCTCCATTTTGGTGGGCATCGACCCTTCGGCCTTCTCCTCACCTTCTTCTTTCTGGTAGGCCGCGCCGTTGATGTAGCCGTCGAGGCGAACGAACTCGTAGGTAGCGCTGGTGACCGGCACGATCGGCAGCACATCCAGCAAGCTCAGCCGCGGCTGCGGAATGCCACGGATGCCGGCGCCGTCACGCTGCGGGGCGGTTGGGTAGCTGGTCGAACCAGTGACGCCCTTGTTGGGGTTGGTGATCGCCGCACGAACGCCGACTTTGCAACTGATCTGGCCAGTGGATTTCATCCCGGCCCTGAAGCCGGTGATGCCATCAGCGGCCACGACCTGGGTAGTCACGGCATTGGAGTCGGTGGAGTCGTCGTTGGCGCCTCGGCGGGTGCTGACATTCACCAGCTTCTGTTCGATTTCCAAGAGGCGGGCGCCGAACTCGGTTTGCTTCTCGGCTGAGGACGATTTGAAGTCGGTGATCTGGGTGCCGATGTTTTTGAGGGTTGAATTCAGCTCGGTCATGTCCTGCTGATAGGGGCCTGGCATGGGTATCTCCGGGGTGTCTAAGTAATGCCATCTACCCTATGCGCGCACGCACACCCCGGTCAGCGGTTAACTTCGACGTCCTCAGTCGGTATCCGTCGCAAAGC
>NZ_JABWRV010000030.1:0-70903 GCF_014269105.1 Pseudomonas sp. SWRI77 | reverse complement strand
GTTCCTGGTCAGCCTGATCCGCCAGGGCCTCACCGGTAAAGATGCCGACGCCGCCCTGGGCCGCGCGCACATCACCGTCAACAAGAACGCCGTGCCCAACGACCCGCAGTCGCCGTTCGTGACTTCGGGCCTGCGCATCGGCACCCCGGCTGTCACCACCCGCGGCTTCAAGGTCGCAGAGTGCGTGGCCCTGGCGGGCTGGGTCTGCGACATCCTCGACCACCTTGGTGATGCCGATGTCGAGGCCCAAGTGGCCGGGTCGGTGGCCAAGCTGTGTGCGGAATATCCGGTCTACCGCGCCTGAATCGGCCGTGGATGAAGCCTCGTGGATGAAGCAACCGTGGATGAAGCCCTGACTGGCGGAGCATGAACATGAACCAGACCCTGACTGCGGCCACGCGCCCGCAGCCCCTGCAAGCCGGCGTGAAACTGCGCGGCGCCGAAAAGGTGGCGCGCATCCCGGTGAAGATTCTGCCCACCGAGGAAGTGCCGCGCAAACCCGACTGGATCCGCGTGGAAATCGCCACGTCCCCCGAGGTCGCCCGGGTCAAAGCGCTGCTGCGCAAGCACAAGCTGCACAGCGTCTGCGAAGAAGCCTCATGCCCGAACCTGGGCGAGTGCTTTTCCGCTGGCACGGCGACCTTCATGATCATGGGCGACATCTGCACTCGGCGTTGCCCGTTCTGCGACGTCGGCCATGGCCGGCCGAAACCGCTGGATGCCGATGAGCCGAAGCACCTGGCGATTGCCATTGCCGAGCTGCGCCTGAAGTACGTGGTGATCACCTCGGTGGACCGTGACGACCTGCGCGACGGCGGTGCCCAGCACTTCGTCGACTGCCTGCGCGAAATCCGCAAGCTGTCGCCGGGCACGACGCTGGAAACCCTGGTGCCGGATTACCGGGGGCGCATGGACGTGGCCCTGGCCATCACCGAGCAGGCGCCGCCAGATGTGTTCAACCATAACCTGGAGACCGTGCCGCGCCTGTACAAGGCGGCACGGCCGGGGTCGGACTTCGAATGGTCGTTGGACCTGTTGGAGAACTTCAAGCGCCGGGTGCCCGGGGTGCCGACCAAGTCCGGGCTGATGCTGGGCCTGGGGGAAACCGACGACGAGGTGCTGGAAGTGATGCAGCGCATGCGCGAGCATCAGGTCGACATGCTGACGCTGGGGCAGTACCTGCAGCCTTCGCGCAGCCACCTGCCGGTGCAGCGGTTCGTGCACCCGGATACCTTTGCCTGGTTCGCCGAGCAGGCTGTGGCGATGGGCTTCAGGAATGTGGCGTCGGGGCCGCTGGTGCGCTCGTCCTACCATGCCGACCAGCAAGCCTTGCACGCGGTTCGCTAGACGCCGGGGCCGCAAAGCGGCCCCCCAGAAGCCATTAAAAAAAGCGCCCCTAAGGCCCTTATTGCATCGTTTTTCAGGGGCGTATGCGCGCTCTATAGTCCTCGCAGACCAGTCGAAACACCGTCGTGTTTCATCGATGCGAGACAATTACATGAATAACCAAGCAAAGGTCGCCCACGGCGTGCAGCCCGGTATCGGTACCCAGGTGGTGTGGGAGGGTGAACAGGTCGAGCACCCCTACAACGCCACCCAAACCCCGATCATCGCCAGTGCCGCCTACGGCTACCAGGACATCGACGCCTGGTACGACATCGCCCTGGGCAAACAACCTGGCTTCATCTACAGCCGCATGAGCAACCCGACGGTTGCGGTCCTTGAAGACAAACTGTGCGCCCTGGAACACGCCGAGTCGGCCGTGGCCTTCAGCACCGGCATGGCCGCCATCAGCGGTGTACTGCATACCTTCCTGTGCAACGGCAAGCGTGTGGTCTCGACCCGCGACAGCTACGGCGGCACCAACAAGATCTTCGAAGAGTTTCTGCCCCGCCAGGGCATCGAGGTGACGCTGTGCGACACCCTCGACAGTGAAGCCATGGAGCGTGAAATCGCTCGCGGTTGCGATGTGGTCTACCTGGAGACGCCGAGCAACCCGACGCTGAAAATCCTCGACATCCGCCGCCTGGTAGCCGCAGCCAAGCGTGTGGGGGCACTGGTGGTTGCCGATAACACCTTCGCCACGCCGCTGAACCAGAACCCGCTGCTGCTGGGCGTCGACGTGGTGGTGCACAGCGCGACCAAATTCCTGTCCGGGCATGGCGATGTGCTGGGCGGTGTCGTCTGCGGTGCCGAAACCTTGATGGCGCAGGTGCGACACTACCGTGAAATCAACGGCGCCTCGCTGGACCCGTTCTCCGCCTACCTGATCATTCGCGGCATCAAGACCCTGGCGCTGCGCCTGCGTCAGCAACAGGCCAGCGCCCAGGCCTTGGCCGAATACCTGTGCACCGAGCCGCTGGTGGAGTCGGTCAACTACCCCGGGTTGCCGCAGCACCCCGGCCACGCGATCGCTAACGCGCAGATGCGCGGTTTTGGCGCGATCGTCAGTTTCGTCCTGGCAGGCGGGATGGACACCGTGGTCGCGCTGCTGCCTAAGCTGCGCTATGCCCACCGCGCTGGCAACCTCGGTGCAGTGGAAACCATCTACGGGCCGGCACGGACAACCAGCCACGTGGAAAACACCCTGGAAGAGCGCCAGGCACTGGGCATTTCCGAAGGCCTGGTGCGGGTTTCGGTCGGCATCGAAGATACCGCTGACCTGCTGGCAGACCTGCGCCAGGCGTTCGCGACAGTGCGCGCCCAGCAGGGGCAGGGCAGCGACCGCTGCGATCGGCACGTTGAAGTGTCGACCTGAGGCGTTGGGCGCGCCCTTCCTGATTCATGAAAGCCATAACAATAACAGCCGCTGACACATCGACGGGGTCGGCCCCAGGGCCGCTTGCCGGTCGATTGCCAGCCACTTCATGAGAACTCGATTATGTCCACCGAACAATCAAAGCCGACGTCGGCCCAAGCGGCCGGGTACAAGAAAGAGATGCACACCCGCCATATCGTCATGTTGGCGCTGGGCGGGGTGATCGGCACGGGCCTGTTTCTGACCTCGGGCTACACGGTCAACCAGGCTGGCCCCCTGGGCGCGGTGATCGCGTATTGCGTCGGCGCGGTGATGGTCTACCTGGTCATGGTCTGCCTGGGTGAGCTGGCGGTGCAGATGCCCGAAACCGGCTCGTTCAGCAGCTATGCCACCCGCTACCTGGGGCCAGGCACCGGCTACACGGTGGCCTGGTTGTACTGGCTGACCTGGACCGTGGCCATCGGCTCGGAATTCACCGCGGCGGGCATCCTGATGGTCCGCTGGTTTCCCGACACGCCGGTGTGGATCTGGAGCGCGCTGTTCGCCATCACGGTGCTGGTCAGCAACGTGGTGTCGGTGCGCCTGTTCGCCGAGACCGAATTCTGGCTGTCGCTGGTCAAGGTGCTGACGGTGATTGCCTTCATCGCCATCGGCGCTGGCGCCATCTTCGGCCTGTTCGATGTGCAGCATGTGCAGGGTATCGGGCTGTCCAACTTCACCCGCGAGGGCTTGTTCCCGACCGGCGTCCTGCCGATTGCGATGACGCTTCTGGCGGTGTCCTTTGCGTTTTCCGGTACCGAACTGATCGGCATTGCCGCCGGCGAGGCAAAAGACCCGCAGGTGAGCGTGCCCAAGGCTATTCGGACCACGGTGGTGCGCCTGGCGCTGTTCTTCGTCGGCACCATCATCGTGCTGGCCACCTTGCTGCCGCGCGAACAGGCAGGCCTGGTCGAAAGCCCGTTTGTCATGGTCTTCGACCTGATCGGCATCCCGTATTCGGCAGACATCATGAACTTCGTGATCCTCACTGCCTTGCTGTCGGCCGCCAACTCCGGGCTGTACGCGGCCTCACGGATGCTGTGGACGCTCAGTGACCAGGGCCATATGCCCAAGTGCTTCGCCCGCCTGTCGCCGCGTGGCACGCCGGTCAACGCGATCGTGCTGAGCATGGCCGGGGCCGCGGCGTCGCTGCTCAGCAGCGTGCTGGCACCGGACACGGTGTACCTGGCGCTGGTGTCGATTTCCGGCCTGGCGGTGGTGGTGGTGTGGATGAGCATTGCCGGCAGCCAGATCGCCTTCCGCCGCCATTACGTGGCCAATGGCGGGCGGGTCGAAGACCTGCACTTCAGGGTGCGAGGTTACCCCTGGGTGCCGCTGGGCGCGATTGCCTGCTGCGTGCTGGCCTGTGTCGGCATCGCCTTCGACCCCGAACAACGCGTCGCCCTGTACTTCGGCATCCCGTTCATTGGCTGGTGCTACTTCGTCTACTGGGTTACCCGCAACAAGCGTGCACAGCGGCTGGCGGCCCTGGCGCCGGCAGGTTCGAGTGTTGGCGTGAGCTGAGCCTTCCGGTTCATGATGCACGGACCCCACTGTGAACGAGGTCGTGTCGATGAAGCAAAAAACCCTGCCGCCGCTCAACTGGCTGCGGTCTTTCGAAGTGTCGGCACGCGCCTTGAACTTTACTCACGCAGCCGAGGAGCTGCACCTTACCCAGGGGGCGGTGAGCCAGCAGATTCGGCAACTCGAACACCACCTGGGCGTGGCCTTGTTCAAGCGCCTGCCCAGGGGCCTGGGCCTGACCGAAGAGGGGCAGTCCTACCTGCCGGTGGTGCAGGATGCGATCAGCCGCCTGGCGGTGGGCACCAACGAGATCTTCGGCCAGCACCAGCGCGGGCCGGTGAAGGTGCGCGGCAGCTTGTCGTTCCTGCAGTACTGGCTAGCCCCGCGTCTGCCCGACTTCAGCCGCCAGCACCCGCACATCGACATCCGCTATATCAGCAACCTGTGGGTCAAGGCGCCGGATGGCGAGGACGACCTGGAGGTGCGCTGGGGCAATGGCGAATGGCCCGGGCTGCATGCCCAACGCTTGACCTGGGACGTGCTGGTGCCGGTCTGTTCGCCGGCGCTGATGGCGCGCTCGCCCATTCGCCAGCCGCGCGACCTCAGGCACCACCCGCTGCTGCATGTGCTGGGCTACGAGGAGGGCTGGGGCTACTGGCTCAAGCGGGTAGGCGCGGACGATGTCGATTACTCGCGGGGGCTGCAGTTCGACACGCTGGTGTCCACCATCCGCATGGCCGAACTGGGGCAGGGGGTGGCGCTGGCGCGATCGTCCGTAGTCGAGGACCTGCTCAGGGACGGCCAACTGGTCGCACCCTTCAGCCAGCGCATCGAAGCGAGCGAATCGTTTTACCTGGTACGCGAGCAAGGGCGGCCACTGCCGCCCGATGCTGCGCTGTTTTCATCCTGGCTGGTGGCACACGCGCACCGGCCTTCGTAACCCTGGGGAGTTTTCATGCATTACGTCAGTACCCGCAACGCTGATGTGCGAGCGGACTTCCGTGAAGTCGTGCTGTCGGGGCCTGCCGCCGATGGCGGGCTATATGTGCCGGCGTACTTGCCGGTAATCAGCCCCGAGGCGATTGCCAGTTGGTCCTGGCTGCCCTTCGATGAGCTGGTCTGGCGGGTCATCGCGCCCTTTGTCGGCGATGCCATTGATGACCCGTGCTTGCGCGTGCTGCTCAGCGACAGCTACCAGGCCTTCAGCCACCGCGCGATCACACCCTTGCAGCAGATTGGCCATAACGAATGGATCCTGCAGTTGTTCCATGGCCCCACACGCACCTCGAAGGACTTCGCCGCGCAGCTCCAGGCGCGGCTGGTCAGCCACTTTCTGACGCGCTCCGGCGGCGAGGCACTGGTGGTCGGGGCCACCAACGGTGATACCGGCATTGCCGCGATCGAGGCCTTTGCGTCCAGGCCCAATGTGCGCCTGGCCATTCTCTACCCGCAGGGCGAGATCCCGGCAGACCGCCTGGCCGCCTTGCAGGCGGCGGACCCCGCCAGTGTTCAGCTGTTACCGGTGGAGGGCAGTTTCGACGACTGTCAGACCCTGGTAGCACGGCTGTTTCGTGCCTGGCCGCTGGAGGGTTTGATACCGGTGTGTTTCAACTCGACCAACTGGGTAGGGGTGCTGGCGCAGATCGTGTTCTACTTCCACGCGGCCCTGCAATTGGGTGGCGGCACCCGGCCGGTTGCATTCAGCGTACCGGCGGCAAGCTTCGCGGAAATCTACGCCGGCTTCATTGCGCAGAAAATGGGGCTGCCGATCAACCAGGTGATCGTTTCGACCAACAGCAACGATGCCCTTCACCGTTTCCTTCATCGCAACCGCTACGCCCCCCATGCCAGTCAGCGCACGTCGTCACCGGCCATGGACTTTTCGCTGTATTCGAACCTGGAGCGCTTCATCTGGGAGTTGTATGGGCGCAGCGGCAGCCGTGTCGCAGCGCTGATGGAGCATTTCGAGGCCTGTGGTGAATTGAGCATCGGCAATGCGCAATGGCTTGAGGCGCGGGTGTTGTTCGACTCCTATGCGGTGGACGACGCCGAAGTACGCCGCGAAGTCATCACCCTGCGCGAGCAAGCGGCAACACTGGTCGACCCTCACACAGCCGTCGGCGCACTGGCGGGCCGCATGCATCGGCGCAGCCTGGGTGCGCCGATGGTGACCCTGGGCCAGATCGCGCCAAGCAAGTCTGCCGCGCTGCTGGCGCAGCTGGGTGTCTGGGAGGGTGAGCTGGCCTGCCTGCCACCGGTGCAAGAGGGCCCACCGGCGTTGCATCGGGGTGACCTGGATGGCTTGTGCAAGGCCTTACTGGCGGCGCAGTCGAGGCCCGCATGAAGCGTATTCTCGACCCGCTGGACGAGCGCATCCTTGCCGAACTGACCGCCAACGCACGCATCGCCCACGCCGAGCTCGGGGCCAAGGTGAACCTGTCGCGCAATGCGGTGCGCCAGCGTATCGAACGGCTTGAGCGCGACGGTGCGATACAGGGCTATACGGTTAGGCTGGGGGACGCCCGCCGGCCATCGTCGTTGATCAGTGCGGTGATTTTCGTCTATCGCTACGACCGCATGCGCGGTGACGACGTGCTGGCCACCTTGCGGAGCATCCCCGAGGTGGTGCAGTGCGAAGTGCTCAGCGGCGAGTTTGACCTGATGCTCAGGGTCGATGCCGCTACCCCGGAGCGGGTCCACGCCGTGTGGAAAGAAATCGCCGGCATCAAGGGTGTTGAAAACACCGTCACCTCCTTCGTCCTCTCCGCCGTCTTTTAACCCCGCTTCTATCCCCCCGAACAAAATCTATCTCATTGATTACGCAGCGACCCTGTGGGCGCGGGCTTGCCCCGCGAACACCGGCAAAGCCGGTGTCAGCTACCGCGTGGCCCCATTCGCGGGCCTGCGAGCCTGTGCAGATCGCCCAATAAATACGGCGTTTTGGCCAATTCTACTGCCCGCCGCCACCTCGTACGCTGAGCCCATCAAACAACAGCAAAAAGGAACGCCTTCGTGACTGAATACAAAATTGCCCTGGTAGGTTTTGGCGGTGTCAACAGAGGCCTCGCCCAACTGATTGCAACGAGCAACGACAGCTGGCAGGCCACCCTCGGCTTCAGCCTGAAGATCGTCGGCGTCACCGACCTGTTCCTCGGCTCGCTGGTCGACCGCAATGGCCTGGACGCTGCCGCACTGGCGGCCTTGCCAGCCGAAAAGGGCGCGTTTGCACAGCTGCCAGGCGGCACCGCCGAGGCGTTCAACGAAACCGTCATCAAGCAGTCCGGCGCCGACATCATCGCCGAGGCCACCTTCACCAACCCGGTCGATGGTGAGCCGGCCGCCACCTTCTGCTGCTGGGCGCTGGAGAGCGGCATCCATGTGGTGACCACCAACAAAGGGCCGATCGCCTTGCACGGGGCCGAGCTCAAGGCGCTGGCCCAGCGGCACAACGTTGCGTTCGAATACGAAGGCGCGGTGATGAGCGGCACGCCGGTGATCCGCCTGGCCAAGCAGGCCCTGGCGGGTGCGCAGATACAAGGCTTCGAGGGCATTCTCAACGGCACCTCCAACTATGTCCTGACCCGCATGAAAGACGGCTTGTCGTTCGCCGATGCCGTGGCCCAGGCGCAGCAGCTGGGGTATGCCGAAGCCGACCCGACGGCCGACGTCGAAGGCTATGACGTGCGCCTGAAGGTGGTGATCCTGGCCAATGAGTTGCTGGATGCACGCTTGAGCGTCAGCGATGTGACGTGCTCGGGCATCAGCGGCATCAGCGCGTCGGACATCGTCAAGGCGCAGGCCAGCGGCCAGTGCTGGAAGCTGATCGGTGCTGCCAGCAAGGCGGCTGACGGTGCGGTGTCTGCGAGTGTCGAAGCCCGCTTGCTGCCACTTGAGCATCCGCTTGCCGGCATCAGCGGCGCAATTAATGCGGTGTCGTTCGACACCGGGCTGCTGGGCGCTGTCACGGTGTCCGGGCCGGGCGCAGGGCGCATCGAGACGGCCTACGCCTTGCTCTCCGACATCATTGCCCTGCACACCACCCACCGTCAGTAACGGAGCCTTTATGAGCGTATCTCGCATGGCCAGTGTTCACGCTGTAGCGCCAAGCCACATAGACGTGTTCAGCCCCTTTGACGGTCGCCTGGTGGGGCGTGTGCCCTGCCTGGACGCCAGTGCAGTGCCCGCCTTGCTGGCGCGTGCACGGGCGGGGTGCCTTGAAAGTGCAGCAATGCCCCGGCACCGTCGCGCGCGCATTCTGGAAGAGGCGGCGCGGTTGGTGGAAGCCGATGCTGCCGCGTTCGCCGAGCTGATCGTGGCCGAAGCCGGTAAAACCCTGCGTCAGGCCCAGAAGGAGGTAAAGCGCTGTGTGAACACGCTGAAGCTGTCCGCCGAGGAGGCGCGGCGCAATGCCGGCGAAGTGGTGCCGTTCGAAGCCTATGAAGGCTCCGAGGCCCGCCAGGGCTGGTTCAGCCGCGAACCGCTGGGGCTGATTGTGGCGATCACGCCCTACAACGACCCGCTGAACCTGGTGGCGCACAAGTTGGGCCCGGCGATTGCCGGTGGCAATGCGGTGATCCTCAAGCCGTCCGAATTGGCGCCGCTGTCGGCGTTGAAACTGGTCGATTGCCTGGTACAGGCCGGGCTCGGCGAAAACGTGGTGACTACCGCCACCGGCGGTGTCGAACTGGGCAAGGCGCTGGTCGAACTGCGCGAGGTGCGCATGGTTTCCTTCACCGGCGGCTTTGCCACCGGCGAGTCGATCGCCCGCAGCGCAGGGTTGAAAAAACTTGCCATGGACCTGGGCGGCAATGCGCCTGTGCTGGTGCTGGCGGACTGCGACTTGGGGCCGACGGTGGAGTCCTGTGTCTCGGGTGCTTTCTGGGCGGCGGGGCAGAACTGCATCGGCACGCAACGGATCCTCGTGCAGCGCGCGGTGTACGCGGCATTCCGCGAACAGTTCGTGGCGCAGTCCAAGGCGTTGCAGCTGGGTGACCCGGCGAACCTGGAAACGGATGTCGGCCCCATGGTCACCGAACAGGCGGCCCGTCGCACCGAGCAGTGGGTGGACGAGGCGCTGGGGCAGGGTGCAACGCTGCTTTGTGGCCATCGCCGGCAAGGCGCCCTGTATGCGCCCACTGTGCTGGAGCAGGTCAGCCACAGCAGCCGTATCTGGCTACAGGAAGTGTTCGCGCCGGTGGCGATCCTTGAGCCGTTCGACACCTTGGATGAGGCCGTTGCCCTGGCCAATGCGCCGGAATACAGCCTGCATGCGGGGGTGTTTACCCGGGACCTGTCGACGGCGCTGAAGCTGGCGCGGCGGATCGAGGCAGGGGGCGTGATGATCAACGACTCGTCCGATTACCGCTTCGACGCCATGCCGTTTGGCGGCTTCAAGTACGGCAGCCTCGGCCGCGAAGGGGTGCGCTTTGCCTATGAAGACATGACCCAGCCCAAGGTGGTGTGCATCAACCATCTGGATTCGCAGTAACGGCCTGGCTGGCCTTGACTCTCCTGTTACGGGCAGCCTTTACCCTGAAGGCTTCACGTTCAGGATGTGGTCATGATGAGTAAGCGCGTACTGGTGGTGCTGGGCCACCCTTCTGGCGATAGTTTCTGCGGTGCTTTGGCCGCGCGTTACGTCGAGGCAGCCAGCAGTGCCGGGCATGATGTACGGGTGTTACGCCTTGGTGCCTTGAACTTCGACCCGGTGCTGCGCGAAGGCTACAGGCAGGTTCAGCCACTGGAGCCCGACCTGCTCAAGGCCCAGGCAGACATCACCTGGGCTGAGCACCTGGCCTTCATCTACCCGATTTGGTGGGGCGGTATTCCCGCTTTGATGAAAGGTTTTTTCGACCGGGTGTTCCTGCCCGGTTTTGCTTTCCAGTACCGCGCAGGCAAGGCCTTCCCCGAGCAACGCCTGAAAGGGCGAACGGCGCATCTGCTGGTAACGATGGACACTCCCGCGTGGTATTACAGATGGGTTTACCGCATGCCTGGCCTTCATCAGGTACGCAAGACGACGTTGCAGTTCTGCGGCATAAAACCCTTGAAGACCCTGACGTTCGGGCCGCTGCTCGGCTCCAGCCCGCAGCAACGCGAAGCCTGGCTCGCGAAGGCCAACAGTATCGCCAGCCGCTGACCAGGCCCGGGTGGTTCCCGATCCGGCAGCGCTATGTGAAGATGCGGCGCACCCGAACGAAAAAGGACGTTCATGTACATCGGCAAAGCCGCCCAGCTGTCGGGCACCACGATCAAGACCATCCGCCACTATGAAGCGATTGGCCTGCTGCCGCCGCCCGAGCGTCAGGGAAAGTACCGCGTTTACAACCAGCAAAGCATTGAGCTGCTGACGCTCATCAAATGCGCGCAGCAGTTGGGCTTCAAACTCAAGGAAATGCAGGCGATCCTCCAGGGGCACCGTGGGCAAGCGTTGCCGTGGGCGCTGGTGGGCAAGGCCATTGCCGACAAGAAGTTTGAAGTGATGGCGCAGATCAGTGGGTTGCAGCAGGTGTACGCGGGGCTTGAAGCGTTTGAAGCCAGCCTTGAGGGTGCCAGCTATCAGTGCGGCGCTGAGCGCCTGCCAGTCATTTCAGGATCAGGTGGTTCTTGAAATCACACCGGTCATGTATTGGTTCAGGTCGCGAAAATCGTTAACGCTCCAGGCGTGCGGCGGTATTTTTACACCGTTCTGCTGGAGCGTCTTTGGGATCAAGTTGCCATTGGGGCGAAGTATCACCGACGCGACGATAACGCCTGGATAATGGCTCAGCCGCTTTTTGAAGGCAGCGCTTGTAAGGTCGGGGGTTGGCGGGTTGCTTTTATTGGCCAGCGGCCCGGTGCCCTTGATATCGGCGCCGTGGCACACGGCACATCGTTGTTTGTAGAGGTTTTTGCCGTTGGTCATGTCCGCGAGGGTGTGCGGGGTTTGCGTAAATGAGAAAACCCCTAATAAGGCGATGAGGGATAGTTTAATGGGGTGGTGGTGTTGAACATGGTGTTGCAGCATCCCGTTCTTCCTTGGGTGACCGTGCAGGGGGCAATAGCGAACAGGCCCGAAGATGCTTTAGGCGCATGTTCTGTAGGGTTTTACAGAGCCGTTAGTGTATCGGCATTTTGAGGGAAAGAATGTACATCGGGAGATAGGGTAAGGGCACCTAGCCGCCCTCACCCTATCTCCCGACAAGCAAATAGCACCGGTAAAACGATCAGCGTCGGAGCAGGCGGCTCAAAACCAGCGTGACAGCCGCGCCAATCGCCAACGCTGCAATCGGCTTCTCTCTTACAAAGTTGGAAACGCTATCCACCGCGTCACCGTAGCTTTTGGTGAGTTGCCCCGCGACCTGACGCCCATCCCCCTCTGCCTCCAGGGCGGGATCGTCGAACAGCCGGCCAACCGCGCTCTGTGCCTTGCCTGCTACCTTCTCTGCAACACCTTCAATCTGTTCGCTTTTCATAAATACTCGAACCTTCCAGTTAAGTGGCAATGGGCTTGCTGCACAGGTTAGGGCGCGGGGCCAGTGGAATAGTTCAAAGAAGCTGCAGCCAGCCCGGTTCACGGATGCTCAGCCGCACGAAGAAACACCTCGCTCTTTGAACCATCCAGTTACTTTTCCCAACTAAGCCCCCTCTTGTTAGTGCACTGTGTCGCTATATCAACTTTATATGTCCCCTGCACGATAGTTACGAAATCCCTGAACTAATTATTTGTCCTCAGCGATTCCACCGTCTGCCCAGCATCACCAGAATGCCCGCCCTCAATTTGAACCGTCAGCCTGACGCGATGGCCACAAAGTTGGCCACGGGGGCTGTCGGCCAGCCTATGGCCCATTGTCTGGGCTGATGTAACCCACACCGAATGCTTGGAAAGGAAAGTGTCATGGGAATGACAAGGCGTAAATTTTTGATTGGCGGCGGCGTCGTGGCCGCTGCGGCGGGTGCGGGTATTCTGACGCCTATGCTGACCCGCGAAGGTCGGTTGATCCCCGGCAAACCGCGCTTCGGTTTTGTACAGGGCACCGAGGGCACGCTGCCCAAGCAAGCGGACGTGGTCGTTGTTGGCGCTGGCATTTTGGGGCTCATGACCGCGATCAACCTCGTCGAGCGTGGCCTCTCCGTCGTTGTCGTCGAAAAAGGTGAGATTGCCGGCGAGCAGTCGTGCCGGTTCTATGGTCAGGTCATGACCTACAAGATGCCTGATGCGACGTTCCAGTTGCACCACCTGGCCAAGCAACGCTGGCGTGAAATGAACGCCAAAGTAGGTGCGGATACCAGCTATCGCACACAAGGCCGGGTCGAAGTGCCTTTCGATGAAGAAGACCTGGAAGGCGTCAGAAAGTGGATCGATCTGAAAACCCGCGAAGTCGGCTCGGACATCCCCTTCAAGACGCGCATCATCCAAGGCAATGAGCTCGATCAACGGCTGCGCGGTTCAGCCTCCAGCTGGAAGGTCGCAGGCTTCGAGGAAGACTCCGGTAGCCTGGACGCCGAGCGCGCCTCGTATGTCATGGCCGAGTACGCCAAGAAAATGGGTGTGCGTATCTACACCCACTGCGCGGCAAGGGGCCTGGAAACCCAGGCAGGTGCCATCTCTGATGTGGTGACCGAGAAAGGCGCCATTCGCGCGTCTCGCGTGATCGTCGCGGGCGGTGCCTGGTCCCGGTTGTTCATGCAGAACCTGGGCGTCGACGTGCCAACCTTGCCCGCCTACCAATCCCAGCAAATCATCAGCGCTGCGCCCCGTGCCCCGGGTGGCAACGTTGCATTGCCGGGGAATATCTACTTCCGCGAGCAGGCTGACGGTACCTACGCCACCTCGCCGCGCGTTGTCGTTGCGCCGGTGGTCAAAGAGTCGTTCATGTATGGCTACAAATACCTGCCACTGCTGGCCATCCCAGACTTCCCGGTACACATCTCGCTGAACAAGCAGCTGATCGACTCGTTCACTCAGCCAACCAGCTGGAGGCTGGATGAGGTGTCGCCGTTCGAGAAGAACAGGCTGATGACTGCGGCCCCTGACATTCCAGAGCTCGATGCATCCCTGGCCAAACTCAAGGTCGAATTCCCTGCCTTCAACGACTCGAAGCTGATCGATCAGTGGAGCGGCGCCATGGCCATTGCGCCGGATGAGAACCCCATCATTTCGACGGTCAAAGAATACCCTGGCCTGGTCATCAACACCGCGACCGGCTGGGGCATGACGGAGAGCCCGGTGTCCTCCGAGTTGACGGTTGACCTGCTGCTGGGCAAGGCGCCAGTGCTTGATCCAGAGCCGTTTAGCTTGTATCGATTCTAAACCTGCTACGACAATGGAATGACCCGTGCACGCGTCATCGATGCGTGCGCATCACCCTTGGTAATCATTTAGGAGAAACACATGAAGGTCGCTTTCAAGACCGTTGCTGCATTGGCCCTGACGATCGCCGGTGCCGGGAGCGTTCATGCACAGGATGTTGTGCGCCATAGCGCAGGTAGTTTCCCCATTTCGGCCGCTGTGGAAGTGCCTGCTGGCAAGACAGTCGTTTACCTGAGCGGCTCCGTTCCGTCGGTCATCCACCCCGACGCCGCCAAGGATTCGCTGGAATCCTTCGGTGATACCAAAGCGCAGACCATCAATGTGCTTGAAAACATCCAGAAGCAGCTCAAAGACCTCGGTCTGGGCCTCAAGGATGTGGTTAAGATGCAGGTATTCCTGGTAGGCGGGCCGGAGAACGGCGGCAAGATGGACTTCGACGGCTTCATGGCCGGCTACACCCAGTTCTTCGGGCCAGCGGCCAAGCAGCCAGTACTGCCTGCCCGCTCGGCGTTCCAGATTGCAGGCTTGGCACACCCAGCCTGGCGCGTCGAGATCGAAGTCACGGCGGTTCGTCCCTGACAAGACCGTTGCTTGAAGCAAGCGTGGCCCAGCCACGCCTGCCTGCGTACCTTGCCTCAGCGTGGGTTGACCACCGCAGCCGAGGTGCGCAGCACCAGCAAGGCGCCCAAGGCGATCACCAACGACAACAAGTAGAGCGCCAGGCTGGCGCTTTGAGTGTTGTCGCGCATCCAGCCGATCAGGTAAGGCGCGACAAACGCCGCCACGCTGCCCAGCGAGCTGATCAGGGCCAACCCCGGCGCCAGTATCGGCCCGGCCAGGTAGGCCGGAGGCAATTGCCAGAACATCGGCAACGCACTGCTGGCACCCATGCCAGCAATGGCCAGGCCTGTCATCACCCACAGCGGTGACTGCGGCTGCAGGCCGGTCAGGGTCAACCCCACCGCGCACATCAGAATCGGCACGCACAGGTGCCAGCGCCGCTCTTTGTGGTGGTCGGAAGAGCGCCCCACGGCAATCATGAAGAAACACCCGGCCAGATAGGGCAGTGCACTGAGCAGGCCGATCTGGCTGTCGTGGGCAACGCCCGCGCCGTGGATCAGGGTCGGCATCCAGAACGCCAGGGTGTTGACCGCCAGCATGACCGCGAAATAGATCGCCACCAGCAGCCAGACCTGGCCATTGGCAAAGATCCCGCGCCAGGAACTGATCTGTTTGCGTGCTTCCTCACGGGCCAGCGTCTGGCGCAGGGCATGCTTCTGTTCGTCGCTGAGCCAGCGTGCGTCTTCGATGCGGTCGTCCAGCCGCGCCAGTATCACCAGGCCCAAGGCCACGACCGGCAGGCCTTCGATCAGAAACATCCACTGCCACCCGCGCAGCCCGGCGGTGTCTTGCATGTGTTCGAGGATCCAGCCCGATACCGGGCCGCCGACCACGCCGGCCATGGGGACTGCCAGGGTGAACAGGGCGGTGATCGAGGCCCGGCGCCCGGCCGGGAACCAGCGGTAGAGGTAGACCAGAATGCCCGGGAAGAAACCGGCCTCGGCCACCCCCAGACCGAAACGCAGGGCATAGAAGCCGTGGGCGCTTTCAATCAGCAGCATGGCGCTGGAGAGCAGCCCCCAGGTCACCATCATCAGGGCGATCCAGCGCCGTGGGCCAAGCTTGTCGAGCACCAGGTTTGCCGGCACGCCGAACATCGCGTAGGCGACGAAGAACAGCCCGGCACCCAGGCCGTAGACGGTATCGGAGAACTGCAGGTCGTTGCTCATCTGCAGCTTGGCGAAGCCGATGTTGATGCGGTCCAGGTGGGCGAAGACGTAGCTGATCAGCAGCAGCGGCATGATCCGCCAACTGATCTGGCGGTGGGTATTGGCAGCGCTCTGCGCGTGTTGCAGAGACTCGAAGGTCTGGCTCATGGGGTTACCTCGAAGGGCAGGTGTAAGGGGGTCACCAGAGTTTCAGGGTGTAGCTGAGGATCAGCCGGTTCTCGTCCATGTCGCTGGCGTAGCTGGAGCGATAGGCCGCGTTACGCCAACGCACGCCCAGCCCTTGGAAGTAGCCGGCCTGGATGACGTAGGCGAGGTCGGTGTCGCGTTCCCACTCATGGCCGTCGGCCGCGTGGGTGCGGATGTCGTCGCCGCGCACGTAGCGGGTCATGAAGCTCAGCCCGGGTAGCCCGAGGGCGGCGAAGTTGTAGTCATAGCGGGCTTGCCACGACACTTCGCCGGCGCTGGTGAAGGTGCCGATCGTGACCAGGTTGGCGGTGTAGGGCGGGGTGTAGCCGTTCAGGGTGGGGAAGGCATCGTTGCCGTACATGCGCTGGTAGCCCACGCCGACCTTGTGCGCACCCACGCTGAGGGTGCTCATCATGTTGAAGTTGCGGTTGTCGACGCTGCCGGCCTTGGCAGTGCCGGCGCTGGTGCTGTCGAAGTAACGCAGGTCGGTGAGCAGCGACAACCCCGGCCCTAATGGCAGCGTGTGCACCAGGCCGTAGAAGTCTTGCCGGTACACGTCATGCAGCTCGCCGCGAAAGGCACTGGCGATCAAGCCGTGGCCCACGTCATAACTGGCGCCCAGCACATCGAAGGCGCCGCTGTCGAACGCGGCGCTGCGCCCGGCCAGGTACATGCGGTCGCTGCCCGACGACTCACGGGTGCGCGAGCGCCAGAGCTGCCCGGCGGTCAGGGTCAGCCGCTCGACGTCCTGCGATTGCAGCAGCGCGCCATCGAACGTCTGGGGCATCAGGCGCATGTCATCGCGAAAGACCACGGGCAGCGTCGGGGTGAGAATGCCGACATCGAGGCGGGTCTTCGACACCCGCAGCTTGCCGGTGACACCCATGTGGCTGAAGTCGTCCACCGGCCGGCCTGACTGCGAACCGAAGGGCAGCGTGCCGTCCCCGCTGCGGCCGCGCCCCGAGTCGAGCTTGACCCCCAGCAGGCCCAGGTAGTCCAGGCCAACGCCGACCGGCCCTTCGGTGAAGCCCGATTGCATTCGCAGCATGAAGGCTTGCGACCAGTTGCCGACCTGGGAAGCCTGGGCCCCGTGCTGGCGATAATCGCGGTTCTGGTAGAAGTTGCGCAGCTCCAGGCTGCCCTGGCTGTCGCCGATGAAGTCGGCGCGGGCGGGCAGTGGCAAGGCCAGCGCTGCCACCAGCGCCAGGCGCAGGCAGGTGATAGCCGGTTCAGGCTTGAACATGTGATGTCCCTTTTATTGTTGTTATGGACGGCGGCCAGCGCTGCCTTCAGCCGACCTTGCGGCTGTCGTGCTGGCGCTCGGCATCGGCGCGTTTCTTCAGGTAGAGGCGGGTGGCGACGGCAGGGGCGTCGCTGGCCACGGATATTTCGTAGTGGTGGTCGTCGCGGTCGTCGAGCGCGGCCTCCAGTGCACCGAGGCCTTCCACGTCTTCGTTGAAGGCGGCGAACAGCTGCTCGTGCATGTACTCGCCCAGGGCTTCGTCGTGCTGGGCGAAGTCGCGCCCATGGACGATGAAGTAGTGCAGGCTGTTGGCGGTTTCCGGGGTCAGGATATGCGCGGTGCGGATGTGGAACTGCTGGCGCTGCTCCAGCGGCTGGGCGTTGTCGTAGAAGGTCACGCTGACCCGGTGCAGCCCCGGCGAAAGAAACTCCGACGTGGCAATGCGTGCCGCGCTGGCGCAGCCTTCCAGCCCTGTGGTCTTGCCCCACACTGGCGACAGGGTGGTCGGCACCACTTCGCGGATCAGGGTGTAATGGCCTTCCTTGAGGTCCAGCTTGTAGGGCGCGCTGGCGTAGTCCGGGGTGCCGATGGTGTTGGCATGCAGGAAGCTCAGGTGGGTCAGGTCCATGAGGTTTTCATGCAGGCTGACGTAGTTGCCCGGGTGATGGAAATACCCGGAGGTGCAGGCCCAGGCCGGGTCGTCGATCCATGCCTGATGGGGGATCTGCGCCGCGTCGGCGAGGGCTTCCTCGCCCAGCCAGATCCACAGTAACGGCCCTTGGCGCACCAGCGGGTAGCGGCGTACGCCAATACCACGTGGGCAGTTTTTCTGTGACGGCACCTCGGTCAGGTCGCCGGCGGCGTCGTAGCGGAAGCCGTGGTAGCCACAGACGATGCTGTCGCCTTGCAGATGGCTGCGCGAGAGCGGGAACGAGCGGTGCGCGCAGCGGTCTTCCAGGGCGACCGGCTCGCCTGCCTCTGTGCGGTACATCACCACGCGGCGGTCGAGCAGGCGCCGGGCCAGCAAGTGCCGGCCGACTTCATCGTCAAAGGCGGCGACATACCACTCGTTGTAGATGAACGGGGTCTCGCGGTTGGCCATCGGTTCGCTGGCTTTGCGGGCATGCGCAATGAGGTTGCTGGTGGGCAGTGACATGGGGATGCTCCTTGAAGAAGGGTGAGGCGGTTCAGAGGTCCAGCACCAGGCTGTCGCCCAGGGCACGCGAGACGCAGATCATCAGGCTGTGGCCTGCGGCCCTGTCGGCATCCGAGAGGATCAGGTCGCGGTGGTCTGGCACGCCTGCGCAGACGCGGGTCTGGCAACTGCCGCAGATGCCGGCCCGGCACGAAAACGGCAGCTCGATGCCGTGGGCCTCGAGGGCTTCGAGGATGCTTTGCTGGGGGGCGACCCAGATGCTGCGGTCGCTGAGGTTCAGGTGCACGGTGAAGCCACGGTCGCCCTCGGCGCTGGCCGGTGCGGCGCTGAAGCGTTCGATGTGCAGGCGATCGGCGTGTGGCCCGGCAGCGGCTTGCAAAGCGTCGAGCATCGGCGCTGGCCCGCAGGCGTACAGGTGCTCGTCATCGCGCAGGGTGTCGAGCAGTTGCGCGGTATCCAGATGGCCGCCCGCTTCGTCGTCGAAGTGCAGTTGCACCCGGGCAGGGTCCAGTGCGCGCAGGGTTTCGTAGAACGCGGCGCGTTGCCGGTTGCGGGCGCTGTACACCAATCGCCAGTCCTTGTCGTGCGCCTGGCACCAGCGCAGCATCGCCAGTATCGGCGTGATGCCGATGCCGCCCGCCACCAGGCAATAGCGTTGCAGGCGCTCGTCCAGCCCGAAGTGGTTGCGCGGCAGGCTGCTGGCGAGGGTGTCGCCCAGGCGCAGTTGCTGATGGATGAAACGCGAGCCGCCGCGGCTATCAGGTGCCAGGCCCACGCCGATCAGGTAGCGGTCGCGTTCATCGGGCGCGTTGAGCAGTGAGTAGTGGCGCGGCAGGTCGCCTGCGACGAGGATTTCCAGGTGGGCACCCGCGCTGAAGGGCGGCAGTGCCCGGCCATCGTCTGCACGCAGCTCGATCAGTGCCACGTCCTTGGCTTCTGCGGCGTAGCGCGTGACGCGCAGGTTCAGTGGGTGCTGGTTCATGGGTGTTCCCGATCATTGTCGTTGTCGGGGCCAGCTTACGGACGTGCGTTTGCCAGGGCTGTCACCCGTGAGGTGGACAAGGCCGAGGATTGGCGGCAGACTGATAGTTAATAGGTTAACTATTTATCGGGCGCTGTTTGCCCGAGCCAATAACAATAAATAGCCGAGTGCCGCCATGATTCGTCTCAGCACCCCACAGGCATCGACCTTGCCCGCGCAAATTCGCGCTTTCAGCGACCTGACCCGCACGTTGGGCACGCCTGGCTTTCCCGCTGCGTTGCTGGACTGCCTGGGCCAGTGGGCGGCCTGCGAGCATTTTTCCGTGTTGCGCATGGACGGGGCGCGGCCGCAACTGCTGGCGGCCGGCACCCGCCACCCTGACGCCAGCCTGGTGCTGCGCTGCGGCCAGGCGTACATCGAGCACTACCATCGTTATGACCCCTTGTTCGAGCCGTTGAAGGAGGCCCCCGGGCAGGTCGGCCACCTGCTGGCCCAGGACATCCGCCATGGGCCATACCGCGAGGCGATCTACCAGCGCAATGGCATGATCGAACGGTTGTCCAGCGTGTACCTGGACGAACAGGCGCGCCCGGTGCAGTTCAACCTCTACCGGCACCACGATCAGGGTTTTTTCAACGACCAGGAATTGCAGATGTGCGAAGCGCTCAGCCCGGCGCTGCTGCAGCTGTTGCGCGGGCACCTGGCGCTGAACAGCCTGAACCCGGTCAAGAACCCTCAGCAGCAGTTGCTGCAGCGCTGCCCCGAGCTCACCACGCAAGAGTTGAACATCTGTGCCCGCCTGCTACAGGGCATGACCCACGCTGGCATCGCCGCCGACCTGGGCATCAAGGAAAGTACCGTGAAGACTTACCGTAACCGGGCGTTCGACCGGCTAGGCATCCATTTTCGCAGCCAGCTGTTCGCGTTGTTCTCGGCCCAGGGGTAGGGCGCCCTGGCAGCACGATCAAATGTGCTTGTCGGGAGATGGAGTGATGGCGGCTAGGTGCCTGTCTTGGGTTTGGAGGTGGGGCAGATATCGAGCGCCGCCCGCGCGGCGCATCGCGACGCAAGGCCGCTCCTACATTTGTTTCGGGCCAGTTACGCCTGAAGCATTGGCGCGCGGCCCCTTGGCGCCCGCCTCGATTTCGCGCCGTACAAACAAGGGCTCGCGCGCGCTGGCACAGACATGACTGGCCCGAAACAAATGTAGGAGCGGCCTTGCGTCGCGATGCGCCGCGCGGGCGGCGCTCGATCTGATAGGCGCTGAAAATGCCAAGCCAGGCACCTGGTGGCCCCGAATAGAATCTCCAGGCGTTTCATTGGTGTTTCTGAAGCACCACATGTTTGGCCGGCCTGGCTTGCCCAACCAGAATGTCTTCGAAAAACGCCCCGACCGGCTCCGTGGGGTGGCACAGCTGAATCTCCAGTACCCAGACCATCTCGCTCGGTACGATGTCCAGATCGGCCAGTTTGTCCTGGCCGAACAGCGCATGGGGGAAGTCGGCGATGCGGTGCCCGGCCAGGTTGCGCTCCAGCTGCCAGCCTTTGACCAGGGCGCTGCGCTCGGCGACGTCGTACAGTTCACGGCCGGTCAGCCCGTCGCACCAGGCTTGGCGCGTCTCTTCGAACACCTCGTGCAGGGCGGTGACGCAGGCCTGATAAAGCGGGTGCTCGCCGAACACGAAGGTGTCGCCATAGTCGCCTTCATAACCATCCCACACCGGGCCGAGGTCGACCACGGCGATGTCGGTGGCACGCAGCCGACGCTGCAGGTCGATGCCCTGGCGCGGTGTGCGGATGGTGTCGTCGCCAAAGCGAATATAAGTCGGGTGCCAGGTGTGCGACGCGCCCATTGCCTGCAACGTCTGGCCTGCCATGTGCAACGCCTCGGCGGTGGTCATGCCGACTTTCAGCTGGCTGGCGATGGCCGCCAGGGCCCGTACCGACTGCTCGCGGGCGGCGAGCATGCCGTCCAGCGAGTAGCGCGGGCCGACTTTTTCCAGTACCGGGTCCAGCGTGTCGAGCATCGCGGTCGCCGGCACCGATGCGCCGCTGGGCACAAACGCCTCGGCGACAAAACGGTGTGCCTGCACGCCCGCTGCAAGGCATAGTGCGCGGGCCTGGCTGATCATCGCAGGGTTGCCGCAGGCATAGACCTGGGTGTCGGCCCACGGGTGAGCATGCGTCAGCGCAACCTGTTGCACGCGGGCTTGTGCCGACAGCACCCGGTGCCAGCGAAACCGTGGATGGGCCTGGCTGGCCTGGTCGAGAAACGCGCTGTCATAGAAGTCGGCCTGCGCTGAACCGCCCCAATACAACGTGACCTGGGCAGTGCCAGACAGGGCCGTCAGCAACAACGGCTTGATGCCGGCATAGCCGGTGCCGGTGGCGAACAACACCACGGGGCGTTCACCTTCGTGTTGCCAGGTGCAGGCGCCCACGGGCCCTTCGAGCTGCAGCGCGTCGCCCACCTGCAGGGACGGCAGGGTGCCTGCGGTGAACAGCCCGCCGCTGAGGGTGCGAATATGAAACACCAACCGCCCTTGGTCCTGCGCTGGCAGGTTGGCGATGGAGAAACAGCGGCTGTCGCCGTTGGCCAGGCAAAACCTCAGGTACTGGCCGGCGCGTACCTCGAGGGGCTGCGTGGGTTGCAGCACCAGTTCGGTGATGTCCACGCTCAGGGCGCGTTTGCTCAGCACATGGGCGCTGATCTGCAGGGTCGGCGTGTCCACTGACCAGCCGGGGATTTCCAGGCGCATGTCGCTGCAGGCATGGCTCTGGCACAGCAGCATCTCGTTGGCGGCGAGGGGGTAGCAGGGCGGGGGCGTGTCGTCGCTGCATTGTTTGGCCCGATACTGGCCCGCCACCACCTTGACCTTGCACGACCCACAGGCGCCGCGGCGGCACGAGAAGGGCACGGACAGGCCGCTGGCGAGCATTGCATCGAGCAGCAAGCCTTCGGCGGCTTCGAAGCGCTTGCCCGAGGGCGAGAGTTCAATGACATGGCGATCGTGCATACAGACCTCAGGGCGCAAGGGTGGGCTGGAGAGGCCTGATTGTTGCGTTTAGACTAGGACCACAAGAACCTCCAGTTCTGGATAATTCACATGGTCCAGCTTCGCAAATGGCGGCCGCTGCTCAAGCTCGATGGGGCTCAGCCGCAGGCCTCGTACCGCAAGATCGTCGAAGGCCTGGTGACCGCCATCGTCGAGGGCCGCCTGCGCCCCGGCACACTGTTGCCCGGCACGCGGGAGATGGCGCAACTGCTCGACGTCAATCGCAAGACGGTGATCCTCGCCTACGAAGAGGCGGTCACCAAAGGCTGGCTGGAGAGCGTGCAGCGCCGGGGCACCTTCGTCAGTACCCGGCTCGCGGCGGGCACGCTGCCTGCGCGCGGCGCGCCGCCGACCTTCGCCCTGGCGCTGAACGACGCGCCTGCGGTGGCGTATTTCACCCACAGCGAGCAGGTGACGACGCTGCACCATCGGCCGGGCGCGCTGTTTTTCGATAACGGCGCCTGTGACCATCGCCTGCTGCCCCAGGCTGTGTTGCATCGCTATTACCGCAAGGCCTTGCGCACCAGTTTCACCACCAACACCGTGCGCCATGGCTGCGAGGGCAGCAGCCAATACCTGCGCAGCGCATTGGCCGACATGCTGCGCCATAACCGCAGCCTGAACGTGGGGGCAGAACACATCTGCCTGACCCAAGGCGTGCAGATGTCGCTGTACCTGACGGCCAGCGCATTGCTCAAGCCGGGTGATGTGGTACTGGTCGAGCGCCTGAGCTACCCGCCGGCGTGGGAGATCTTCCGCCAGCTGGGGGCGCGGCTGGTTACCGTCGACCTGGACGAGGAGGGTTGCCGGGTCGATCAGGTCGACGCGTTGTGCCGGGCACACGACGTTCGCATGATGTACCTCACCCCGCATCACCAGTTCCCGACCACAGTCAGCCTGCATGCCGCACGCAGGCAGCAATTGCTGGAGCTGGCCAGGCTGCATGATTTTTGCGTGATCGAAGAAGACTACGACCACGAGTATCACTTTGCCGGGCGCCCCTACTTGCCGCTGGCCAGCGACCCTTCGCAGCGCCATGTGATCTACATCGGTTCGCTGTCCAAGTCGTTGGGCAGCACCTTTCGTTGCAGCTTTATCGTGGCGCCGCCGAATGTGATCGAGGTGCTTGAGCGTACCGCGGTGCTGACCTTGGGGCAGGGGGATGCGGTCATGCAACGGATGCTGGCGGACCTGATCAATGACGGCGAGCTGAAAAAGCACCTGCGGCGGGTGTCCAGCGAGTACCGTCGGCGTCGGGAGACCTTGTTGAATTGCCTGCGCGATGCCTTTGGCGAGCAGATAGCGGTGCAGGCACCGGAAGGCGGGTTGGCACTGTGGGTGACGTTCGACGATGCGATCGATGTCGACCAGTTGGCGGCCAAAGCGTTGCAGTTGGACCTGGTGCTGCGCGGCGGCGGCCAGTTTTCACCGTTCGGCCACCGCGAAAATGCCTTGCGCCTGGGCTTTGCCTCGCTCGATGTGGACGAGATCCGCCGTGCCACCCAGCGGCTGGCACAGGCGGCAAGCGAGCTGGGCAGCCTCAGTCGGCCGCAGCTGCCCGCACCGTCCGAAACCCCACATGAGACGTTGCCAGGTACACCGTCTGCGGCTGCCGTGCCGAAGGCCGGTAGCGCATGCAGGCATCTGCCGAGCACAGGTGTGACCCCCCCTTGATCACCACCACCGGCGTACCGGGTTGTACGGGGTCGTAGCTGTCGCCCAGCGCCGGGCCCGTGGGGTCGAGGGCGGCGTCGCGTGCCTCATCATGCCCGGGGCGATAGCCGCTGCGCGTCAGCTCCCAGACGTTGCCGCCCGCGTCGAACAGGCCAAAGCCATTGGCCACGAAGCAGCCCACCGGGGAGGTGCCGGTGAAACCGTCGAGCGCTTGATTGTGATACGGGAACTGGCCCTGCCAGGTATTGGCCATGGGGTTGCCGTTGGGCCGCTCAGCCGTGCCCCAACTGAAGTCCACATCCTGCAGGCCGCCGCGCATCGCGTATTCCAGCTGCGCCTCGCTGGGCAGTGTGCGCCCGGCCCAGCGGGCGTAGGCTTGGGCATCGCGCAGGGTCACCTGCACCACCGGGTGGTTGGCCCGCTCGTGCCAGTGGCTGCCGGGCCCCAGGGGGTGGCGCCAGTTCGCCCCGGCAACGAATTGCCAGCCGGGCCGCAACACCTGCGCGCCTTGCTTGAACACCATTGCGCCTGGCACCCGCAGCGGGTCTGGCAGGTCGGGGGCGGCCTGGGCGTCGATGCCCTGTTCGGCCTGGGTCACGTAGCCGGTGGCCTGTACGAAGCGGGCGAACTGGGCATTGGTGACCGGGTGCACGTCGACCCAGAAGGCCGAGACCTTGGCCCGGTGCGGCGGGCCTTCTTCGCTGTAGAAGCGGTCTGAGCCGAAGCTGAACGTGCCCCCGGCAACGCGGACCATACCGTCTCGCCAAGGCCCCTGGTGGGGCTCTGGCACGCCGCTGTAACTGCTGCATAGCAGCGCCGGTGCAGGGGGCACCGGCCAGGCGGCATACGCGGCGGCAAGCACGCCGAGGGCGAGTACCACACCCCCGAGCCTCCGGGGGGTCATGGCGTGCGGACCAACGCGGGGGAAACAGGCCGCCCCTCGGCCGTGGTCACGATGTTGTTGCGCTGGGCGTAGCTTTTCCAGTCGCGCAGCAGTTCGGCCACTTGCATGGGCTGTTGCGGGGCCAGGTCATGGCGTTCGCCTGGGTCCTTGCTCAAATCGAACAAACGCCAGGCCGGCGCTGCGTCGGTGGTATCGAACAACAGCTTGAGGTCGCCCTTGCGCAAGGAGGCATTCCCGTTGATTTCCCAGCCCTGGGCCTCGTCGCGGGGGTGGATCTGGGTGTCCTTGCCTTCGAGGTAAGCCAAAGCTGATGTGCCTTGGGGTGGCACGATATCGCGGTCGCGGTACTTGATGCCTGGCAAGGACGCACCGGCCAGCTGCAGCAAGGTAGGCATGATGTCGCGGACGCTGGCGAGCGCTTCGCTGCGCCCGGGTTTTATCGTCGCCGGGTAGTGGACGAAGGCCGGTACGCGAATGCCGCCCTGGTAGGTGGTCATCTTGTAGCGGCGGCTGGGCAGGGCGCTGACCTGGGCCCAGGCCGAGCCGATCATCAGGAAAGAATCGGGCCGACCGTAGTTTTCCAGGCGGTTGTCGAAGTTGCTTTTGATCCACGCCGGGTCTACACGGTTGGCATTTTCCGGGCCATTGTCGGACATGAACAACACCAGGGTGTTGTCGAGTTCGCCCGTGGCCCGCAGATGCTCCACCAAGCGTCCGACCTCGGCGTCCAGCGCCGCTACCATGGCTGCGTAAACCTCCATGGTGCGGGCTGACTGCTGCTGTTGCTCAGGGCTCAGCGACGCCCAGGCCGGCACGCCTTCCAGTTGCGGCTCCAGCGGGAAGTCGGCGGGCACCAACCCCGCCTTGCGCTGGCGCTCAAGCCGTTCGCGGGCAATCTGCTCATAGCCTTGGTCATAGCGGCCGCGGTATTGCGCCAGGTACGCGTCGGGTGCCTGCAGCGGCCAGTGCGGTGCGGTATAGGCGGCAAAGGCGAAGAACGGCTTGTGGCTGGCCTTGCCCTGGTCGATGGCGTCGATCAGGCGGTCGGTGAACCAGCGGGTCGAGTAGAAATCGTTAGGCAGCTCCACCGGCTCGCCGTTGTGGCGGAAGGTCCAGCTGTAGTTGGGCAGCAGGCCCATGTTGGTTTGCTTGAAGTGCGCCGCGCCCCCTTCGAGCAGTACATAAGCCTGGTCGAAACCGCGGTTGTGCGGCTGCTGCGCCGGGGTCATGCCCAGGTGCCATTTGCCGGCGATGTAGGTGCGGTAGCCGGCATCGCGCAACAACTCGGCGAGCGTGGCCACGTTGGCCCCCAGCACACCTTCATACCCCGGTTGCACTTCGCTGCCCGCCGGCAGGCGCCCGCGCGACTCGGCCATCATGCCAACTCCGGAGAGGTGCGGGTCGTTGCCGGACATCAGCATGGCGCGGGTGGGGGAGCAGCTGGGTGCGGCGTGAAAGTCCAGCATCAGGCGCCCGTCCGCCAGCAGCTTGTCCAGGTGGGGGGTAGCGATTTCACTGCCCAACGCAGACAGGTCGGAAAACCCCAGGTCATCGGCGACCACCAGCAGAATGTTGGGTTGTTTAACGGTTGGCGCGGCGAACGCTTGGCTCGCGCCGAGCAGAAGCAGGCCGAAAGCAAGCAAGGGCTTCGAGGGTGTCATGGGGTTCTCTTTATTATTGTGGGTGGAATGCGCCACATGATTTTTTTATTTAATGATCTTGTCAAGGAATGCAAACCGCAGGCGCCCGTGGCTGAAACGCTTCTTTACGGGCTTTGCCAGGCAACGGCCCTGAATCGGGGGTTTCAAAAGTGTTCGATCAGCGAACACTGATCGCACAGCCGCAGCGGTGATATGCGCTGGCGCCTATTGACGGCATCATCGTTAATCAAAATAATCGTTAACAGAGTTATCCATTTTCACAACAACAAGAAAGGATATTCTGATGACCAAGCCGTTGACGGGGGCATGTCTGTCCCTGGCGCTGTTATCAATCGCTCCGCTTTCACAGGCTGCCAGCCCCTTGGAGGACAGTCGGCCGGGGCGTCCCGGCGCGCCGCGCTGGGTCGAGGACTACCGCTTTCTGGATGCACCGGGCAAAGCCACCGATCCGTTCGATGGCCTGCGCTACCATCGCTTGTCCGACAGCGCTTGGCTGCAATTGGGCGCAGAGGCGCGCTACCGCGCCGATGCAATGGACAAACCGTTCTTCGGCTTGCGCGGCATCAAGGACGATTCCTACCTGATGCAACGCCTGCAGGCGCACGCCGACCTGCACCTGTTCGACGATGCGCTGCGCGCCTTCGTGCAGGTCGAGAATACCCGCGCCTTCGGCAAGGACCTGTACTCGCCCAATGACGAAAGCCGCAATGAAGTGCGCCAGGCCTTTATCGACCTGAACCATGACTTTACCGGTGGGCGCTACACCACACGCCTCGGCCGCCAGGAAATGGCCTATGGCAACCAGGTGTTCGTGACCTACCGCGATTCGCCCAACATCCGCCAGACTTTCGATGGGCTGCGCGCCAGCCTCAACCTCAAGGACGGGCGCAAGCTCGATGCCTTTGCCGTGCGGCCCGTGGAAACCGGCGAGGACAGCTGGGATGACGGCAGCAACAATGCAGTCAAGTTCTATGGCCTGTATGGCACGCAGCCGCTGACCCAGGCGTGGAACATCGACCTGTTCGCCTTCGGCCTGGAAACCGACGACCGCACCCTGGCGGGGGAAACCGGTGACGAAAAACGCTACACCTTCGGCACCCGCGTGTTCGGCCGTTACCAGGCCATCGACTGGAGCTGGGACCTGGCGGCCCAGCGCGGGCACCTGGGCAACGCCGACATTCGGGCCTGGGCGGTGTCCAGCGACACCGGGTACACCTTCAGCCATCCGTGGAACCCGCGCCTGGCCATGCGCCTGGACGCCGCCAGTGGTGACAGCGAGGTGGGCGATGGCAAGGTCGGTACCTTCGACCCGTTGTACCCGCGCAATGGCGTCTACGGCGAGGCCAGCCTGACCACCTTGAGCAACGTCATCGTCATTGGCCCGACCTTCGGTTTTTCACCTTGGCGCAACCTGCGCTTCGAGCCCGGCGTGTTCGAAGTGTGGAAACAGAACACCAGCGACGGGGTATACATGCCTGGCATGAGCGTACTTGCCAACACCCGCGGCACTGGCCGACACGTGGGCACCATCTACCGGGTCAACACCCGATGGTTGCCAACGCCTAACCTGACGCTCGACCTGGACCTGAAGTACTACGACATAGGCGCTGCCATTCGCGATGCCGGGGGCGACGACGCCTCGTTCGTGTCCATGCGCGCCACCTTCAGGCTCTGATTACCTTACGCATAACAACAAGAGGGCTGCACATGAGTGGTTCAATCGCACATTCGCACCGACCGGTACTGACTATCGGTTTGTGCTTTCTCGTCGCCCTGCTCGAAGGGCTCGACCTGCAAGCCACCGGTATTGCGGCGCCGCACATGGCCAAGGAATTCGCCTTGACCCCGGCGATGCTGGGGTGGGTGTTCAGTGCCGGCTTGCTCGGCCTGTTGCCTGGCGCCTTCGTTGGCGGCTGGCTGGCCGACCGCCTGGGCCGCAAACGCATCCTGATCATGGCCGTATTGCTGTTCGGGCTGTTCTCCCTGGGCACCGCACATGCCTGGGACTATGCCTCGCTGCTGGTTGCCCGGCTGATGACCGGGCTGGGGCTGGGGGCGGCATTGCCGATCCTCATCGCCATGGCCAGTGAAGCGGCCCACGAACGCTTGCGCAGCACGGCCGTCAGCCTGACTTACTGTGGTGTCCCCCTAGGCGGCGCCATCGCGTCTGTGATTGGCATGGCAGGCTTGGGTGAGGGCTGGCGCCTGGTGTTCTATGTCGGCGGTTTCGCACCGATCGCGATTGCCTTCGTGCTGATGGCCTGGCTGCCTGAATCCCAGGCGTTTCGTGCCCAGGCCGCGACCACGGGCACGCAGAACGGGCTGGCAGCGCAACTGTTCGGCCCAGGCCGGGCGAGCCGCACGCTGCTGCTGTGGCTGGCGTGCTTCTTTACCTTGACCGTGCTGTACATGCTGCTCAACTGGCTGCCTTCGCTGTTGATTGGCCAGGGCTATACGCGGCCGCAGGCCGGCGCGGTGCAGATCCTGTTCAACCTGGGCGGCGCGGCGGGGTCATTCCTCACCGGGCGCATGATGGACCGTGGCCATGCGGGGCGTGCGGTGTGCATCGCCTATGCCGGCATGCTCGCCTCGTTGGCAGGCCTGGGCCTGTCAACGAGCTTCGGCTTGCTCTTGCTGGCGGGCTTTACCGCAGGCTATTGCGCCATCGGCGGCCAGTTGGTGCTGTATGCGCTGGCCCCCACGCTGTACCCGACACACGTGCGCGCCACGGGGGTGGGCGCGTCGGTGGCCGTGGGCCGGTTGGGGTCGATGGCCGGGCCGTTGGCGGCCGGGCAGATCCTCGCTGCCGGCGCAGGCGTAGGCGGTTTGTTGCTGGCGGCCTCACCGGGGCTGGTGGTGGCTGCCGTGGCGGCGATGGCACTGCTGGGGCGCGGTGCAGCGCAGGCCGAAGCTGCAGCCTCGGGAGGTGTTGCGCCATGAGCCTGGGTAAAGCACTTGCCGTCATGCTGTTGAGCGGTTGCGCCGCACTGGCCCAGGCGGCCAGCTATGAACCGCCGCCGCTCAAGCTTGAGCCACTGGCGCGCTTCAGTGTCGACCTGGTGGCACCCATCTGGGAGCTGGGCAGCACCAGCGGGCAGGGCAAGCGGCGCATCATCCCCATCACGGGTGGGCATTTCGAGGGCGCTCGGCTCAAGGGCACCATCCTCAACAACGGCGCGGACTGGCAAGTGGTCACCCCAGAGGGGGTGGCCATTATCGACACCCGTTACCTGCTGCAGACCGATGACGGTGCGTTGATCTACCTGCGCACCGAGGGCTACCGCTTCGGCCCGCCCGAGGTAATGAAGAAAGTCGCCGCCGGCGAGGACGTCGACCCCAGCCTGTACCAGTTCCGCATCACGCTGCGCTTTGAAACCTCGGCCCCGCAATACGCCTGGCTGAACCGCACGGTGGGCGTGGGCAGCGCCATGCGCCTGGGCAACGCCGTGGTCTACGACGCATTCGAAGTAAAATAGATAATTTTATTAATGGTTAATTGACCTAACTATATGGCCGAGCTAATGTTCGGCCAACCACAACGAACAATCAGTACAAGAGGTGTGTGATGGGCCAATACGAAAACCGCTGGCAGACCGTGAAAGTCACCGTCGAGCAAGGCATCGCCTGGGTCAGCTTCAACCGTCCTGAAAAGCGCAACGCCATGAGCCCAACGCTCAACCGTGAAATGCGCGATGTACTGGAAACCGTCGAGCAGGACGCCGACGCACGCGTGCTGGTGTTGACCGGTGAGGGCAGCGCCTGGACCGCCGGCATGGACCTCAAGGAGTACTTCCGCGAGGTGGACGCAGGCCCCGAGATCCTTCAGGAGCGCATCCGCCGCGATGCCTCGGAATGGCAGTGGAAGCTGCTGCGCTTCTACAGCAAACCCACCATCGCCATGGTCAACGGCTGGTGCTTCGGCGGTGGTTTCAGCCCGCTGGTCGCTTGCGACCTGGCCATCTGCGCCGACGAGGCCACCTTCGGCCTGTCTGAAATCAACTGGGGTATTCCACCGGGCAACCTGGTCAGCAAGGCCATGGCCGACACCGTGGGCCACCGTGAATCGCTGTACTACATCATGACCGGCAAGACCTTCGACGGGCAGAAAGCCGCGCAGATGGGGCTGGTCAACAAGAGCGTGCCGTTGGCGCAGTTGCGCGATGAAGTGGTGCTGCTCGCCCAGGACCTTCTCGACAAGAACCCGGTTGTGCTGCGTGCCGCCAAAAACGGCTTCAAGCGCTGCCGCGAGTTGACCTGGGAGCAGAACGAGGACTACCTGTACGCCAAGCTGGACCAGGCCCAGCTGCGTGACCCGGAGCACGGCCGCGCGCAAGGCCTGAAGCAGTTCCTCGACGACAAAAGCATCAAGCCAGGCCTGCAAGCCTACAAGCGCTGAGCAGCCGCGGTTTTCATTCCCGAACAATCAGAAAAGAGGAATGCCCGATGTTCGAGGTGCCCTTGTTAATTGGCGGTAAGGCCCGTACGGCCAGCGACGGCGGCACGTTCGAGCGTCGCCATCCGGTCAGCGGCGAGGTGGTGTCGGTGGTGGCCGCCGCCACCCTGGCCGACGCCGACGCGGCGGTCGAAGCGGCGCAGGCGGCGTTCCCCGCCTGGGCCGCGCTGGGGCCGGGCGAGCGCCGTGCGCGCTTGCTCAAGGCAGCCGATGCGCTGGATGCCCGGCGCGACGAATTCCTGGCCATGGCCGGGGAAACCGGGGCCAAGGCCAACTGGTACGGTTTCAATGTGATGCTGGCGGCCAATATTCTGCGTGAAGCGGCGTCGATGACCACGCAGATACAGGGCAGTGTCATCCCCTCCGACGTGCCCGGCAGCTTTGCCATGGCCCTGCGCCAACCCTGTGGGGTGGTGCTGGGTATCGCCCCCTGGAATGCCCCGGTGATTCTGGCCACACGCGCTATTGCCATGCCACTGGCGTGCGGTAATACCGTGGTGCTCAAGGCCTCCGAAGCCAGCCCGGCGGTGCATGGCCTGCTCGGTCAGGTATTGCAGGCGGCCGGTTTGGGCGACGGTGTGGTCAACGTCATCTGCAATGCCCCGCACGATGCACCGGCAGTGGTGGAGCGTCTTATCGCCCATCCGGCGGTGCGGCGGGTGAATTTCACCGGGTCTACCCATGTCGGGCGCATCGTTGGGCAACTGGCGGCGCGTCACCTCAAGCCTGCAGTGCTCGAACTGGGTGGCAAGGCACCGTTCCTGGTCCTGGCCGATGCCGACCTGGAGGCTGCGGTCGATGCGGCGGCCTTTGGTGCCTACTTCAACCAGGGCCAGATCTGCATGTCGACCGAGCGGCTGATCGTCGACCAGGCGGTGGCCGATGAGTTCGTGGCCAAGCTGGGTGAGAAGGTGCGCCGCTTGCGTGCGGCAGACCCCTCGCAACCCGACGCGCCGCTGGGCTCATTGATCGATGCCGGGGCCGGTGAGCGCATACAGGCGCTGGTCGATGACGCCGTCGGCAAGGGTGCGACCCTGGTGGCAGGCGGCGAACGTACGGGCAGCGTCATGCAGCCGGTACTGCTCGACCACGTCAATGCGGGCATGAGGCTGTACCGCGAAGAGTCGTTCGGGCCGGTGGCAGTGGTGCTGCGCGCCAGCGGCGACGAAGCGCTGCTGGCCCTGGCCAACGACTCCGAGTTCGGCCTCAGCGCGGCGATCTTCAGCCGTGATACCCAACGTGCCCTGGCCCTTGCCCAGCGCCTGGAGTCGGGCATCTGCCATATCAACGGCCCGACGGTGCATGACGAAGCGCAGATGCCGTTTGGCGGGGTCAAGGCCAGCGGTTACGGCAGCTTCGGCAGCACGGCGGCCATCGATGCCTTCACCCAGTTGCGTTGGGTTACCGTGCAGCATGGCGCGCGGCACTACCCGATTTGACCCACAACCTCACAACAACAATAGCGAATGCGCCTGGCGGCCCCTCGGCCCTTGGCGCACTCACGCAGAGGTAGCCTTCATGGACTGCGAAACCCTCTCCGTTGCCCAGCGTGCGCCGTTGCGCGCCGTCAAGATCGGGCAGCCCCAGGTACAGGTGCGCCAACAGGGCGACGTGCTGTACCTGGACCCCGTGGAAACGCTCGACGCCTACCCGGCACGGCTGATGGAGCGCTTGCTGCATTGGGCGCAGCAGCGCAGCGAGCAGACGTTTGTCGCACGCCGCGCTGCCGACGGGCAGTGGCAGCACATCACTTACGCCGCCATGTTGCAGCGTGTTCGACGTATCGCCACGTGGTTGCTGGGCCAAGGCCTGAGCGCCGAACGCCCGCTGCTGATCCTCTCGGGCAACGACCTTGAGCACGTGCAACTGGCCACGGCCGCGCTGTATGCCGGCATTCCCTATTGCCCGGTATCGCCAGCGTATTCACTGTTGTCCCAGGATTTTGGCAAGCTGCGCCATATCGTCCAGACACTGCAACCGGGCCTGGTCTTCGCGGCTGATGCCGCCTACGGCAGGGCCATCAATGCGGTGTTCGAACCCTCGATTACCCTGGTGCTGGGCCAGGACGAGCTGGCGGGGTGGGCGAGCACGCCATTCGCCGAGGTACTGGCCACCGTCGCCCAACCCTGTGCCGACCAGGCTTTTGCCGCCTTGCGCCCGGACAGCCTGGCCAAGTTCCTGTTCACCTCCGGCTCCACCAAGCTGCCCAAGGCGGTGGTCACCACCCAGGGCATGCTGTGTGCCAACCAGCAGATGCTGTTGCAGACCTTCCCGGAGTTCGCCGAAGTGCCGCCGGTGCTGGTCGACTGGCTGCCGTGGAACCACACCTTTGGCGGCAGCCACAACGTCGGTATCGTGCTGTACAACGGCGGCACGCTGTACATCGACGATGGCAAGCCGACGCCGCAGGGCTTTGCCCAGACGCTGCACAACCTCAAGGACATTTCCCCCACGGCGTACCTGACCGTGCCCAAAGGCTGGGAGGAACTGGTCAAGGCACTGGAGCAGGACAGCGCCCTGTGCGAGCGGTTCTTCCAGCGCATGAAGCTGTTCTTTTTCGCCGGTGCCGGGTTGTCCCAGGCCATCTGGGACCGCCTTGACGCCGTGGCCGTGGCCCACTGCGGCGAACGCATCCGCATGATGGCGGGGCTGGGCATGACCGAGACTTCGCCGTCGTGCACCTTCACCACCGGGCCGCTGTCGGTGGCCGGCTACATCGGCCTGCCGGCCCCGGGGTGCGAGGTCAAGCTGGTGCCGGTGGACGGCAAGCTCGAGGCGAGGTTTCGCGGGCCCCACGTGATGCCGGGGTACTGGCGCTCATCGCAGCAGACCCAGGAGGCGTTTGACGAAGAGGGGTTCTACCGCAGCGGTGATGCGGTGCGCCTGTGCGACCCCGGCAACCCGCAGCTGGGTCTGATGTTCGACGGGCGCATTGCCGAGGACTTCAAGTTGTCCTCCGGGGTGTTCGTCAGCGTTGGGCCGATGCGCACCCAGGTGATCTTGCAGGGTGCGCCCTATGTGCTGGATGTGGTGGTGTTGGGCCCGGACCGCGAATGCCTGGGTTTGCTGATCTTCCCGCGCTTGCCGGAATGCCGGCAGTTGTCCGGGCTTGGCGCCCAGGCCAGTGACGCCCAGGTGCTGGCATCGCCCGCCGTGCGTGACTGGCTGGCCAGCCTGCTGGCCACGCTCAACCGGGGCGCGACAGGCAACGCCAGCTATATCCGCTTCGCCGGCCTGGCCGCCGACGCACCGTCCATCGACCGTGGTGAGATCACCGACAAGGGCTCGCTCAACCAGCGCGTGGTCCTGCAATTGCGGCACGGCCTGATCGACAGCCTGTATGCAGGGCCTGGGCCGTTGCGTGTAGACGCACCATGACGGCCCGGGGGCAGTTCCGCACGTTTGCGGCGACCGCGTTGCTCGAGGGCATCCGTACGCCGTGGGTCGATATCAATGGCGCATTCGGCCTGGTCTCGCCGACCGACCTGGGCATCAAGGCCGGCCGCGCGGTGTTGCAGCGTGCCAGGCTCGATGCCGGTGAAGTCGACAGCGTACTGGCCGGCTCCATGGCCCAGGCAGACTTCGATGCCTACATGCTGCCCAGGCATATCGGGCTTTATTGCGGTGTCGACCAGGCAGTGCCGGCGCTGATGGTGCAACGGATCTGTGCCACCGGTTTCGAGCTGCTGCGCCAGGCCGGTGAGCAGATTCAGGCGGGGGAGGCGGGCACCGTGCTGTGCGTGGCCGCCGAGTCGATGTCGCGTAACCCGATTGTCGCCTACACCCACCGTGGCGGGTTCAAGCTGGGCGGCGAGGTCGGCTTCAAGGACTTTCTGTGGGAGGCATTGTTCGACCCTGCGGTGGGCATCAGCATGATCCAGACCGCCGAGAATATCGCCCGGCAATACCGCATCCCCCGCGAGGCTGTAGACGCCTGGGCTGCCATGAGCTTTGCGCGGGCCATGGAGGCGCGGGCGCGCGGGTGGTTCAGCGACGAATGCGTCAGCGTCTGCAGCGAAGTGTTCGAAGCGCCCGGCTTGCTGCCGCGCGGTATTCGCCTGCCGCGTGGCGTTGAAGCTGTCACTGAAGACAGCCACCCACGTGCGACCGCGTTCGAACGTCTGCAGCAACTGCCCGCGCTTTACCCGCAGGGGGTGCAGACTGCGGGCAACAGCTGTGCGGTGGTGGATGGGGCGGCGGCGGTGCTGATGTGTTCGGCCGACGCGCTGGCCGGGCGTACGCCTTTGGCCTGGTTGCGGGCCAGCAGCGTGGTGGGCGTGGCGCCCGAGGTGATGGGGCTGGGCCCGGTACCGGCCATCCGCTTGCTGCTGGCGCGAGCCGGCCTGGCGCTGGACGACATTGCCTGCTTTGAAATCAATGAAGCCCAAGGAGCGCAGATCGTAGCGGTGCAGCAAGCGCTGGGCATTGCCCCCGAGCGGTTGAATGCCTGCGGCGGCGCTATCGCCTTGGGCCATCCGCTGGCCGCTACCGGCCTGCGCCTGGTCATCAGTGTGGCCCGGCAACTGCGCGCCAGTGGCCAGCGTTTTGGTGTGGTCTCGGCCTGCGTCGGTGGCGGCCAGGGCATGGCCTTGCTGCTGGAAAACCCGCTGGCCATGGTTTGACAAGGAGTTTCACGTGCACAGCTATCGCGCTCCGCTGCAAGACATCCGTTTTGTGATCGATCATTGGCTGCAGGCACCGGCGGCGTGGGCCGAATGCGAGCGCTTCGCTGGCGTCGACAGTGCCCTGGCGCAACAGTTGCTGGAGGAGGGCGCGCGCTTTGCAGAACAGCAACTAGTGCCGCTGAACAGGCCCGGTGATCGCGAAGGCTGCCGGTTCCAGGACGGCCATGTGAGCACGCCAACCGGGTTTCGCCAGGCTTACCAGCGTTATGTGGACGGCGGCTGGCCAGGCTTGGCCTGCGCGCAGGCGCACGGCGGGCAGGGCCTGCCGCTGCTGCTCGGCGCTGCGCTGCACGAAGTGATCTACGCCTGCAACCATGGCTGGGCCATGTACAGCGGCATTGCCCATGGCGCCTACGAATGCCTGCGTCAGTTTGGCTCTGCCGAGCTTCGCCAGGCCTGGCTTGGCAAAATCGTCAGCGGTGAGTGCCTGCCCACCATGTGCCTGACCGAACCCCAGGCCGGTAGCGATGTGGGGCTGCTGCGCACACAAGCGCGGGTAGATGAAGCCGGGGCTTATCGGCTGACCGGCAACAAAGTATTCATTTCCGGCGGCGAGCACGACCTGACCGACAATATCCTGCACCTGGTGCTGGCGCGGTTGCCCGATGCGCCCGCAGGCAGCCGTGGGATTTCGCTGTTTCTGGTACCCAAGCTGACTGAGCAAGGCCAGCTCAATGGCGTTCATTGCACCGGCATCGAACACAAGATGGGTATTCACGCCAGCGCCACCTGCAGCCTGAGTTTCGACCAGGCCGAAGGCTGGCTTGTCGGCGAGCCGCAGGGTGGCTTGGCAGCGTTGTTCGTGATGATGAACAGTGCCCGTACCTACGTGGGCCTGCAGGGCCTGGCCCATGCCGAAAGCGCCGGCCAGCGCGCCTTGGCGTATGCGCAGGCGCGCCTGCAGATGCGCGCGGTGCTACGCCCCGAAGGTGCATTGGCCGCTGCGGCGGACCCTGTGGCTTTTCACCCGGCCGTGCGCCAGGTGCTCTGGCAGTCTCGGGCGATGACCGAAGGCATGCGGGCCATCGGTTATTGGAGCGCCCACCTGATTGACCTTGCCGAACAGGCGCAAAGCATGGCCCGGCAAGCGCTGGAGGCGCGCATCGCCTTGCTCACCCCGGTGGTCAAAGCCTTTTTCACCGAGCAAGGGTTTCAACTGGCCAGTGACGCGCTGCAGGTGTTCGGCGGTTACGGTTATGTCACCGAGTCGGGCATCGAGCAAACCGTGCGCGACAGCCGCGTGGCGATGATCTACGAGGGCACCAACGAGATCCAGGCCAACGACCTGTTGCTGCGCAAGGTCTTGGGCGATGGTGGCGAGGCCCTGCAAGCACTGTTGGCCCACGTGCTGGAAGAAGCAGGCCTGGCCAGCGACGCTGAAGGCATGCGCTGGGCGCAGCAGCTGCGCGTTGCCAGCGACGGCTTGCAGACGTGGGTGGGTGGGCTTGTCGAGCATGATGACCAGGAGTACGCCTACCGCGCTGCGGGTGATTTTCTCCAGGCATTGGCAATGTTGTTGCTGGGCCATGCCTGGGCCCGGTCGGCGCGCCTGGCACTGGTGCACGCGGATCAACCGTTCTACCGGCGCAAACGCCAGACGGCGGCGTATTTCTTTGACCATCTGTGGTTGCGTTTTGCCTATCGGCTGCAGCGGCTGCACGCGGCGCAGCTGCCATTGCCGTTCGTGGGCTGACACCCCCCTTCAAGCCCGCTCCCACAGGTTCTCTGCGCGACAGCGCAGTTCAAAGGGCTGGGCAACCCTTCCGGCAGCCTAATAAGCCTTGCGCAGCAGGGCGAGCAACTGCTGGCGCTCGTCATCATTCAGGTTGGCAGTGGCGGCGCGGTCGCTTTCTTCGGCGACGCCGTACAGCGTTTTCAGCAGCTTCTCACCCGCCTTGCTCAGGTACAGGCCATACGAGCGCTTATCTGCCTTGCTGCGCACCCGCAGGGCCAGCCCGGCTTCTTCCAGTTTGTTGAGCAGGGGCACGACCTGGGGCGGCTCGATGTTCAGCGCCTTGGCCAGCTCGGCCTGCGTGGGGCCGGGGTTCTGCGCGATGATCGCCAACGCGGAGAACTGTGCAGGCCGCAGCTCGTACGGTGTCAGGCAATCGACAAGGTGCTGAAACACCTTCATCTGCACGCGACGCAAGGCGTAGCCAACCAGGTCATTGAGGTCTGCCGGCGCGCTGGCCTCGCTGCCGTCGGCGCCCGATTGGAGTGCAGGGGAAGTCTTCATGCGGTCTCGTGTGTCAGGGGGGTAGGGAAAAAATGATTAACAAGTATAACCGATGCCGAGCGCCTGCAAACAGCGCCACCTTCCGGGTGAGGGGCAGCCTTCGCAACCGGCTGCCACCGCTCAGGCTTACTCCATAGCCTCCGCCACCCCCTGGTCCTCACCCAGGAACCCGCCACTCTGGTGCTGCCAGAGCCTGGCGTAGGTGCCGTTGCGGGCCAGCAGTTCGGCGTGGGTGCCTTGCTCGATGATGCGCCCCTCATCCATGACGATAAGCCGGTCCATGGCCGCGATCGTGGACAGCCGATGGGCGATGGCGATGACGGTCTTGCCTTGCATCATCTCGTTGAGGCTTTCCTGGATGGCGACTTCGACTTCCGAATCCAGCGCGCTGGTCGCTTCGTCGAGCAACAGGATCGGCGCGTTCTTGAGCATCACCCGGGCGATGGCAATGCGCTGGCGTTGGCCACCGGAGAGCTTGATACCGCGTTCACCCACCAGCGTGTCGTAGCCGCTATGGCCTTGCCGGTCGCTCAATTGTTCGATGAAACCATCGGCCTGGGCATTGGCCGCAGCCGTGCGGATTTGCGCGTCGGTTGCGTCGGGGCGGCCGTAGGCTATGTTGTCGCGGATCGAGCGGTGCAGCAGGGAAGTGTCTTGCGTGACCATGCCGATGGCGCTGCGCAGGCTGTCCTGGGTGACCTGGGCGATGTTCTGCCCGTCGATGCGAATCTCGCCGCTGTCCACGTCATAGAACCGCAGCAGCAGGTTGATCAGCGTCGACTTGCCGGCGCCGGAGCGCCCCACCAGGCCGACTTTTTCGCCCGCGCGGATGTTCAGGCTCAGGCCGTCGAGCACCTGCCGTTCACCGTTGTAGTTGAAGCTGACCTTGTCGAAGGCCACTGCGCCGCCGCGGGTTTCCAGCACGCTCGCGTTCGGCGCATCCTGCACCTTGGGGCCGCGGGTCAAGGTGGCCATGCCGTCCTGCACGGTGCCGATGTTCTCGAACAGCGCGGTCATCTGCCACATGATCCAGTGCGACATGCCATTGACACGCAAGGCCATGGCGGTAATCGCCGCCACGGCGCCGGTGCCTACCTCACCCTGGTGCCAGAGCCACAGGGCATAGCCGCCTGCGCCAAGGATCAAACCGACCACCAGGGCCTGATTGACGATCTCGAACTGGCTCACCAGGCGCATCTGGCGAAAGCCGGTTTGCTTGAAATCCTCCATCGCCGCACGCGCGAAGTGCGCTTCGCGCTTGGAGTGCGAAAACAGCTTCACGGTGGTGATATTGGTGTAGGCGTCGGAAATTCGCCCGGTCATCGATGAGCGCGCATGGGCCTGTTCCTGGCCGACTTTGCCCAGGCGTGGCACAAAGTACACCATCGCCAGCCCGAATAGCGCGACCCAGGCAATGAACGGCAGCATCAGCTTCAAGGCGAAGCCGCCCGCCAGGGCGATGATGGCGATGAAGTACACACCGATACCGGGGGCGATCTCGATGAGGGTGAACAGCACTTCGCGCACCGCCAGCGCCGTCTGCATCACCTTGGTGGTGACCCGGCCAGAGAACTCGTCGGAAAAGAACGACAGGCTTTGCCGCAGCATCAGGCGATGGAAGTCCCAGCGCAGGCGCAGCGGCAAATTGATCGCCAACACCTGGTGCTGCACCATCGTGCGCAGTGCCACCAGCCCGATACTGGTCATAAGCACGATGCCGATACCCCACAGCACGCGGCGTTCCTGCCCGGCTGCAGCGCCGCCGGCCTGCCAGGTCGAGAGCAGGTCGACGACCTGGCCAAGGAAGGAAAACAACCAGGCTTCGTAGATCGACACCGCCGCGCTGAGCAAGGCCAGCGCAAGCACATAGCCACGGGCACCACGCGTACACGCCCACAGGAAGCGCAGCAGGCCGACCGGTGGGGGTGGCGCCTCGTCGGGTGGGAAGGGGTCTAGCCGTCGTTCAAAAACACCAAGCATGGTGGGCTCCCAAAAGGTTCAGTTGTACCGCGCGCTGGCGTCAGATGCCAGACCGGCATGGAAACCGAACCCCTCAGGCTTGCCACTGGCCCATGCGCTGCGCGGGTCAGGCCTGCGCCGCACGCATCCCATCAGAGGCCACGGATTGCTTGCGCACTGCCCGATAGAGCAGGCTGGACACCATGAACCCTGCGAGGGCCAGCAGGCTCATCAAGGTGAAGACGACGGTATAACCCTGCTGGCCAGGGAAGTGGTCGAGGATCGCGCCGTAGATGACGTAGGCAAACATGCCGGGTGCATAGCCGATCAGGCAACCGATGCCGAAGGCGGACCCGGTGATGTGCTGGGGTATGCCGACTTCACCCATGGGGGCCCAGAACACGCCGCGCATGGAGAACACGATCAGCGCAAAGGACAGGGTGGCGGCCATGCCGGCATAGATGAAGCCTGGGCTTTTGGGGATCAGCAGGATCACCGCCATCACTGGCAACAGCGCCAGAAATGCCCATTTCAGGTAGCGGCTGGTGCTTTTGAACTGTTTGTCGGCAATGAAACCGCCGGCAGGCCCGCCCAGGATCTTCAGGAAGTACTGGTTGATGATGCCGTAGGCACCCACCAACGCCACGGGCAAACCGTACATTTCCTTAAGGTAGGGGATGAAGTAGGTCAGGCCGCAGTAGACGATGTAGACCATGAACACGTTCAGGCTGACCAGCCAGATCCCCGGTACCTTGATCGCTTCCATCAGGTTCGCCAGGCTGTTTTTCGGTTTGGCCACCGACGGCGCGTTGCCGCCTTTGAGCAGGAACCAGGTCAGGGTACCGGCCAGCAAGTCGATCACCGAGTAGAACAGGATCGCCGACTTCAGGCCGTTTTCGCCCGAGCCCATGGCAACGAACACCCCCAGTGCGGCAAAGGCGACCAGTGTATCCACCACGCCACGCCCGCCTTCGAGCAGGCCGAACAGGCGCCCTTGCTCCTGGTCGTTACCCAGGTTGCGGATAGCCTTGAGCAGCGAGGGCCAGAACAGGCAATCGGCGCACACGGCCAGCAGGCTGAACACGATCAACAAACTGCTGAACGGGGGGAAGGTCGCCAGGTACACGCCCAGGCAACCGGTGCCGATCAGCCCGAGGGGGATCAGCTTGCGCGTCTCGAAGCGGTCGGCGAGCAGGCCGCCAACCACGAACAGGGCTGTGGCGATGACCGCGTTGGCACTGAGCAGCAGGCCGATTTCAGTGTGGCTCAGGCCCATGAATTCCTGCATGGGAACGTAGAAAGCGTCCTTCAGGTTCGCCAGCTTGTAGACGGTGCCGCCGCCCAGGATGAGGATCAGGAATCGGAGCCATTTGGCTTTGTTCTGGGATGTCATTGTTGTTCTCCGCAGGTAATCGGGTCGCCAGGGTCAAGCGTTGGCCAAGGTCAGCTCGGCCAGGGTGCGAAATTCGCCCAGCAGGCCGCGCACGTAGGCCACCTGGTTGTTGGCCCAACGGTGTTCGTCGGCCAGCATGCGCGCCAGGGTGAAACCGGCAGGCAGCGGTGTTTCGCTCATTTCCCGATAAGCGATGAAGGGGTCGGCCGCTTCCTGCTGCTGGCGGAAGGCCGGGGCCACGTAGTGGTTTTCCTGTTCGAGGATGAAGGCGATCACCTGCGGGGCTGTGTCGCCCAGCATCAGCAATTCGTACAGCATGCGTGCACTGGGCAGGTCGTCCTCGGCGCTGCCCTGCAGCACGCCGTAATGGCCGAAGCCGTTCTGTTCGGCGACGATGCGCACCCCCTTGAGGTGGCTTTGGCGGATGTGCGGCGCCAGGTTACGCAGGGCTTGCAGCGGCTGTTCGCAGGCATTGATCATGTTGCCGAAGTCGAACAGGGCATGCATGCGTGGGTGGTCGAGGCGCTTGAGCAGTTGGGCGATCTCGTCGCTCTTGAGCTCTTCGTGCTGCTCGAAGTCAAAGTACAGGTCGTGGGCGTCGGCCTGTTGCGCCAGGTAGTGCAGGTCGCTCTCGATGATGTCCATGACCCGCGACAGCGTGCCCTCGTAACGCGAGTAGACGCGGATGTTGCGTATCCCCAGGGCCTTGGCGATGGCGATCACCTGGTCGACATCCTGTTTCAGCGTGCTGCTGATTTCCACGTGCACGTCCAGCCCCAGTGCCTGGGCCTTGTCGGCAAACGCCTGGAGTTGGCCGGGGGACATCTGGCTCAGGCTGTTCTGCTCGCCGTCGAGCACGTGCAGGCTCAGGCCTTGCAGTTCGTGGCGATAGGCGAAGTCCAGCAGGTCGGCGGGGGTGACGTGGCCGTGGGTGAGGTTGGTCAACAGCGGATAGGCGTGGGCAAACAGGCGCACCTGTGCAAGGCGTTCGAGCAACCGTTGGGCCAAGGCGGGCGTCAGCATGGGGGCTGCCGCGTGTTCGACCACGTTGTGGCTGAGCAAGGCGTTGAAACGTTCCTGGATCTTATTGTTCATTAGCGTCGTTCCTGGTTCAGACGCCGGGTTTTGCCGGCCCAGCCTTTATCGCGCCAGTCAGGAACGTTCGATAGATCCATTATCCATCAATCGATAGGACCACTTGCCCGGCCTCAAGCGTTGCCGGGCAGATACCCCAGTGCGCGCAGGGCCCGGGCCAGCGCCTCGACCCGCGTCGCGGCCTGGTTTTCAGGCGTGCCGGCAAAGCCGATCAGCAGCGCCGGCGGTTGCGCATGGGCGATGCTGTAGTCGCTCAAGGGGTAGGTGTGGATGCCATGCTCGGCCAGTTGCCGGGCGATGTCTGCGTCGCTGAGGTGGGTGGGCAACCAGGCGATCAAGTGCATGCCGGCATCGGCCGGGGTGAGGGTGAAGAAGCCGCCAACCTGCAGTTCAAGTTGTTCGATCAACGCCTGCTGGCGCGCCTTGTACAGGCCGCGTATGCGGCGGATGTGGCCAATGAAGTGACCTTGGGCCATGAAGTCTGCGGTGGTTGCCTGCAGCAGCGTCGGCGGGCTGCGGTCCATGACTGCACGCAGGGTGCAGAAGGGCTCGACCAGCGCCGGCGGCAGAATCACGTAGCCCAGCCTGAGTGATGGAAACAGCACTTTGCTGAAGGTGCCGACATAGATCACCCGGGCCATCTGGTCCAGGGCGTACAGCGCGGGCAGCAGGCGGCCGCTGTAGCGCAACTCGCTGTCGCAATCGTCCTCGATGATCCAGCTCTGTTGCTGTGCGGCCCAGTCGATCAGTGCCTGGCGCCGCGCATAGCTCAAGGTGACGCCCAGCGGGTGCTGGCGCGAGGGTGTGCAAAACACCAGCCGCGCCTCAGGGCACTCGCACAATCCTTGTTCAACATCGATTCCGTCAGGGTCGACACGCAACGCCGTCACCCGTGCCCCTTGCGCCTGCAACGCAATGCGCGCGGCGATGTGCCCCGGGTCTTCCATCCACACGCTGTCCTGAGGGTTGAGCAACAGCATGCCCAGCAGGTTGAACGCTTGCTGCGCGCCGGACACGATCACCACCTGCCCGGCCTCGCAGTCAATGCCACGGGCATCGAATACGTACTCGGCGATCGCGCTGCGCAGGGCGTGCAAGCCTTGCAACTCGCCGTACCCCAGCATCGCCCTGGTGGGTTTGAGCAGGTGCTGGTTCATCAGGCGTCGCCAGACCGCCTGGGGGAACGCTTCATAGGTGCTGTGGCTGGGCAGGAAAGACGTCGGTGTGGCGGGGTCCCAATCGGCGTACGAAATGCCGCGAAAATGGTCGCTACGCAGCGACAGCATCGACTGGCTCAGGTCGGACAGGCGCGGTGGCGGCTGCTGTTGCTCGGCCTGGCCGCCCCGGCTCTCCCACTCGCTGCCGACATAGGTGCCGGCGCCGGTGCGCGAGGCCAGGAAACCTTCGGCAATCAACTGATCGAACGCGTTGAGAATGGTGATTCGCGACAGCCCCAACTCGTGGCTCAACGTGCGGGTCGAGGGCAGGCGGACGCCGCCCTGCATCCTGCCGTTGAGTATCTGCTTGCGAATCTGCAGGTACAGTTGGCGGTACAGGGGAAGGGTGCTGGCGCGGTCCAGCTCGATGGCAGACAGCAGCAAACCTGCGGCAGTTTTCATGGCATGTTCGTCTGCGGGGGAAGTAATTGAGCCTGAAACCCTCAGGCCTGCAGAAGCCAAGGGTATCGGGCGTTACGCGATAAGTCATCCGTAAGCTAAGCATGGCTGCGCCCGCCGCTCAGGGCTGCGCCCGCAGCCGCCGCCACAGGGTGCTGCGGCTGACACCCAGGCTACGTGCGGCTTGCTCCATGTTGCCGTCGTAGCTGGCCAGCGTACGCCGGGCATGCGCCGCCTCGGCGGCCTTGCCCAGGCTGCGCAGGTTGTCGTTGAAGGCCAGTGGCTGGGTGGGGGCCTGCGGCTGTTGGAAAAACTCCGGGAACAGGCTGGCCAGGGCGAGGCCATCGGCGCCCTCCAGGGCGGGGGCACACAGGGCGGCGCGAAACTGCCCGCTGGCGATGCGCGCAGGCAAGTCGCAATGGGTGGCGGCAATCACGCGGATATCCACCGGTGTGACCCAGGGCTACCTGAACGAGCCGCTCAAAGGCGCCGAACTGTGGCAGGACGGCTGGCTGCACACCGGTGACATGGGCTCGATCGACCGCCACGGGGTGTTGGAGATCAAGGACCGGATCAAGGACGTGATCAAGACGGGCGGGGAGTGGATCAGCTCGTTGACCCTGGAAAACCTGATCAGCCAGCATGCGGCGGTCAGCGCCGTGGCGTGCTGATCGACATCTCGGCGCTGGACATGGTCGATTCGTTCATCGGCCGCATGATCGCCACTATTTCGGGGTTGTCACGGATCATGGATGCCGAGACCGTCCTGGTCGGCATGCAGCCAGCGGTCGCGATCACTCTGGTGGAGCTCGGGCTAACCCTGCCCGGGGTCAGCACTGCACTCAATGTCGATCGTGGCATGCACCTGTTGCGCAAGCGGGTAGGCCGCCCATGACCATTCGCGAGCATGGCAGCCAGCCGGTACGCATCGAACAGGACGTCGTGCTGGCCCGCCAATTGACGCGCAAGCTCGCCAGTGACTGCGGCATGCGCCTGGTCGACCTGACCAAGCTGGTCACGGCCGTGAGTGAGCTGGCCCGCAACACCGTGGTGTACGGCGGGGGCGGCGACATGGACTGGGAGGTCATCGAAGAGGCTGGGCGTACGGGTGTACGTCTGGTCTTCCGGGATGAGGGGCCAGGCATTGCCGACATCAAACTGGCCTTGACCGATGGCTGGACATCCGGCAGTGGCTTGGGCCTTGGCCTGACCGGGGCGCGACGCCTGGTCGATGAGTTCGAACTGAATACCGCGCCCGGGCAAGGCACCCGGGTAATGATCACCCGATGGATTTGAACCTGACCGCAAGCCTGACCCAGGTCCTGCGCATTGATGATGGCACCCAGGTCGGGCACGCCCGACGGGTCGCGCAGAAACTCGCCGAACAGCAGGGCTTTGACGCCACCGATGCGGGCCGGGCGGCCATTGTCGCGACCGAACTGGCCAGCAATGTGCTCAAGCATGCCAAATGCGGCGAACTGCACCTGCGCGTGCTTGGCCCTGCCAGCCAGCCTGGCATCGAACTGCTGGCGGTGGATCGCGGCCAAGGTTTCGACCTCAACCATTGCCTGGTCGACGGTTACTCCACCGGCGCAACCGCGGGTATTGGCCTGGGCGCTGTCAGCCGCTTGGCGCAGGTATTCGATGTGCACAGCGATGCCCAAGGGGCCGTGGTGCTGGCGCGCCTTTATAAACAGGCTGATACGCCCAGGGACATTCGCCTGGGTATCAGCCAGCATTCGCTGCATGACGACCCGGCCTGCGGTGATACGTGGCACGTGACGCTCGGCGAGCAGCGATTGAGTGTGTTGCTGATCGACGGCCTGGGCCATGGCGAGGAGGCTGAACGCGCCGCCAAGGCCGGTGCCCAGGCGTTCGCCCAGAGCCCGTTCAGTGCACCGCTACATCTGCTGGGCGAATTGCACCAGGCCATGGCAGGTACGCGCGGTGGGGCTGTTGCGATTGCCCAGTATGAAGGGGGGCACGACAGCGTGAAGTTCATCGGCATCGGTAACATTGGCGCAACATTGGTCGGTGGCGATAGACCGCGTGGCCTGGCCTCTCACCCGGGCATCGTCGGCGGGCAATACCGCAAGGGGCAAGTGTTCGACTACGCTCGTGTGAAGGGGAATCTGTTGATCATGTTCAGTGACGGCCTGCAATCGCGCTGGAACCTCCAAGCCTACCCGGGCCTGCTACACCGCCACCCGGCCGTGATCGCTGCGGTACTGCATCGCGACTTCTGCCGTGGGCGGGACGATGTGACTGTGCTGGTGCTCGACCTGGAGACCGTGCATGCCTGAGTCAACGCCCGAAAACCGCGCCGCGCAGGCTGCCTGTGTGGCACGCCTGCAGGCCGAAAATGAAGCGCTGCGCGCAGAACTGGAAGAAACCAACCAGGGGGTGCTGGCGCTCTATGCAGAGCTGGACACCCAAGCCGAGCAGTTACGCCAGGCATCGGACCTGAAAAGCCGCTTCCTTTCCTACATGAGCCATGAGTTCCGCACGCCGCTGGGCTCGATCCTGAGCATCACCAGCCTGCTCGCCGATGAGGTGGACGGGCCGCTGAGCAAGGAGCAGCAATTGCAGGTGGCCTTCGTCAGCATTGCAACGCGCGAACTCAGCGACATGGTCGACGACCTGCTCGACCTGGCCAAGATCGAGGCCGGCCGTATCACCATCTCGCCAGCCTGGTTCGACATGCTCGACCTGTTCGCCGCCTTGCGCGGGATGTTCCGGCCAATCGTCGACACCGCTAGCGTGGACCTGATCTTCGAAGAGCCAGAGGGGGTGCCGCAGATCTACACCGATGACAAGAAGCTGGCGCAGATCCTGCGCAATTTCATCGCCAATGCGCTCAAGTTCACCACCCGCGGAGAGGTGCGGGTGTCGGCGCAACTGCTGGGCAACGACCAGATCCGTTTTGCTGTCACCGACACCGGCATCGGCATCGCCCCTGAGCTGCTGGGTGGCTTGTTCGAAGACTTCGCCCAGATCGACTCGCCGCTGCAGAAACGCCTGCGCGGCACCGGCCTTGGCTTGTCACTGTGCAAACGCTTCGCGGCCTTGTTGGGCGGCGAGGTGGGGGTGGAGAGCGTACCGGGCGCCGGTTCCACGTTCTTTGTCATCATTGCGCTGGCTCTGGCTCAGGAGAGCGCTGATGAACCCTGACATTCGCCTGCTCATCATCGACGACAACGCAGCCACCCGCTATGCGCTGCGCCGGCGCCTGGCGTTGCATGGCTACCAGATCCTTGAAGCGGGCACCGGTGGCGACGGGTTGGCACTGATCCACAGTGAGCAGATCGATGGGTTGATCCTGGATGTCAACCTGCCCGACATGAGCGGCTTCGATATTGTCCGGTTGCTCCGTGCCGACCCTGAGACCGCCTTGCTGCCGGTGATTCACGTGTCGGCGGCGTCGATCCAAACCGGCGACATCATTACCGGGCTCGATGCCGGTGCCGACGCCTACCTGGTGCACCCGGTGGACCCGGACGTACTGGTCGCCACCCTTCGGACCCTGATGCGGGTGCGCGATACCGAGCGGGCGCTGCGCGCAAGCGAGGCCAACTTCCGGGAAATTTTCAACAATGTGTCGGCACCGATCGCCGTGCTCGGTGCCGGGCTCAAGGTGCATGAGTGCAACCGTGCATTTGCCCAGCTGATCCAGGACAACCGCAACCCCGACACACTGCAGGAGTGCTTTGTCGACGGCCAGCAAGCCGCCATTGTCGCCTTGCGCCAGCACATGGCCGATGGCCGGCGCTGGCGTGGCACCCTGGGCATGAGCGTGCGCGGCCTGCAACGCGACACCGAATGGCAGCTCTCGCCCTACCGGGCGCCGGGGTTATGCCTGGTGTTTGTCGAGGACGTCACCGAGCATCGCCACCGCGAGCGCTCGCACCTGGCGCGCCTGGACGACGCCAATACCCGCCTGGCGCGGGAAATGGCGCAGCGGGCGCAGACCGAGGCGCAATTGCTGCAATTGCAGAAGATGGATGCCCTGGGCAGCCTCACAGGCGGGATCGCCCATGATTTCAACAACCTGCTGACCGGTATCATTACCAGCCTGGAACTGATCCGCAAACGGGTGGGGCAAAACCAACTGGAGAAAATCCCCACCTACGCAGACGCTGCGCTCAGTTCGGCCATGAGCGCAGCATCGCTGACCCACAGGCTGTTGGCGTTCGCACGTCAGCAACCGCTCGACACCCGCCCGGTGGACGTCAACGAACGGGTTCGCTCGCTTGAAGAGCTGATCACCCGCACCATTGGCGAACGTATTGTGCTGCAGCTGGAGCTTTCCAGCGAGCCGACGATTGCCCTGGTCGACCCGATCCAGCTGGAGAGTGCAGTGCTCAACCTGGTGATCAACGCCCGTGATGCCTTGGCCCAGGGTGGGCATATCTGGGTCAACACTGCCGCGAGTTGGTCGCACGGCAATGCCTACCTGCAAGACGGCCCCTATGTGGCGGTGACCGTACGCGACGATGGCGCTGGCATCGAGCCTGAGGTTCTGGAAAGGGTCTTCGACCCCTTTTTCACCACCAAACCGGTCGGCCAAGGTACCGGGCTGGGGTTGTCGACCATCTACGGCTTTGCCCGCCAATCGAGCGGGCATGTGTCGATCCGCAGCGTGCCAGGGCAGGGCACCGAGGTGACGTTGATGTTGCCGGCCAGTAGCCGTCAGGTGGCCTGTGAGGAGCAAGCGTCGCCGTTGAACCAGCAGGGCGCCGGCGAGCATGTGCTGGTTGTCGAAGACATGGCCTCGGTACGCCTGTCGGTGGCAGAAGTGCTGGCCGATGCGGGTTATCGTTGCACCTTGGCGGAGACCACCGAACAAGCGCTGGACCGCCTGCGTGAAGACGCCAGTATCGAATTGCTCTTGACCGATGTCGGGCTGCCAGGCATGAGCGGCCGCGAGCTGGCGGATATGGCACGTAGTTACCGCCCGGCGCTACCGGTGCTGTTCATGACCGGCTACGCCGAGACTGCGCTGGATCGTCAGGCGTTCCTGGATACCGGGATGGACCTGCTGATCAAACCGTTTCAGGTCAGTGACCTGCTCCATAAGGTGCGAACAGGCCTTGGGTAGCGCAGGGCGCATCTGCTTGCCGCGCAGTTAGACTGTTTTCGTCGTTGCGCCCAGGCGATGAGCGGTGATAAACCAGATAGCTGAATTCACGTCTGTCAGCCATGTTCTTAGCGTGGCATCTGCTGCTATGTTACGTGACGTCTGGCACAGCGGCGCAACCGTTTCAGCGTGCATCTCAACCAGCTTTGGATATCGTCCCCATGCATCAAACCCCTGACGAAACGATTCGCGCCGCGTTGCAGAAGTCGCACGCCAGGCTTCATCGCCAGCATGAACTGGTGGTCGAGTACGGCGTCATGTCACTCAAGTCGTCTGACCTGGATACGTTGCTGACCCAAGCCTGCTCTGCCGTGGCCAAGGGCATGGACACCCGCTTTGCCAAGGTGCTTACGCCGATACCTGACAGCGATGAGTTTTTGCTGTCCCATGGTGTGGGTTGGGATGACGCTGATATCGGGCACGCCACGGTGGGGGGGGATATCGCCAGCCCTGCGGGCTACGCCATCTCGACCTACAGGCCTGTGCTGTCGAACCATCTGGGGCAGGAGCAACGTTTCAGAACCCCCTCGCTGCTCAAGAAATACGGCATCGAGCGAGCGATCAACGTGCCTATTCGAGGCACCACCGCCCCATTCGGTGTACTCGAAGCGGACAGCAGCAATGGCGAGGACTTCATCGAAAGCGACCTGGTGTTCCTGGAAGGCATTGCCAATGTCATCTCCATGGCGGTGGAAAGGATCACTGCAGGCGCAGACATGCAGTCTTCGGACCCGTATTCCGAAAGTGTGCTGAACGCCAGCCCCGACTGCGTGATAATCCTCTCGGCGAGTGGCGACATCGAGTTCATGAACGAGGCCGGCATGTGCCTGTTGCACATCGGCGACCTCGCTCAGATACGTGGGGTGGCGTGGCCGCAGATCTGGCCAGATGAATCCCGCAGTGTGGTGCTGGACGCTATCAGAAGAGTAACGGGTGGGGAGTCAGCGCGCTTCGAGGCGTTCTGCCCAACCCTGCAGAATGAGCCGAAATGGTGGGATGTGACGGTGGCGCCAATATTTGGCGAGCAGGGCGAATTTGCAAAGATTATCGCCGTGTCGCGTGACATTACCGAACGTCGGCATCATGAAGCCCAATTGTTATCGTTGATCGATGCACAAAATACCAAGTTGAATAAAACCGACCTGCACCTGGAAGAAATCCACCACCGAGTGAAGAACAGCCTGCACTTGGTCAACACCTTATTGCTGTTGCAGGCAAACATGGCCGCTGATGAAGCGGTCAAACTGCAACTGGAAACAGCCGCGACCCGCGTACTGACTATTGCCAGCGTCCATGAGCGTCTTTATCAGAATGCTGAAACGCAACACGTGCGCGTTTCGGATTATCTAGAGGCGCTGCTGGGTGATCTGGGCAAGGCATTGGCCGACCGCAAGATAGTGCTGCATGCTGACACGTTCATTCTTGCGCCCGAAAGAATGGCGCCCCTGGGCCTGGTGATATCCGAACTGATCACCAACTCGCTGAAGTATGGAAGAGGCACGGTGGACGTCAGCGTAATGGGCCACGGTGATCATGCCCTGATCACGGTCTCGGACGAGGGCGATGGCTTTCCGGAGTCTTACCCCAAACCTACCGGTACCGGGCTGGGCATGCGCCTGGTAAAAAGCTATTCGGGCTATGGCAGCCTGGCGATCACGGTGGATCGCAGTGAACGTAAAAGCACGATTCATGTGCGCTTCAAACTCTAGCGACATGCGCCTGCGTTCTGGCCCCAGGGCAGCAATGCCACCCCGGGGCCAATGGCATCAACGATTTTTGTCCTGGTGCTGCGTATTGCCTTGATCGGCTTGACCGCCGCCCATACGGCCAGGGCCAGACGGGTTTTGCCCGGTGGATTGATCTGTACCTGCCTGCCCACCCTGGCTGCCGGTGTCGCTGGAGCGTTCCCAATCCTTGTTCATCTTGTCTTCAGGCTTTTGCCCAGGTTGCTGGCTGCCTTTTTTTTTGTCGGGCATGTCACCGCCTGCACCCTGGCCACCTCTTTGGCCTGCATCGCCGGCCTTGGAGTCGGCGTTGTCGCCTTGATTTGCGCCCCTGTCCTGATTGTTAGCCATGACCGCATACCTCTATTCGAACACAGGAAGGTCTGTGTTCAGTTGTGACTCCGTGACCGTTTGAGGCTGTTCATTTATTGCGCCAGATTCAGACAAAACGCCTGAACAACTGGGGGGGCGGCATTTGTGGCTCCAATAGCCTCGGTGCTGTTGGCATTGGATGCTGCGAAATAAAAAACTTTGCATGAGTCGTCTTGAGTCTTTGTCATAGTCGGACTAATACTAAAGAACTGCCGGAAGAGGGCTGATCATGCACAGGCGCTTTGTTGTGGTTCCCGCCGTACCTCGTCAACAAGAGATCTTGCCTCGGCGCATCGCTTTCCCCAGTGCCCTGGGTGAGGGCTACGACTTATACGACACACAAGACAAGATCCGCCTCAGTTTGAGTTTTCCAACACGCGCCGAAGCTGAGTTCGAATGTGCAACCCGCAACACTTACGACGATGCCAATGATGTGAACTTCGCCGGCAGCGGTTGAGCTGGCAAGGGCCAGGGCATTTCACAGCACAGGCTTGCCGCCCGTTACTGCGTAGCGCGCGCCAGAGATGTAGCTGGCCTCATCGGACCCGAGCAATACGTACACCGGCGCCACCTCGACGGGCTGCCCCGGCCTGCCCATCGGGTAGCCCGAGCCAAAGTTCTTCACAGCCTCATCGGGCATGGTCGCTGGGATCAGCGGCGTCCAGATTGGCCCAGGTGCCACGCTGTTGACCCGGATGCCCTTGTCTGCCAGCAATTGCGCCAGGCCTGCAGTGAAGTTGGCGATGGCGCCTTTGGTGGCGGCATAGGCCAGCAACTTGGGCGAGGGGTCATCGGAGTTGACCGAACTGGTGTTGATGATCGAGCTGCCTTTGGGCATCGAGGGCAAAGCCCGTTGGCAAATGCGGAAGATAGCAGTGATATTGACATCAAAGGTCATCACCCACTCGTCATCGTCGATTTCATCAAGCGACTCATGTGCCATCTGAAACGCCGCGTTGTTGACCAGGATGTCGATACGGCCAAATTGCGCCACGGTCTTGTCGACGATGTCGTAGCACTGCTGTTTTTGCCGCAGGTCACCGGGCAGCAGCAGGCATTGCCGGCCTGCGGCCTCGACCCAGCGCGCGGTTTCCTGCGCATCGTCGTGCTCATCGAGATAGGCAATGGCAACGTCTGCCCCTTCGCGGGCATAGGCAATGGCCACCGCACGGCCGATGCCGCTGTCGGCACCGGTAATCAGCGCGATCTTGCCATCGAGGCGGCCGCTGCCGGTGTACGTCTGCTCGCCACAATCGGGGTAGGGCTCCATCTTGCGTTGAGCGCCTGGCACGTTTTGCGGCTGTGACGGGAAGGGTGGGGTGGGGTAGTCGCGCATGGCAGAAGCTCCTTCAGTTGAGAACGTTCATACCGATTCGAAAGGGTCGTATCGCGAGTGTTGGAGTGGATGCCGGGTTTCAACGACGGACGGTCAGGCCACGCGGATACACTGAATTTTTCGCTCGCTTGATGGCTCTATCGCTGAACAGCCCGCATTTCGCGTAAGGCTTAACGACACCGGAGCCTGCAAGTGCCTCGTATCATCACGCCATCGACGCCTGAACATGAGGTCGAGGAAAAGAATGCAAGAATGTTTGGTACCGCCAAGGAACGTCTTGATTTCTATCGAAGGGAAATCCAGTACGAAACCACCATCCTGGCCAACCGGACCGACGCCTATCTTGCTGCACAGTCTTTTCTGGTGATTGCGTTCGTGTCATCCATGGGCAACCTGAACCAGAGCTGGGGTGAGATGTTCACCCTGATCGTGCCTGCCTTTCTCGCGCTGCTGGGTGTTCTGAGTTCGCTCAATGCCTGGCCGGGTATTCGCGCTGCCTATCGGATCATCGATCACTGGCAGCTCAAGCAAAGCCACCTGCTGCGCAGTGAGCCGATGATGGGCTTGGCCTACGATGAATCGCCGCTGTTCTGTGAGGCTGAAACCTCCCGGGCGGGGCATCGCAAATCCCTGCTGTTCTCACTTCGCACGCCCTGGATCTTTCTTGGCTTCTGGGTGTTGCTGGGCACTTACGCGGTGTACATCCAGCTGGCCTGATCGGTTGGGGAGGGCGGGGCCTGATTGCACCGCCCTCATCAGCGCTATGCGAACTCGCTGCCCAGGGTTCCGGGTGCCGCCCCCGGAACAAGAATGACTTTTCGGCAACTGTCCTGTTTCTGGTCGAACAGCTTGTAGCCAAGGGCTGCTTCTTCCAGGGCAAGTCGGTGCGTAACGATCATCTCCGGTTGCAAGCGCCCGGCCTCGATATGCTCCAACAGTTCAGGCAAGTACTTGTGCACATGGGTCTGGCCCATCTTGAATGTCAGGCCCTTGTCGAACGCGTCACCGAACATGAAGGCATGAATGAAGCCGGCATACACCCCGGGCACGCTGACCACGCCGCCGCGACGCACGGCAGCGATGCTTTGGCGCAAGGCCTTGCCGCTGCTGCCCTCGATCTTCAGCGCCGTCATCACGGTTTCTGCGGTGCTGCCCTTGGCCTCGAAGCCGACTGCATCGATCACGGCATCCACACCGCGCATCCCCGGTGTGTGGCGGATGATGCTGTCGGCCGGGTCGTCATCCTGCTCGAAGTTGATCGGGACAACCCCGTAAGCCTCTTGGGCATACGCCAGGCGGTAGTCATTGTCGTCGACCATGAACACGGTCTGTGCCCCAAGCATTCGCGCACAGGCAGCGCTCAGCAGCCCCACCGGCCCGGCACCGTAAATTGCCACCGACGAACCCGGGCCGACTTCAGCATTGACCACCGCTTGCCAGGCGGTCGGCAGGATATCGGAGAGAAACAGTACCTTGTCGTCGGCCAGGTCGGTGGGCACTTTGAAGGGGCCGACATTGGCTTTGGGCACGCGCACATAGTCGGCCTGCCCGCCAGGAATGCCGCCATACAGATGGCTGTAGCCAAACAAGGCTGCCCCCGGTGGGATGCCTTTCTTGTTGACGATGGAGCCGCGCCCCGTATTGGTGGTTTCGCACGCGGCAAACAAATCGTGCTGGCAGAAGAAGCAACTGCCGCAGGCGATGACGAAGGGGATCACCACACGGTCGCCAACCTGCAGGTGGGTGACGTCCTTGCCGGTGGCCTCGACGATGCCCATGAATTCATGGCCGAAGATATCGCCCGATTCAGTCTGCGGGATCTTGCCCCGATAGAGGTGCAGGTCCGAGCCGCAGATGGCGGTGGCCGTCACCCTGAGGATGATGTCGTCCGGCTCCTGAAGGCTGGGGTCAGGCACGGTATCGACCCGGACATCGTTGGCTCCGTGATAGGTCAACGCTCTCATGGCATGCATCTCCTGCAGTGGTGGATGTACGAGGCTAAGCAGAGGAAACTGGCGGGCACGGCAAAGTTCAGACCAACAGGTTCAGCGGCGACTTCGACCGTTGATAGTTCTGAATGAACCTATCGTGCTGCCGACGGCTCGATTGTCAGAAGCGCGCGGGATGACCGGGATGAATGCGTTTACACAGCAGACAGGGCTGGCGCAGCGCCGCCTCGAAGCCATCAACCGATGGTTCCAGCATTTCGATGACCACCAATTGCGCCGCGATTGCCCCAGCAGCTACCACGAGCAGCTGCTACGCCAGGCCGATGAAATGGACCGCTTGCACCTGATCGAATGGCAAGAGTGGCGTGACTTGCGGCGCCTGGCCGATTGGGCCTTTCTCAAGGCGGTGGCGGGCCTGGATTATCATGCTTTTCATACCCCCGTTGTGCATGCATACGGGCGTGTTACAGCGCCGGCACCTCATTCAGGAACACCAGGATGATTGATTTTCAGATCGCCTGAGTGGCTGCCAGCCCGGCGCGGTTTGAGGCCGATGCAAAACCTGGTGCATCTTCGACAATACCGCTTCGGGCGCAGCCTTGGGCAATGCCCTGACAACGCTGGCCTGCCTGAGCTGAGGGCGTGCTACAGCAGTTTATCGAGCGTGATCGGAAATTCCCTCACCCGCTTGCCGGTGGCGTGGTAAATGGCGTTGGCCACCGCCGCTGCCACCCCGACCACGCCGATTTCCCCCACGCCCTTGGAGCCCAGTTCGTTGACGATGTCGTCGTGCTCTTCGACGAAGATGACCTCGATTTCACCGCTGTCGGCGTGTACCGGTATGTGGTATTCCGCCAGGTTGTGGTTGAGGATTCGCCCCAAGCGGTGATCGGTTTGCGTCGCTTCGTGCAATGCCATGCCGATACCCCAGATGACACCGCCGAGGATCTGGCTGCGTGCGGTCTTGGGGTTGACGACGCGGCCCGCTGCCACAGCGCTGACCACCCGGGTGACCTTGACCGAGCCCAGGTCTTCATCCACTTGCACTTCGACGAACACGGCGCAATGGGTCGCGGTGGCGAAGGGTTTGCGCTTGGCGCTGGGCGCTGCTTCGACCTGCACCTCGAAAAACCCCTCGGGGGCACTGGCGACGATGTCCGCGAGTGCAAGGCGGTGGTTACCTGCCAGCAGGTAGCCGTCAGCGAACGCGATTGCTTCCACCGGCGTGTTGCCGACCTCAGGGTAATGCTGGCGTGCATGCGCAAGCACCTTGCTGCGCAGGGCCAGGCACGCCTGGCGGACGGCCGAACCTACCGACGACACCGTGAAAGACCCACCCTGCAGCGGCGCGGTCGGCAGCGAAGAGTCCCCCAGCACAAAGGTCACGTCTTGCACACGGGCGCCAGCGGCGTCGGCCGCGATCTGCGTCATGACGGTGTAGGTGCCGGTGCCGATGTCGGTAGTCGCGCTGCTGACGGTCAAATGCCCTGCGCCATCGATGCGCGCCTTGGCACTGGCTTTCATCTGCATGGCCTCCCAGACCCCGCCTGCCATGCCCCAGCCAACCAACTGCTGCCCATGGCGCATGCTGCGAGGTTGTGGGCGGCGGTTGCCCCAGCCAAAACGCTGGGCACCCTGGTCATAGCAGGCCAACAGCTCCTTGCTCGAATAGGGTTTGCCCTCGTTACCATTGATGGCAGCGAAATTGCGACGGCGCAGCTCTAGCGGGTCGATATCGGCTGCGCACGCCAGCTCATCCATGGCGCATTCCAGGGCGATCATCCCGGACGCGGCGCCTGGTGCGCGCATGTCCAGCGGGGTGTACACATCCAGGGGCGCAAGGCGGTAGCTCAGGGCAACGTTGTCGCACTGGTAGAGCATGCCGCTCCATTCCACCAGGTGCTCGGTGAAGTCCTCGAAGCGTGAGGTCTGGCCAAGCGCGTCATGGGCAATCGCCAGCAACCGCCCCTGCGAATCGGCCCCCAGGCGCAGTCGTTGCTGGGTGCGGGGCCGGTAGCCGAAGGTGAACATCTGCTGGCGGGTCAGCGTGACACGCACCGAACGTTGCAGGTGCAAGGCCGCCATCACCGCCAGGGGCAGCTGGTACTGCGGGCGCAACCCCGAGCCGAAGGCACCGCCGACGAACGCTGCCAGCACCCGGACTTTTTCCTTGGGCAGGTCGAATACCTTGTGCAGGTAGTCCTGGCAATTTTGCGTACCTTGGGTCTTGTCATGGATTTCCAGGCTGCCGTCGGCCTGGTACAGCACCGTCGAAGCATGGGGCTCCATCGGGTTGTGGTGTTCGTTGGCAGTGAGGTAGGTCGCGTCTACCTGCACCGCGGCGTTGGCAAACTGCCCGGCAAAATCGCCGCGAGGGTCGGGCGTTTCGGCGGGTGCCGGGTGCGTTTTGTCGAGTACGCTGGCCAGGTCGGTTTCATGGGGTTCTTCGAGGTACTCGACCTTCACCAGCGAGCCTGCATACCTTGCCAGCTCCAGGCTTTGCGCGACCACCAGCGCCAGGGGCTGGCCGCTGTACAGCACGCGATCGTTGAACAACGGCCGAAAGGGCGTGCCCTCGGCCGAGTCGGCGTCACTGTAATCGTCGTCGTAGCTGGAAACGCGAGGGCGATGGGCATGGTCCAGCACGGCGATTACCCCCGGCACGCTCAGTGCTTGGGCAGTGTCGATGCTCAGCACCCGCCCACGGGCGATCGTGCTGGACACCACGCTGCCATGCAGCAACCCGGCCTGTGGGTACTCGCCCGCATAGCGCGCCTGCCCGGTGACTTTCGCCACACCGTCGACACGGTCCATGGCCGTGCCCACTACCGCTGTTTTGATGTTCATGAAGTTGCCCCCCTGGCTTTTGCCCCGAGCGCCGCATCGCTTAATGCGCGCACGATGGTACGTTGCGCGAGGGGCACCTTGAAGCCGTTGTGGGCCAAGGGTTCTGCCCCCTGCAGCAGGGCGTCGGCCGCTTGGGTGAACAGCGCCTGCGTGGGCGCCTGGCCGATCAACGTGCGTTCGACAGCCGGGTCTCGCCAGGGCTTGTGGGCCACGCCACCCAGCGCCAGGCGTGCGTCCTGGATCACGCCGCCATTGAGGTTCAACCCGGCGGCAACCGATACCAGTGCAAACGCATAAGACGCCCGATCGCGGATCTTCAAATAGCGGTAGTGGTCTTCGAACGTGGGGGGCGGCAGTTCGAGGGCGGTTATCAGCTCATCGGCGGCCAGCTGATTGTCGCGCTCCGGTGCGTCCCCGGGCAGGCGGTGAAAGTCGGCGAAGGGTATCTGGCGTTTGCCGGCCCGGCCCTGAACATGGACCACGGCCTCGAGCGCTGCCAGCGCCACACACATGTCCGAAGGGTGTGTCGCAACGCAGGCATCGCTGGCACCGAGGATGGCGTGGATGCGGTTCAGGCCTGTGCGCGCCGGGCAGCCGCTGCCTGGCGCGCGCTTGTTGCAGGGTGTGCCGGTGTCATAAAAGTAGTAACAGCGGGTGCGTTGCAACAGGTTGCCGCCGGTACTGGCCATGTTCCGCAACTGCGGCGAGGCGCCTGCCAGAATGGCCTCGGCCAGCAGGGGATAGTGCTGTTCGATCACAGAGGCCCAGGCCAGCTCGGCATTGCTGACCAGTGCGCCGATCAGCACGCCACCGTTCGCGGTGGGCTGGATACCGTTCAACCCGAGGCCTGTTATGTCGATCAGGCGCTCGGGGCGCACCACGTTTTCTTTCATCAGGTCGACGAGGTTGGTGCCACCGGCGATGAAACGTGAGGACACGTCGGCCAGGCCGACGGCTTCGCCGACCGATGCCGGCTTGTGGTAGCTGAACGGCGTCATGCGCGCGGCCCTCCCTGCAGGTTGGCCTTGGCGCGCATCAGCGGCAGTGCTTCTTCCACCGCCGCGATGATGTTGCTGTAGGCCCCGCAGCGGCAGAGGTTGCCGCTCATCTGCTCGCGAATGGCTTCGCGCGTGCAGGCGCGCCCTTCTTCTGCCAGGCCAACGGCGGAGCAGATCTGGCCTGGGGTGCAGTAACCGCACTGGAAGGCATCATGGGTAATGAATGCGCGCTGCAGGGGGTGCAGTTTGTCACCTTCGGCCAGGCCTTCGATGGTGACCAGGTCAGCGCCGTCACACATGACGGCCAGGGTCAGGCAGGCGTTGACGCGTTTGCCGTCCCGTAACACCGTGCAGGCACCGCATTGGCCATGGTCACAGGCTTTCTTGGTGCCGATCAGATCCAGTTGCTCGCGCAGCAGGTCGAGCAGTGTCGTCCAGGGGTGAACCTGCAGCGACCTGGCCTGGCCGTTGATCGTCAGGCGGAGGGGATGTGCTTCGCCACTCTGGGGGGAGTTTGCGCTCATTGGGTGTCCTCACGGTTGGGGGTCGCACAGTCGACTGCGTCTACGGTGTGCGACTGACCCTGGCGGGCAAACGTTCAGCGTTTCTGCCCAGCTGCCGTCACTTCTTCCCCGGTAGCACCGAACTGAGCACCTGCTTGGCCGTCTGCACGATGACCCCGGCCTGGTCAGGGTCGCCCTTGAGCAAGGTACTGGCGAATTTCTTCGCCTGTTCCAGCTTGATATGCGGCGGCAGGGGCGGCACGTTGGGGTCGGTCTTGAACTCGATCAGCACCGGGCGATCGGCGTTCAGTGCGCGTTCCCAGGCGGCTGCGATGTCTTCTTCACGGTCGACGAAAATGCCCTGCAGGCCGATGGAGATCGCGAACAGGTGGTAGGGCACGTCGGGAATCGACTGCGACGCTTCGAACTTGGGGTCGCCTTCCATGACCCGCTGTTCCCAGGTGACCTGGTTGAGGTCCTCGTTGTTGAACACCGCACAGATCCATTGCGGGTTCTCCCACTGCTGCCAGTACTTGGCCACGGTGATCAGCTCGGCCAGGTTGTTCATCTGCATCGCGCCATCGCCGACCAGGGCCACCACCGGGCGCTGCGGATGGGCGAATTTCGCGGCAATGGCATAGGGCACGGCGGCGCCCATGCAGGCCAGGCCGCCGGACAATGAACACTGCATGCCTTGGCGAATCTGCAGGTCGCGCGCATACCAGTTGGCGCAAGAGCCGGAATCGCTGGTCACGATGCTGTCGTCTGGCAGGCGCGGGGACAGCTCGTACACCACGCGCTGCGGGTTGATCGGCTCGGCATGGACCATGGCACGTTTGGCCAGGGTGTTGTCCCAGCGTGCGCGCCAGCCCTCGACCTTCTTGCGCCAGCGCCGGTCGGTCTTGTGTTGCAGCAGGGGCAGCAATGCACGCAAGGTCTCGCCAGCGTCACCGACCAGGTTGACCTCCATGGGGTAGCGCAGGCTCAGCATGTCGGGTTGCAGGTCGATCTGCACGCCACGGGCCTGGCCCTCCTTGGGCAGGAACTCGGCATAGGGGAACCCCGAACCGACCATCAGCAGGGTGTCGCATTCGTTCATCATCTGGTAACTGGGCTCGGTCCCCAGCAAGCCGATGGCGCCGGTCACCCAGGGCAGGTCATCGGCTACTGCAGCCTTGCCCAGCAGCGCCTTGGCCACCCCAGCGCCCAACGTGTCTGCGATGGCGATGATTTCTTCGGTTGCCTGCAAGGCCCCGGCGCCCACCAGGATGGCGACCTTGCGCCCGGCGTCGAGCACGTCGGCGGCGCGTTGCAGGTCGCTGTCATAGGGCACCACCTTGGGTTTGCTGTAGCCGATGCCCGAATGCACGGTGCCGTGGGCACGTGGCGGTTCGTGGTAGGGCAGGTCCTGCAGGTCATTGGGCAGAATCACCGCCGTCACCCGCCGCTCGCCGACGGCAGTGCGCACGGCGCGGTCGAGCAGGTGGCGTACCTGCGAAGGTGTGGAGGCCTGCTGGACGAATGCACCGGCCACGTCCTTGAACATCGACAGCAGGTCCAGCTCCTGCTGATAGTGCCCACCCAGTGCCGCCCGTGCCTGTTGGCCGACGATGGCCAGCACCGGCATGTGGTCCATGCGCGCGTCGTACAGGCCCGTGAGCAAATGCGATGCGCCGGGGCCTGAAGTGGCAATGCACACGCCCAGTTCGCCGGTGAACTTGGCGTGGGCACTGGCCATGAACGCGGCCATCTCCTCGTGGCGCGCCTGGATGAACTGGATCTTGCCGTTGGCCCGGCTCAGCGCGCCGAACACGCCGTTGATGCCGTCGCCGGGGTAGCCGAAGATGCGCCGCACCCCCCATTGATACAAACGCTCCACCAGAAAGTCGCCTACCGTGCCCGTCATTGTCTGCTCCCGTGCTGTGGTCGATAGGGGTCTGGACTGGGCTTGCGCTGGGAAAGTTTCAACGGTGTGAACAACTGCTAGCGCGGCGGCTGGCGTGACGACCCCGCAGCTTCAACCATTGGCAGGGCAGGTGCCGCTTGACGACGCGGCGGCCTGGCTGATCAGGGCCGCCAGGCGCTTGACGTTGGCTTGCTGGGCAATCACCACGTCATCGATGCTGCTGCCAGCGGCGGTCTGCAAGGTGCTGCGGCAGGTCAGCTGGGTATTGGCTTCGCGGGCGCGCAAGCGCCACCTGGCGTCCAGCAGTGCGTACTGCCCCGGCAGTGAATCGAAGCGTTGCACATCCACGCGCAGGGACAGCTTGCGAGCGGGGCGGGTATTGCTCAGTTGGTCGACCAACGCGCTGCGCAGCTCATCCACCAGCGTGGCGCCCCACCACTGCGTCTCGAGAATCGCCAGGCTGCTGTCGCCCTGGCGGATCACCAGCTGTGGCCGGTCGACCTGTGGTGGAACGCTGACACTTTCGATCAGGATCTCGTCCGCAGCGTTGTGCGACGTGGGTGCCGGCTGCGCCGGCGTGAGGGTATGGAACTGGATCGGGTCGCTGCGGCAAGCGCCCAGGGCCAATAGCGCGACCAGCAGGGTAATCCTTGGCAACGGGGTCATGTTCAACACTCCTGTGGTCATTTGCGGGGCGGCCCTTGCAGGTCCATCGGCCCTGCGTTGTCCGGGCGGCCACGGATCAGCGACTCGGGGTTGCGGCCCAGGTAGTCGGCAAGCTCGCGCAGGGAGCGCGACATGCGCCCCAGCTCGTCGAGCGTCTGGGTCAGCTGTTCACGCTGTGGCGAGTCTTCTGCCAGGGTCGAATTGGCCGACTTCAAGGTATTGCTGACCTCTGCCAGGGTGTTCTGCACCCCTGGCAAGGTCCGTGCGTTGAACTGGGTCAGGCCCTTGCGCAGCTCTACCAGGTTGGCATCGAGGTTACCGGCAATACGCTCCAGCGGCAGCCGGTTGAGCTTGTCGACCATGGTCTGCAACTGCTCCTGAAGCAGCTCCAGGCTGCCTGGAATGGTCGGGATGACCACCGGGCGGGCCGCCGGGTCGAAGGCCACCTTCTCGGCTTTGGGGAAGAAGTCCAGGGCGATGTACAGCTGGCCGGTGAGCAGGTTGCCACTGCGCGCCTGGGCACGCAGCCCGTTGTCGATAAAGGTGCCGATCAGCTTGGCGGCGGAGGCTTCGTCATTGGGGTCGTGCTGCAATACCTTGAGCATCTTCTCGTGCGCCCGGCCCAAGCGTTGCGGATAGATGACGATGCCGACATTGACCGGGAAACTGCGTTTGACTTCATCGAAGTCCAGGTTCACCGCGACCACCCGGCCAATCTCCACGCCCAGGAACTCGACCGGCGCACCGACCTTGAGGCCGCGCATCGCCTGGTCGAAGCGTAGCGCCAGGTACTGCGCCTTGCCGGCGGGCGGGGCCAATGCACCAGCCTGGTCGGCGAACAGTTCAAAGCGCTGGTTCTCGCTGGCGGCCGTGTCGTTCGGGTTGTAGTCCGGCGCGCGGAAGGCGATGCCGCCGACCAGGATCGACGACAATGACTCGGTTTTCAACGCAAAACCATTGGCGCCGACCTCCACATCAATGCCGCTGGCGTTCCAGAAGCGTGTGTTGGCGCTCACGAAGGCGTCGTTGGGTGCATGGATGAAGATCTCCACGTCCACCCCTTTACCTTCCTGGTCGAGGGCGTAGGCGACCACCTGGCCGACCGGGATCTTGCGGTAATACACGGGCGAACCGATGTCCAGCGAGCCCAGGTCCTGGGTGTGCAGGGTGAAGTGCTTGCCGGGCTCGCCGTAGGTGATGGCCGGCGGGTTCTCCAAGCCAATGAAGTGCTTCACGCGGGTGCTCGACTGGCCGATGTCGGCGCCGATGTAATCGCCCGAAAGCAGGGTGTCGATGCCCGACACGCCACCGGCGCCGATGCGCGGGCGGACTACCCAGAACTTCGAGTCCTCGCGGGTGAAGCTCTCGGCCTGCTTGTCGAGCTTGACGGTGGCGTTGACGTTTTTCTGGTCGTCACTCAGGGCCACTTCGGTGACGTGACCGATCACCACGTTACGGTAGCGTACCTCGGTCTTGTTGGCCGCCAGCCCCGCGCCGGTCTTGAAGGTGAGGGTGATGGTCGGGCCTTCCTGCATCAGGTTGTGCACGACCAGGGAAAGCCCGACTAGCACGGCCACGATGGGCACGATCCACACCAGGGAAAAGCCGAAGCGCCGAGTCTTGACCGGTGCAGGGCCGGGAATGGGCGGGCGGTCATTGCTGGATGGGGTCATCCATGAGCTCCTTGTCAGGTGGCGTGTCCCAGATCATGCGGGGGTCGAAACTCATTGCTGAGAGCATGGTGAACACCACCACCAGGCCAAAGAACAGGATGCCCGGACGCGGCTCGATGTCACCCAGCGATTGAAACTTCACCAGCGCCGCGACCAGCGCTACCACCAGCACATCAAGCATCGACCAATAGCCGATCAGTTCAACGAAACGGTAGAGCTTCGAGCGCTGCTGTTGCGCCCAGGTACTGCCGCGCTGGACGGTGATCAAGAGCATCGACAGGGCCACGAACTTCACCCCCGGCACAGCGATGCTGGCGATGAAGATGATCAGCGCAATGTCCCAGGCGCCGTGCTCCCAGAACTCCAGCACGCCGCTCATGATGGTGCTGTCGGCGCCGCTGCCGAGCATCATGGTGTTCATCACCGGCAGCACGTTCGCCGGTACATAGAAGGCCAGGGCGGCCAGCAGGTAAGCCCAGGTGCGGCCCAGAGAATTGGTCTTGCGCCGATGCAAAGGGGCGTCGCAGCGCGGGCACTGGTGCGGTTCGTCGTGCATGTCGCAGGCCAGGCCACAGCTGTGGCACAGGCACAAGTCAAGCTCGCTGGCGGTTGGTGGCCGGCTCATGGCATGTCCCACAAGTCACGAATATCGCGCCCGGCGATACGGATCATCAACAGGCTCAACACAGCCAGTGCGAGCAGGCCGATACCCGGCAGCACATCGAGCATACCGGCGAGCTTGAACACCGCCACCATCGCCCCCAGCAGGCACACTTCGAGCATGCTCCAGGGGCGCAAGGTCTCCAGCCAGCGCATGCACAGCTTGAACGCGGGGGAGCGGCGGGCGGTGAGGGCAAAACCCAGCACCCAGATGAGCAACAGCAGCTGGAAGGCGGGGGCGATGATGATCGAAATGGCCGCGACCATGGCCATGAAGGTAATCGGCCCCTGGCTCAACGCCAGCACCGAGTCCCATAACGTGGCGCTGTTTTTAAGCCCCTGCAGGCTGATGCTCATCACCGGGTAGAAGTTGGCAAACAACCACAGCACCGCAGCCGTGAAGCTTAATGCCAGGCGTTGTTCCACCGTCAAGCCGTTGTGCCGCTGCAGCACACCGCCGCAGCGCGTGCACACGGTTTTCTGATGTTTGGCGAGCAATGCCTTCTGATAAACGCAATCGCAGTGCTCGCAGATGATCAATTGCTCGGGTGTGGACATCATGATGCTCTGATCAACCGGCAGTGAGGCCTTTCTGAATATAGAAGCGCTCTGGCATTAGGCAAATGGCCGGCGGACGAAACACGGATTGGCCCTTGGCTGGCCAAGCCCCAATCCGCCCCCTCTACACCCATCGAACCCCAAACCCGCTACCCAAGTAGCATTCGTCCCCCCGTGCGCCCTCCGTACACTCAAGCCTCAGACACCCCGCGCCGGAGACCACGATGCAGCAGGCCCAAAACGATGGTGTTGTCAGCGCCATGTCCCAGGCAACCGACGCGCGGCTGGCGGCCCAGGACCTGGCGCGGCAACTGCTGCACCCGCACCTGGGCTTCGTGCTGTTCTTCTGTTCGGCCGAATACAATCTACGCGAGCTGGGCGAGGCCCTCGAACAAGGTTTCGGCGGCATCCGCCTGGTCGGTTGCACCAGTGCCGGCGAAATCACCCCGCTGGGCTACGGCCGCAATTGCGTGACGGCAGTGGGGTTCGATCATCGGCATTTCTCCATCGCCACCGAACTGATCGATGAAATGGAGCGCTTCAGCCTGATCGACGCCCAACAGCGGGTCGAGCGCCTGGTCGGCACCTGCCGCAGCAATACCCTGGCGCCGATCAAAGGCCACAGCTTTGCCCTGACCCTGCTCGACGGCTTGTCCAGCCGCGAGGAGATGATCCTCGCCGCCCTTAGCGCAGCACTGGGGGACATCCCGCATTTCGGCGGTTCGGCCGGCGATGACAACTACCTGACCCGCACCCATGTGTACTTCGGCGGCGCCTTCCACAGCGGTGCGGCGGTGGTGGTGCTGGTCAACACCTGGCTCGATTTCGAAGTGTTCACCACCCACCACATCCTGCCGCGCCAGGAAAAGCTGGTGGTGACCGGCGCCGACAGTGCCCAGCGCCGGGTCTTCGAGCTCAATGCCGAGCCCGCTGCCGAGGAGTACGCCCGGCACATCGGCGTGCCGGTGGCCGAGCTCGATCACCGGGTTTTCGCCGCCCACCCGCTGGCAGTACGTCTCCACGACCAGTACTACGTGCGGGCGATCCAGCAAGTGCACCCGGACCTGAGCCTGAGCTTCTACTGCGCGGTGGAGAACGGCATCGTGCTCACGGCCATGGCCCCAGGGCCACTGTTGCCAAACCTGCACAACGTGTTCGATGGCTTGCACCGGCGCCTCGGCCCGTTGCTGCTGACCATCGGCTGTGACTGCTTCCTGCGGCGCCTGGAGCTGGAAGCCCAGGGCAGCCTGGCGCAGGTCGGCGGGTTCTTGCGCGAGCAGCGGGTGATGGGCTTCAACACCTACGGAGAGCAGTTCAATGGCATGCACATCAACCAGACCTTCACCGGGGTCGCCATTGCCCGCAACCGAGCTGCGCTCAGCCGCTGAACTGCAGGCCGAGGTCGCCCGGCTGCAGCACGAAAATCATAAGCTGCAGCGGATCAATGGCGCACTGATCGAGCGCATCGAGTCCGGCGTGACGCGTGGCAACGACCCGTACGCGGCGTTCCAGCATTCGGTAGTGCTGGCCGAGCAGGTGCGTGAACGCACCGATGCCCTGAACCAGGCCATGGCCGAGCTCAAGGCCGGCAACCATCTGCTCGGCGAAGCCCGACTGCGGGCCGAGACGGCCCACCAGCACCTGATAGACGCCATCGAAAGCATCTCGGACGCCTTCGTGCTGTTCGATCAGAACCAGCGGATCGTGCTGTGCAACAGCCGCTTCAAGGCCTTCTGGGCCAACACCCGGGTGCGCATCATTGCCGGCATGCGCCTGGCCGAGGTCAAGCGGCTGATGACGGCCAGTGGCCTGTTCAGCGAAGAAACCCGCGGGCACGCCGACGAGCACCTGCTGTACCGGCTGTACAACGGGCGCTGGCTGCAAGTCAGTGAACGGCCGACCTGCGAAGGCGGGCGGGTGATCCTGTTTACCGATATCACCGAGGTCAAGCTCAGCGAAACCCTGCGCCGCGAGCAGGCCGTGGCACAGAAGTCGCACCTGTTGCAGCGGGCGGTGGACAACCTGTCCCAGGGGGTGGCCATGGTCAATGCCGAGGGGGTTCTGGAACTGTGGAACCGGCGTTTTCTGGAGCTCAGCGGCTTGGCTCCAGTCGCTGCCCACCGGCCCTTTGCCGAGGTGATCGGCGACAGCGAACTGAGCCTGTTGACCCCAGACAGCCGCGACGCCAACGGGCGGGTCATCCACGAGTGCGAACAACGCCTGTACGACGGGCGCATGCTGGAAATCCGTACACATCCGCTGCCCACCGGCGGTTTCGTCAACACCTTCACCGATATCACCGAGCGCTACCAGCACGCCGAAGCCCTCAGCGAAAGCGAGCGCTGGATACGGCTGATTACCGACCATGTGCCGGCGCTGATCGCCTACCTCAATGCCGACCTGGTCTACGAGTTCACCAACAAGGTCTATGAACAGTGGTATTGCTGGCCGCGCGGCGTAATGCTCGGGCAGAGCCTGCGCGAGGCCCACAGCGAGCAGCATTACCAGCGCCTTGAAGCCTACGTGGCGCGGGCGCTGGCGGGGGAGAGCGTGACGTTCGAGCTTGCCGAAACCAACATCAACGATCAGGAGCGCTACATGCTGCGCTCCTACGTCCCCAACCGCCTGGCCAACGGTGAAGTGGTGGGGATCTTCGTGCTGATCCGCGACATTACCGAGCGCCGCAAGACCGCCGAGGCCCTGCACCAGGCCTACCAGAACCTGGAGCAACGGGTGCGCGAGCGCACCGCCGAACTGACCCGCCTCAACGACCAGCTGCTGCGCGAGATCGATGAGCGCAGCCACGCTGAATCGCGCTTGCGCGAGGCCAAGCGCGAGGCCGAGCAGGCCAACCTGTCGAAAACCAAGTTCCTCGCCGCCGTCAGCCATGATCTGCTGCAACCCTTGAACGCGGCGCGGCTGTTCACCAGCGCCTTGCTCGAGCGCCGCGAGCCGCAACAGAGTGTTCAATTGGTGCGTAATGTCAGCAATTCCCTTGAAGACGTGGAAAACCTGTTAGGCACCCTGGTGGACATTTCCAAGCTTGATGCCGGGGTTATCAAGGCCGATATCGCACCCTTCGCCCTCAGCGAGCTGATGGACAACCTCGCTGCCGAGTACGCCCAGGTGGCGCGCAGCGAAGGGCTTGAGTTGCACTTCGTGGGCTGTTCGGCCGTGGTGCACAGCGACATCCAGCTGCTGGCGCGGATCCTGCGCAACCTGCTCAGCAATGCCATCCGCTACACCCGCAGTGGCCGCGTGGTGCTGGGCTGTCGGCGCCAGCACCGCGGCCTGTGGATCGAGGTGTGGGACAGCGGGATCGGCATCGCCGAAGAACGCTTTGACGAAATGTTCCAGGAGTTCAAACGTGGCGATGTGCAGCGCCCGGACCAGGACCGAGGCTTGGGCCTGGGTTTGGCTATCGTGGAGAAGATCGCCGGCATCCTCGGCCATCGGATCCGTGTGCGCTCATGGCTCGGCAAGGGCTCGGTGTTCGCTGTCGAGGTGCCGCTGAGCGCCACCGCGCCCAAGCCACAGCCGAGCCTGGCAATCAGCGAGCCGATGCTCGAACGCCTGCGCGGGGCGCGGGTCTGGGTGCTGGATAACGACGCGGCGATCTGCGCCGGCATGCGCACGCTGCTGGAAGGTTGGGGTTGCCGGGTGGTCACGGCACTCTCGGAGCAAGACCTGGCGCGCCAGGTGGACAACTACCACGCCGAAGCCGACCTGCTGATCGCCGACTACCACCTGGGCAACGGCTGCAATGGCGTTGATGCGGTGGCGCGGATCAATGCCCGCCGTGCGGTGCCGTTGGCGGTGATGATGATCACCGCCAACTACAGCAACGAACTCAAGCAACAGATCCGTGAGTTGGGCCACACCCTGATGCACAAACCGGTGCGGCCGATGAAACTCAAGACCGCGATGAGCCACCTGCTGGCCGGCAACGCCACGCAGCCTGATCAGCGGCGTAGGTAGTCGCCGAAGTCGATATCGCCGGCACTGAGGATTGCCTGTACACGATTGTGCACATTGAGTTTGCGCAGAATCGCCGAGACATGGGCCTTGACCGTGGTTTCGGCGATATCCAGGGTGTAGGCGATCTGCTTGTTCGACTCGCCCTTGGTCATGCGTTCCAGTACCAGCAGTTGCTTGCGGGTCAGGGCCTGGAGCATCTCCGGCGGGAAGCTCGGGGCCTCGTTCAGGCGTCGGCTGGTGCCGGGCTTCTGGGCGCGGATGATGTCTGGGGGCAGGTAGACATTGCCGTTGAGGATCTGCTCGATCGCTTCGATCATCTGTGAGCGCGGCGAGGACTTGGTGATGAACCCCACGGCGCCATAGGTGATGGCCTGCAGCACGATCTGTTTTTCCTGCTCGGCCGAGACGATCACCACCGGTGTGGTCGGTGCCTCGTTGCGCAGGGTGATCAGGCCATTGAGGCCGTGCATGCCTGGCATGTTCAGGTCGAGCAGGATCAGGTCGAGGTCGTCATGCGCTTGGGTCAGCGCCAGGGCGCTGTCCAGGTCGGCAGTTTCCATGACTTCGCTGCCTTGGAAACCATCGCTGATGACGTTGTGGATGGCTTCGCGAAACAGTGGGTGATCGTCGGCAATCAGAATTTTGTACATGGCCTTTTCACCTCGTTGTTATTGGATGGGGCGGGCACGCGTTCGCAGGCGGTCAGTTCAGGGAAAGGGCTCTGGCTGCGCGGCTTGCAGCGGCAGCTTGGCGTTTTGCCAGGCGTCCAGGCCATCGCGATACCAATACAGGTTCTTATAGCCCAGGGTCGCTGCGCGTTTTACCGCGTTCCAGCTTAACCAGCAATCGGCGCGGCAGTAAAAGACCAGCGGTTGATCCACATGGCCGCCGGTGGCTTTTTGCAGATGGCGTGCGAAGTAGGCTTGCCAGGGCGGGCTCAGCTCACCGTCACCGGTGTTGGCCAGCCAGTAGCTGCCGGGGAGGTTGGTGTGGGGGTGGTCTTCGATGAAGCGCCCTTGCAGCCATTGCCGGCGATAGACATCGACCAGTACCGGCCTGGGCTGTTGCCCCAGCAGGCCCTGCAGTGTGGCGGTATCGATAACCTGGGCGCCCTCGACCTGGTGCGGGGTCGGGCTGCGATAGAGGGCGGTGCGATAGCCCTCGGCGGAGAACAGCGGCGTCGTGTCGGCCTGGGCGACGCCCAGCGACAGACTCAGCGAAAGGGCCGCCAGCAAAGGGCGCGGCAGCCTGGGCAGGGCACGTGGCATGGGCTTTGTCCTTTTTGTTATAGGCCCATTACATGCCAGCAGGGGTGCTTTGTGAATGCGACGATAGACAGCAAAGCCAGTACTAAAGTAGTAGTTGGCCGTGGCTGATGACCCCAGTGGGTTGCGGGCCTATGCAGAAAGTAGCGGTTACCCGGCACCAAGGTAGTAAATCCGCTGGGGGTGCTCGGTTCTACGATGGGCAGCAGCGCACCCCAGGCTGGGCGCGCAACCCTTGAGGAGAACCGCCCATGCGCCTGGTCAAAGTGCTGCTTCTGCCGTTGCTACAGATCCGCTGGGCGGTGCGCCGGGGCAGGGGGTTGCTGGATGAGCTGGCCCAGGCCCAGGCCGCCAATGCCCAGCTGACTCAGGCCCTGCTGGCGGTGCAGGAGCAGGAGCGCACACGGCTGGCGCAGGCCCTGCACGACGACCTCGGGCAATACCTGGCGGGCATCCGCGCCCAGGCCTGCCTGCTGCGCAGGGTGGCCGACCAGCCTGCGCGGGTGGAGCAGACCGCGCAGGCCCTGGCACTCCATTGCGAATACCTGCAGCAGGGCTTTCGTGCGCTGGTGCACGACCTGTATCCGGTGGCCTTGCACCAGGTACCGCTGGCCGAAGCCTTCGGCCAGTTGGTAAGCCAATGGCAGGCCAGCCAGGGCATCGATTGCCGCCTGCGGGTCGCTGAGCACCTGCCGACGCTGAGTGGGGCAAGCCGGGTGCACTTGTATCGGTTGCTGCAGGAGGCGTTGACCAATGTCGCCCGGCATGCCGGCGCCAGCCAGGTGCGGGTACGCCTGCAACGCAGCGCCAAGGGCGTGCGCCTGCTGATCCGCGACAACGGCTGCGGCGCATGCCAGCCCCAGCGCCCCGGGGTGGGGCTGCATTCGATGGCCGAGCGCGCCCGCAGCCTGGGCGGCGAATTGCGCATCCTCAGCCGGCCGGGTGCCGGTTGGGCGCTGGCCCTGAACATGCCCGTGGAGGTCTGATGAATATCGTCCTGGTCGATGACCACGCGGTGGTCCGTCAAGGTTACGCCAGCCTGCTGCGGGCAGTGCTGCCGGCGTTGCAGGTGCGCGAGGCCGCCAGCGGCGAAGAGGCCCTGGCCCGGGTTCAGGAGCAAGTGCCGAACCTGGTGATCATGGACTTTGGCTTGCCAGGCATCAGCGGCCTGGAAACCACCCGCCGCCTGCGCCAGCGCCTGCCACAGTTGCGGGTGCTGTTTTTCAGCCTGCACGATGAACTGCCCCTGGTGCGCCAGGCGCTGGATGCGGGGGCCTCGGGTTACCTGACCAAGAACGCGGCGCCCGAGGTGTTGATCGAAGCGGTGCAGCGGGTGTTGGCCGGGCATGCCTACATCGAACAAGCGTTGGCCACCCAGCTGGCGTGTACCCCACAACAGCGCGGCAGCGACCCGCGCATGCGGCGCATGACCCAGCGTGAAATGGAGATTTTCGTGATGCTGGCCAAGGGCACACCGATGCGGGTGATTGCCGAGCAGTTGTGCATCAGCGCCAAGACGGTGTCCAACCACCTGACGTTGCTCAAGAGCAAGTTGCAAGTCAGTTCCCATGCCGAGCTGGTGCATCTGGGGATCGACATGGGGGTGGTGAGGGTGGCGGGGTGAGGGTG